>JAFWKW010000016.1 GCA_017514125.1 Candidatus Saccharimonadota bacterium
CCCTGCGGTCCGTGAGGCTGGCCGTCATACCCTCAGGCGTATCGGCTGCTACCTTTGCTGTCATATCCTGCATATAGGTTAAGTCTGATACATCCTTTTCCTCACTAACACAGCGGATGTAGGCGCTACTGCGGCGGAGGCCACTATCGGTGTATAAGCTACTACTATTATAATCTAAGCGATACCGAGCTGCACCGCTATACGCTGTAGAACCCCACCAGTACCCGTATGTAGATTCGTTAGCCAACACACCATTACCATAACCACCGCCTAGAACTGGAGAAAAATCGTCAACATAAGCACTACTACCAGGGTTTTCTCCGCCAAGAGCGTTTATCTGCATCGTAGTTGGTAATGTCCAACCTTTTGGGCAGATACTTTCCGTAGCAATATTCCAATTACTATAAGACTCTGTACTATTGAGATTTTTTATAGTTTCAGCAGTAGCCGCTGCGTAGTTGTACCATACCGTATCTCCGCCACTGTAGTCGTTAGAACCACTATGGATACAAGAATTTACATATCCTGCTCCACCGCCAGTTCCAGTACTAGCGTTAGCCCATCCATAGCACTCACCCTCGCTGGTGCCGCGTTTTTTATCTGCCCCAAAGGCTGGACATTGCCAAGTAAAATCAGGGTATTTTGTTGTTTCAATTCTAATTACGTCTTAACATCACCGTAAACGCCTCCGGCGGAATATCAATTTTCCCAAACCGCTTCATCCTCGCCTTCCCCCGTTTCTGCTTTTCGAGTAACTTCGCCTTCCTATCGCGATCCCCAGTATGAATTTTGACTAACACATCTTTTCTATACGCCCCAATTGTTTCTCGCGCAATAATTCTAGCCCCAATCGCCGCTTGAAGCGCCACCTCAAAGTTTTGCCGCGGAATTACTTCCTTGAGTTTCTTAGTCACTTCTCGCCCAATCGCATCCGCTTCCGTTCGATGCGCCATCACAGACAAAGCATCCATTCTCTCTCCCGCCACGAGAAAATCAATCCGCACCAAATCTTCCGCCCGATACCCGTTTAGCTCATAATTAAACGACGCATATCCAGAAGTCGCCGACTTCAATTGATCGTAAAAATCCGTAAGCAAATTCGCCATCGGCGCCTCAAAATCAATTACCGCCCGCTCTTCAATGTAAGACAAATTCGTCTGATGTCCACGTTTTTCGTTTATCAAATTCAGCACATTCCCAATCATCTCTCGCGGCACAATGATTTCACCCTTCACCCATGGCTCCCGAATCTCCGCAATCTCCGTCATATCCGGTAAATCGCTTGCGGATTTAATTTCAATTAACTCGCCAGTATTCAATAAAACCTCATAATTTGTGGATGGGTTTGTAATGATGAGGTCTAGCCCAAACTCTCGTTCCAAACGTTCTTTAATAATGTCCATATGCAGAAGCCCAAGAAATCCAATCCTAAGGCCAAATCCCAGAACCGGCGAATTCTCTGGCGCAAATTGTAATGCCGAATCAGACAAAGACAGTTTCTCAATCGCCTCTTTCAAATCTTTATACTGATCATTAGACACCGGAAAAAACCCCGCATACACAAACGGCAACACGTTTTTGTATCCTGGCAAAGGCTGGACAGCCGGATTTTTTACCAAAGTTACCGTATCACCCACTTTCGCCTCCCGCGTAGTTTTGAGATTCGTCACAATATACCCAATTTCTCCCGCCTTGAGAGATTCCCGCGGTGTCATTTTGGGTGTCAATACCCCTACTTCTAGCGCCAGCCCTTTCGTCTCCGCCGCCATCATCAAAATCTCCGCATTCTTATCAATTTCCCCCTCAAACACCCTCACATACAGCACCACCCCCCGATAATCATCAAAATATGAGTCAAATATCAGAGCTCTGGTATAGTGGTGACTAGGTAGCTCCTCTGAGGAATTTGTGGCCCCATCTGAGGCCACGAGAAGTGACCGAGCCCCGTGAAGACGGGCGCGAGGAAACGTGTCCGAAGAGGAGCTACTGGCCACCACCGCATCCAAAATTTTATCAACATTGTATCCAGTTTTACCAGAAACCTCAATAATTTCATCACGCGAGCAACCCAAAAGATTTATAATTTGCTTCGCCACCCCTTCCACATCCGCCGCCGGCAAATCAATTTTATTAATCACCGGAATAATCGTAAGATCTTGTTCTAAAGCAAGATACACATTGGCGAGAGTCTGCGCCTGAATCCCTTGTGTCGCATCTACCACCAGAACCGCCGTTTCCACCGCCTGTAAAGACCGAGAAACTTCATAAGAAAAGTCCACGTGCCCCGGCGTGTCAATTAAATTCAGCGTATAACCCTTCCATTCCATCGTCACCGGCGCAAGCTTAATCGTAATCCCCTTTTCCCGTTCCAGCTCCATCGAATCTAAAAGCTGCGATTTCATCTCACGCTTACTCACCGTCCCCGTAATCTCCATCATCCTATCAGCAATCGTAGACTTTCCGTGATCGATATGCGCGATAATACAAAAATTCCGAATCTTTTCCATATATTATATATATTATACAACGTTTTTACCAAACTTCAAAACCGGGGTTGACTAATTAATTAGTGTACGGTAGAATAAGATTAAGGAACTATGTTATCTGCTCTTTCTAGAGCAGATAATTTTTATATGGAATAATCCAAATAAAAGGTTTATCTCTAAGCCCATAGACCGCCTCCTTTCTCCCCGCAAGTTTTTAAAGTGTCAACCCCGTATCATTTACCCTAGCACACCATGTTCCGAAAATCGACCCCCTACCCCTCACTTATGCCAAAAACAAAATTAAAATCAGGACATACGCCTGATTTTAATTTCGAAATAATTTCTTTTGCTAAACTTTTCTTTTTAAGAGAAACGTTTACTTAACTCCTATCATCGAAAGCGACAGTTTCCCCTTCTCAATCGCCACCAATCTCACACGAACAGTATCGCCCACATGAAGCACTTCTTCTACCGATTTGAGCCTTTTGCCTTCCACAATCTGCGAAATATGTAGCATTCCATCAATTCCCGGCAAGATATTTACAAACGCCCCAAAATCTTTAATCGTTACTACCGTACCATCATAAATCTTACCAACTTCCGGTTCCTCAGTAAGATCACGAACCCACTTTACCGCCATTTCAATCGACTTCGCATCCGTACCCGAAATTGTCACGAGGCCATCTTCCGAAATATCCACCCCCGCACCGGTTTCCGAAGTAATCTTATTAATCATTTCCCCGCCTTTACCAATCACCGCACCGATTTTGTCCTTCGAAATCTTCACTTTCTCAATCCTCGGCGCATAATCCGAAATCTTCTCGCGTGGCTCCTTAATCACTTCAAGAATATGATCAAGAATAAACATCCGGCCATCGTGGCTTTGTTTAATTGCCTTTTCTAGAATTTCCACGGGCAGCCCGTGTACCTTCATATCCATTTGGAGAGCGGTAATACCTTCCGTCGTACCAGTCACTTTAAAGTCCATATCACCAGCAAAATCTTCTGCGTCCATCAGATCGGTGAGTACATACGCCTTATCGATATCCGACGCCTCAATCGGCTGGCCCTTCGGCACATCTACCATTAGCCCCATCGCCACGCCCGATACTGGACGCTTCAGAGGTACACCTGCATCCATCAACGCCATACAAGAAGAACAAGTCGCCACCATCGAAGTCGAACCATTCTGCGACATAATTTCAGTCACCGAACGGATAGCATAAGGAAAATCTTCTTCGCTCGGAAGAACCGGCAAAAGTGCCCTCTCCGCGAGGTAACCGTGCCCGATTTCACGACGCCCAGGTGACCCAAGCCTACCCGGCTCACCTACTGTATAGGACGGCGCATTGTAATGATGCATATAGCGCCTCTTGCCGTCCGTCACCTCCATCGTATCTACTTCCTGAGAATAAGAAAGAGGAGCGAGAGTCACGATATTCATCGCCTGAGTCACCCCACGGGTAAAGAGCGAGGAGCCGTGTACCCGAGGCAAAATCCCCACTTGCGATGAAAGCGGACGGACCTCAGTCAATTTTCGCCCATCCGGACGCACGCCTTCTTCCAAAATCCCTCGCCTTACTTCTTTGTGTACAGCCAGCTCAAACGCCTGATCGTACACATCGCGCAAATTCTCATCGTACCATTTCACCTTCTCATTATCAGTTTCGCCCTCACCTTTAGACAGCGCAAATTCATCGTGCATCGCATATTTCATATCATCAAGCATTTGCGCTCGTTCCATCACATTGCCACGAATTTTCGACCCAAATTTACCTTCCGTCCATTTGGCCACTTCTTCAATCACTTCTTCAGACGGCAAAACCAGTTCATATTCTTTTTCTGGTGCTGCTACTTGTTTAGCTAATTCTCTCTGAAGATCCAAAACCGGCTGAACTTCTTTCACCGCCCAGTGCATCGCCTCGATAATCGTATCTTCTGGCACTTCCTTTGCCCCCGCTTCCACCATTACCACCTTACCGTCTTTACAAGCTACTACAAGATCAAGCGGCGACTGATCTCTTTCTTCCGGGGAGAGAAATCCTTTAAACTCCCCACCAATTCTACCAATCCGAATCCCCGCAATCGGCCCATCAAACGGCACACCCGCGTTCATGAGAGCCGAAGACGCCGCAATCATCGCCACGCAATCTGGCCTAAACGAAGGATCCATCGACAGCACCGTACATACCACCTGAATTTCCTGACGATACCCCTTCGGGAAAAGTGGACGAATCGGCCGGTCGATCAGACGCCCCACTAACACTGCTTCATCCGCCGGCTTACCCTCTCTCTTAATAAACCTCGATGCGGAAATTTTCCCCGCCGCATAAAATTTCTCTTCGTAGTCAATCGAAAGTGGGAAGAAATCCTGTACTACCGGTTTCGTCCCCACTACCACACTCCCTAGTACCACAGTTTCCCCATAGGTCACGAGTACCGAAGAAGTCGTCCGAAACCCCACTCTATTCACCTCAATAGTAAGCTTCCGCCCCAGCCAATCGCACGACACGTGCATCGTCTTCTTGCCATTAGGGTTTATTATTTCCATAAAAAATCCTTTCTTTGGAGGAAAACATCAGAGACGAACCCCCTATCTCATCTCTGTCGTCTTCCTCATTATTAATATTCTCTCTCTATTATATCACAAATCAAGTTTTTCGGCATCCTTCACGTCGTAGTCGCCAATTTTCAGCCGCCTCAAACTCTCGCAATACGCTCCCACCCCAAGTTTTTCACCAATATCCTCCGCCAAAGTCCTAATATACGTCCCGGACGACACGTGGCACCTTAGTTTAAGAATCGGATATTCATACTCCAAAATCTCTATATTATATATGGTCACTTTCCGACTCGGCACTTCAAACTCCGCCCCCTTCCTCGCCAACTTATACGCCCGCTGCCCGTTAATCTTAATCGCACTAAACTTCGACGGCGTCTGTTCAATCTCCCCAACAAATGTGGAGATGATAGATTTCACGCTGTTCAGTTGAGGAGATTGCGCAGCGCGGCAGCGCGAACCGAAGCGCGAAAACCCCTGTGGCGACAGGGGTTTTCGACGCGGCTCCGAAACTGAATAGCGAGAAATCTCCCCCTCAACATCACCAGTAGTAGATATATACCCCAATTTAATAGTAGTTTCATATACCTTATCAAGTTTCAAAAATTCATTAGATTTTTTCGTAAATCGGCCAGAGAGCAAAATGAGAAGCCCCGTCGCAAACGGATCAAGCGTCCCGGTATGCCCCACCTTCACTTTGTGTCCAAACTCATCCTTCAAAGCCCGCCGTACTCTCGCCACCACCCCAAACGACGTCATCCCCGCCGGCTTGTCGATAAGAATCACTCTATTTTCAGAATTAGCATCTTCCACCCCTTGATTATACCATATTTTTGTGCTATAATAGAGGCACTATGATAACAAAAGAGAATAAAGACAAGGCTATTGCCAGCGTCGCTAGAAATAAAGACGATGTTGGTTCTCCTGAAGTTCAAGTGGCTATTCTGACAGCTCGTATTAAAGAAGTTACCGAGCACGTCAAGAATAACAAACATGACTTTATGGCCAAAAGAGGCTTAATTCAAATGGTAGGCAAACGCAAAAAGTTGCTAAAATACCTCGAAGAAACCGATTTTGAGCTATACAAGAAAACCGTCCAAAAGCTTGGCCTCCGGAAATAGTCAAATAAAAAGCCTCGGCGTCAAACTACCGAGGCTATTTTTTTAGAGAATTGTTGCAACCTTCGTAAGGCTACCTGTTTTAACAGAAGATTCATTAGCATTTGCTACTTCACCATAATCACGAAGTCGTATCGCCATTTCATCAAATTTTAACAGAATCTCTGCCATCTGCTTGAAGTAATCTTCCGCTTGTGGATCATGATTGTTTTTCTTATATTTAACAACATGTTCCACGCTCGCCCACATGTTCATAGATTTATCGCGAATCTGTATCTCAATAGGTACAAGTTTACTGCCTTCACCCGGCGAATAAATCTCTACGCGAACATCTAGATGTAAGGAAGAGTACCCATTTTTCTTGGGATTTTTAATATAGTCTTCTCTAGAAACTACATTCATCCCAGGAATTTTGGCAATCAAATCTGCTACCTGGTATATCTCGTCACGAAAAATCGTGATAATTCTAATCCCAGCAACGTCTTTGATATTCTCCTTTATCCCCTCGATATCAAGAGGATATTTTTTCCGGTTGCACTTCTTTACCATACTATCAAAGGTCTTGATTCTGCCTTCGATACGGTCAAACGGATCATGCATTGATGGGTCCGCCACAATCATCCTCCGAGCATTTTCGATTCTAACCATCGCAAGGTCAAGCGCCGACTTACACTCCAAGGCATACTGGTCAAACTCATACTGCAAAATTCCATTTTCCTTACCTACATTACCCAATTCTCATTACCCCCGTTTTTAAAGGTGCTAATTTATAGTTCCATCTCTAATTATATCACAGATTAGCCAAATTGTCAATATGTATATGTTTATTTTGCTCATTTTGTGCTATAATTAGAGCATGCTAGTCCAGAATTCAAAACTTCTAAACTTACCTATCTTAAGCGTCCAAGATTCTGGTCCTATCGGCAGCATCGCGAGTACCATCGTCGATCCCGATTCTCTCAAAATCATCGCTTTTCGCATTTACGGTGCCACAAACAGTGAAGGTGGTAATATCCTAGATGCCAGAAGTGTCCGCGAATACTCCAAATTTGGTCTTGTCATCGATTCTGCCGACGAACTAATTTCCGAAGGAGATGTCGTCAAAATCGAAAAGGTCCTCGCTCTTAATTTTAGCCCCATCGGCCTCAAAGTCGAAACCAGAAAGGGCTCCAAACTAGGCAAAGTTACCGATTTCACTGTCACCGAGGACAATTTCAGTGTCCAGCAAATCATCGTCAAGCGCCCCACCATCAAAAGTTTCCTTGACCCCGAACTCACCATACCCCGCGCCGAAATTGTCGAAATTACCGACTACAAAATCATCGTAAGAGACGAAGAAAAAGTAATAAGAGAGCGCGCCACAAAAGAAGATTTTGTCCCAAATTTCGTCAATCCTTTCAGAAAGACCGAACCAGCTCATTCATCCGCCGAGATTGAAGACGATTCCACCACTTCCCGCACCAAACTATAAGAAAATCCTTGCCGCACCAAATACGAAATCAGTTTTTCATCTGTGTCATATTTTGAACGCTTCCTTTTTATCATCTTTAGGATCTCTTCCTTTTCATCTCTGCCCCCATCATCAAACACCTCCGAAATTATATCAGAAGACACCCCTTTTTTCATTAATTCCATCTCAAGTCGTCTCCGGCTCACCCCCTTCTTCACGAACCGATTTTCCACATAATACTCCGCAAATTTCCGATCATCCACATACCCTTTAAATTCCAGCTTTTCAATAATCCTATCAATATAACTTTTGTCTAATTTTTTATCATAAATCTTTTTATATAAATAATCTCGTGTTTCTCTTTCAGAATGCGGTCGCGTCAAAACCCATTCCAGCGTCCTTTGATAAAGTTTCCCAAACTCCGACGCTTTTTTAAACTCCTCCAATTGCTCGGGAGAAATCGTCAAACCCTTTTTCACCCCGAGATCCACCACTTGCGAAACATCCAGCGAAAAAGAAAACTGATTATTCACAAACACATTCACCCGATCCGGATTTTTCACCCCCTGCCTCAGGTCCGTAATAACAAGTTCAAACTCATCACTAATCTCCTCCCGATCAGCAAAAAACTCCTCCTCGCGAAAGTCCTCATCTGTAGTCTTATAGATATCCATGAATCTTAAACCAATATTTCAATGTTTCAAATGTAATTGGGTCTTCTTTGAGAGGTTTTTTGGCAAATTTTTTGCGAAATTCATCCGTTTCAGAAAGAGG
>JAFWKW010000017.1 GCA_017514125.1 Candidatus Saccharimonadota bacterium
CTCATCTGCCCCAAAGGCTGGATATTGCCAAGCGATGAACAAACTCGGAGTATAGGGCCAAATGATGGTAGCGCAGTTTATGTCTTCAGGTTTTCTCCACTATTGGGCGGATATTACGGTAATCATATACTATATAATGAAGCTAAGCACGGGTACTGGTGGGATTCTACAATATATAATGGTGCGAGGCGGTATTACCTGAATTACTACGATAGTAACTTATATACCAAAAACGACGGCAGCCGTTTTGATGGACTCTCCATCCGCTGTATCCAGGCCTCCTAAAGTCTAGTCTTTTTATATCCACTAATGTATCAAGGTGGTGATGTGTGTAAAACACGAAAGATGGATAAAAAATCCTTCCTATCTGACATATGATATACTATAGATATGAACCGTTTAGTTTTGATCGATGGAAAATCCGTCTTTTACCGTGGATATTATGCTATGGGGGCCTTGAGCCTCCCAGACGGCACGCCAACTGGTGGCGTCTATGGCTTTGCTGCTATCTCTATGGAAATTGTCAAAAAACTAAATCCTACCAAAGTAGTAGTCGCTTGGGATTCCAAAACCTCCACAGCCAAAAGAAAAGCTCTATATCAAGATTACAAGGCTGGCCGGATTAAACCCGGCGAAGATTTTTACGCCCAAATCCCCCTTTTGAAGGAACTGATAAAAGACCTCGGCTGGAGCCTGATAGAGCTAGATAATTACGAAGCCGACGACATTATCGGCACTCTCTCAGAACAAGCGGACGAAGCAGGCGACTGGGAAACCTACATCATCTCATCCGATCTCGATATGCTCCAAATCGTAGACGAAAATACCCATATGTGGCGCATTTTAAAAGGCTTTTCTAATATCGAAAAAATTGATGTTAAGGAAATCGAAGACAAATACGGCATCAAAAAATCCCAATTCCTAGATTTAAAAGCCTTAAAAGGCGACTCTTCAGACAATATCCCCGGCGTCCCCGGCATCGGCGAAAAAACCGCCGCCAAGCTCTTAAATGACTACGGAGATTTAGACGGAGTATATAATAATATAGACAAAATCACCGGCTCCACCAGGGCCAAACTCGAAGCAGGGAAGGACTCGGCCTATCTTTCCAAAAACCTCGCCAAAATTATGTTCGACGCTCCCATCAATCTCAAGGATATCCCCGACTTTGTCTTTGATAAAAACAGAGTTATAGAAGGTCTTAAAAAACTCGAATTCAACTCCCTTGTTAGAAGAATAAATGATAATGTAGAAATAAAAAAAGAAACAATAAATAATAATATAAATATTAAAATTGATAAAAATATTATAATAAACCAAGATATCAAATCTTTGATGCACGAAGATAAAGCCATCGCCGCAAAAATCTTAAACGGCGCCAAATTCTGGGATCTTAACCAAGCTGCCTTTTTGTTAAATCCTCTCGCTCGCGATAATAACTCGATGGACTATCAAACCGAACTCCAAGAATTTGAGAAATATCCCAAACTATATAAGATATATACAGATTTTGACTTGCCTCTCATCCCGGTTCTCTACAAAATGGAAGAAAAAGGTATGCTAATCGATCGCACTTACTTCAAAAATTTAAAGAAAGAATATGAAGAAAACCTCAGAGGGCTCGAAAAAAAGATTTACGATCTCGCCGGCACGATATTCAACATCAACTCGCCCATCCAGTTGTCTGAAGTTCTTTTCACGAAACTAAATCTCCCCACCAAGGGAATCAAAAAGACCACGCGCGGTTACTCAACTGGTGCTAAAGAATTGGACAAACTAAGAAGCGAACATCCTATCATCGCAGAAATCATCAAATATCGCGAAGCCGCTAAGCTCCTCAGTACTTACATCATTCCTATGCCCGACCTCGCTGACAAAAATGACAGAATTCACACCACCTTTACTCAAAACGTCACCTCTACTGGCAGATTAAGTAGCAAAGACCCCAACCTCCAAAATATCCCCGTCAGGACCGAAGAAGGCAAACGTATCCGCACTGGTTTCATCGCAGAAAAAGGCAAAAAACTCGTTTCTGCCGATTATTCCCAGTTCGAATTAAGGCTCGCCGCCGTCCTAGCAAACGACCAAAATCTCATTAGCGACTTCAATAACGATATCGACATTCACACCAAAACCGCTTCGGAAGCCTTTAATATCCCAATTGACCAGGTTACCAAAGAGCAACGCCGCGCCGCCAAGGCTATCAACTTTGGCATCATTTATGGTATGAGCGTAAACGGTCTTGCCGAGGCTACCAAAATGAACTACGCCGAAGCCAAGAACTTTATGGATAATTACCAGAAGCTCCGAAGCCCTATTATGAACCTAATGAAAAGGACTCTCGAAAAGGCCAAGACCGATGGATATGTAGAGACTTACTTTGGCCGCCGCCGTCCTACCCCGGACGTCAAATCCCCGAATTTCTTGATTAGAAGTGCCGCCGAACGCGCTGCAGGGAATATGCCAATCCAGGGAACCGAAGCCGACCTTATGAAACGCGCTATGGTCAACGTCGATAAAAAACTTCCCAAATCCGCTAATATGATTATGCAAGTCCACGATTCATTAATCATCGAATGTGACGAAAAAGATGTAGAAGAAATTAGTAAACTCTTAAAACAAGAAATGGAACAAGTCGCTCCCGAGCTCAAAATCAAATTAGTCGTCGATGTCACTGTCGGTAACAACTGGGGCGAGCTATAGTTTTCCACATATAGTGTTATTTTAGTACTTGACTACGCTATATATAGCGCTTATAATAAACATTAGGTATACTTATAACACTAAATTTAAACCCGAAAAGGAAGTTCAAATGAAAAAAATTATTTATAAAAATCCCAACGACGCCGAAAATTTCAGCCTCGCGCGTTTCTCAAAATCATTAAACAAATATGCTAAAATTCCCGAAAAGGAAATCAAAGAAGCCCTAGAGGATTTTGACCAATACGAGACCATGCATGTTTCCTGCCTAGTAGAAATCGGTATTAAGCTTATCGAAAAACATGCTGACGAAAAAACCGCTGCTGAATATTTCAATGCTCACGCTGAATATTTCGATGAAGGTAAATTCGAGCGCCTTCGCCGCATTACGGGCTACTTGGTAGGCACTCTCGACCGTTGGAACGACGCCAAAAAAGCCGAAGAAGCCGCCCGCGTCAAGCACTCGGTAAACTCCGCTATTGATGACGCCGAGCGTCTTGCCGCTCTCGAAGTCCAGGCTATGGAGCAAAACATCGCCTACGCGCACTAACTATCACAGTTATCACTAGTCGAAACCCCAAAAATATGGTATGATAATGGCATACCATATTTTTATTATGCCAAGCTGGAATATTCATTTAGAGGCCGGCAATCGTATCGCCGACAAGTTAAAATTGACCCACAAAGATCGTCAAGATTTTTTGGTTGGTTGTATTATTCCGGACATCAATAACGGCTATATCAATAGCCCCAACATCGTCAAGCCTCATCACGAAACTCACTATGCTTACAATCAAAAATCCTCTCTTAATTTTTACGCCGAGAACAAAAATAAAATTGACCAAAAAAATCCAATTTATCTCGGCTACCTTTTTCATCTCTACACTGACGGCTTTTTCAACTATGATTTTTATCGCAGCATCAAACGCCACCCTCTAGGCGAAAAAACCGAAGACGAACAGCGTGATATCAAACATCACGATTTCTGGCTTTACGACACCAACTATCACCACGTAATCGACCTAGCAGATCAGGACGCCACCCGAATTGCCAAAATCGCTTCCAAGATCAACGCCGTCGATATCACTGGAAAAGATATTCTAGACGCTCTTGCTATATTAAAACGCACCGATCTAAACGACAGCATCAAAAACGATGAATACATTTTTTATACTAAAGAGGCCCTAGATAATCTCTTAGAAGATATGTGTGAAAGTTTTACCAACGACTATCTGGGAGAGTCCAAAAATGCCTGAACTCCCAGAGGTAGAAACCATCAAACGCGGTTTGTCAAAATTGACCATCAAACAAAAAATCAAAAACATCAAAGTCCTTTGCGAAAAATCTTTTATCGGAAACCCCGAAACAGTAAAAGACGCCACCATTACAAAAATCCGTCGCTTTGGCAAAGCTCTCGTAATCGATTTGGACAACCAAAAATCTCTTATGATTCACCTTAGGATGACCGGCCAACTTATTTACGATGATAAAGGTGAAAAAAATAAACGTTACGCCGCTGGTCACCCCAGCGAAAATTTTATAGCCGAGCTTCCCAATAAACAAACTAGGGTAATTCTAGAACTAGAAAACGGCACTATTTATTTTAACGATCAGCGCAAATTCGGCTTTATTAAAATTTTAGCAACAAAAGAAGTAAATAAAGACCCATTTATCAAAAAACTAGCCAAAGAGCCCTGGCAAATGACCCCTGAGGAGTTATATGAAAAACTCCAAAGACATCAAAAATCTTGTATCAAAGCCGTCATTTTGGACCAGACTATTATCACGGGACTCGGCAACATCTATGCCGATGAAACGCTGTTTTTAAGTAAAATTCACCCTAGTACCAAAGCCGGCACCCTTACCAAAAAAGATGCTGGTACAATCCTAAATATGGCAGACAAAGTTATGAATCTATCTATCGCCTCCGGTGGCTCTACGCTTAAAGATTACGTCAAAGCCGACGGCACCCGCGGTGACTACCTCGACAAATTCGCTAAGGTTTTTAATAAACAAGGCCAACCCTGCCCAGCCTGTGGCAAAGCCAAAATCGAAAAGATTAAAGTTGCCGGTCGCGGCACCCATATCTGTCCTAATTGCCAACCGCTGACGGGTGACAGATTCGAAGGGGGAAGAGAATCTGGCAGGACCCGTCAGGAGGTTAGCATATGATTAGGATATTTACGGGTGACGACCGCGTAAGAGCGGGGCAGGAAATCAAAAAGCTTCTCGGCGAAAGCTACGAGGTTATCGACTGCGCCGACCTTACAATAAAAGACCTCACCCCCATTTTTAAGGGTGCTACTCTTTTTGACTCTCATCGCAAAATCCTTTTAAGGGACTTTACCACCAACTCCAGCATTTTTCCAGAACTCCCCAAGTTTTTAGACACCAAGCACGACGTTATCCTCCTAGAAACCAAACTAGACAAGCGCACTGCCACCTACAAAGAGATTAAAGACAAGATAGAAATCAAAGAGTTTAAACTCCCACAGAGAGTTGATTTCAGGGAAGTATATAATATTTTCAATGTTGCTAAAAAAGATGGCAAAAAAGCCGTAGAAATGCTAAAAAAGATTGAGTCAGACGAAGACCCAATTAGATTCACCGGCCTCCTGGTTTCTCAAGCCCTCAAAGATTATCAAAAAAATCAGGGAACCAAAGAAAAACAAGTCTTAGGAGACTTGAGTAAACTAGACATCAGACTAAAATCCACCAAAATCGCCCCCTGGCTTTTGGTGGAATCATTTCTTTTAAAATTAAGCTAATTTTACTTTTTTGCTCTTAGCAAAAGCGTGAAGCTGAGCTTTCCTCCGAGCGGCAGTGTTTTTCTTAAGAAGATCCTTTTTTACGGCCTTGTCGTACTCGGATTGAGCAGCAGAAAGAGTCTGAGCCGTCGGTTTTGCCTTAAAAGCTTTTACTGCGGCTTTGATATTTTTCTTAATCTCAACATTGTGAGCGGTCCGCTTCGAGGCCTGTCTAGCAGCTTTCTTCGCAGATTTGATAATCGGCATTTTCCTAATATTTCCTATAGATTAAAAATTAATAACTCCCCATTATTATACCCCAAATATCCCAAAAAGTAAAGGGGTAAAATTGTGCTCGTTTAAGTTGCTTTTTTAAAAAACTTATGCTAATATAATAAAAAAGAAAGGTTTAGATGCCAGAAGATAACCAAACATCTATGGACAATACTACGGACCAAGTAAATCCATCCGTTGCTGACGCCAGCACTGATACCGGCGCAGATACTAGCGCTAATCTCGGTATGGAAGACATTGATCCCAATCTCAAAATCCCCTCACTAGAGGACATTGAGTATGCTACCCCGAGCGCCTATATCGACCCCGATCTTCCGGCTAACCCTACCCCTATAGAAGACCCAAACGAACCTGAAGAAGTACCCGAAGAAGAGCCTGAAACCATCGAAATGACCCCTGAGCAAATCGCCGAAGCCGTTAAGGCATCGAACGAAGTTATGGCTTCTGTTGCCGAAAAAATCGCCAATTCACGTAATATCATAGTTGCTCTCTCTAGTGATCCTTCTGTAGATGAACTTTCCTCCGCCATCGCCTTATCACAGTTTTTGGGTCGTCTAAACAAACACGCTATTGCGATTTACTCTGGTGATATTCCTAGTGCTTTACAATTTTTGAAACCCGAAGACATCTTTGAAAAAGACGCTGACGTGATGCAAGATTTTGTCATTACTCTAGACAAAGACAAGGCTGACCATCTCCGTTATAAGTTAGATGGCGATGACGTCAAAATCTATATTACCCCATACAGGGACCGCATTGTCTCTGAAGATCTTGGCTTTTCGTATGGCGAATACAACGTTGACTTAGCTTTAACTCTCAATGTTTCTAATGGTGTAGATTTAGACCCTGCCCTTCGTGAATACGGTACCATTATGCATGATTCCACCATAGTCAATATCACTACTGGTAATCCTGGCAAATTCGGCGAAGTCGAATGGAGCAACAAATTTGCGAGCTCCATCTCTGAAATGGTCGCAAATCTGCTGCTTAGTGCCGAAGGTGGTACCAAAATCGACGCCGAAGAGGCCACGGCGCTTCTTACGGGCATTGTCGCCGCCACCGATCGTTTCTCTCGCGCCAACACCGCTTCTTCCACCATGCAAACCGCCTCTAAACTTATGGATGCGGGCGCCGATCAACAGCTTGTCGCTGCTAATATCTCAGACGATTTGGACAATCAATTCTTTGCTTTTTCAGATTCTCATATCAAAAAAGATGCCGAGTCAAACTCCGCTATTAACAACGTAGAAGACGTCTCAATTTCTTTTGAACCTACCAAAGAACCAGGAAGCGGCATCTCAGAGGATGGCACTGCTCTTCAAATTTCTCACGGGGACGATGAATCTAGCGAGGAAGCTTCCAAGGAACCTTCCGAAGAGCTTTCCAAAGAACCAGAAAATCTCGAAGCGTCAGAAAAACCCGACGAACCAGAAAAATCCGAAGAGTCAGAAAACCAAGAGGAACCAAAAGAACCTGAAGCTTCTGATTCTGAAGAAAAAGCCCCAGAAGAACCAAAGGCTGAAACTTCTTCAACCGAGAACGGGGAAGCAGAAAAATCTTCCGAACCAGAAAAACCTGAAAATTCAGCGCTTCTAGACGAACTTAAAGCTACCGAAGTCAGTTTGTCTGGTGTAGAACCTGAGGCTAGCAAAGAACCCGACACTACTACAAACTTCACGACCGAGCCTGCTACACCTGAAGTTGCTCCAGCTCTAGATTCCGCGCCGGCACCCGCACCTGTCGAAGAATTTGCTGACGCCACTAGCAAATATAGCCAAATGCTAACCGACGCTCTCAAAGAACCTACTACTCCTTCTGTTCCTACTGATTCTTCTACTATGGCAAGTTCTTTGCCACCCGCTCCTAATCCCGCCGCCGCTACTGCTCCTGCAGTTTCTACTCCAGAAGTCAGTAATATGCCAGAGATCAACTACGGCCAAACCACGAGCGACATTTTGCCTCCGCCACCAGCTCCACCGGTTGACATCAATTCACCGATGCCAGTTCCAGCTCCTTCTAGCCTGCCGCCTACCGCCACTAATCCATCAGAACCTGCGCCGAGTACCCCATCCGATGCCTCCGCTTTTACCATTCCTACAGTTTAGACTTGTGATTTTTGAAAAAATGGTATATAATATACACAGTATATTATATATATGGACACGTAGCTCAGTTGGTTAGAGCGCTGCCCTGTCACGGCAGAGGTCGCGAGTTCGAGTCTCGTCGTGTCCGCCA
>JAFWKW010000018.1 GCA_017514125.1 Candidatus Saccharimonadota bacterium
CAAAATAGCCTCAGGTATGGGTGGGCACTACCTGAGGCTATTTTGGCCCTCTAACGCTTCTCACTATACCGGGTGGAACCCCGGAAGCGCGACCCACCTCACACAAATTGGGGCCCGCCGGTTAGAGGGATTGCTATGCTTTTGAGTGGATCCCTTCCAAAGTGGAGGTAATACTTATAACTTAAAACCTTAAAGAAATTCTAAGCCCGAAAGGGTTTCAAAAGCACGCAATTTCTGGTATACTTAAATAAGTATAGTCGAAATTATAACTTATTTAGGTGCGGTATAGAGCACTTTTTGTGCCCTAACTGTATTCATTATATCACGTGAGGAGAATTATGTCAACACTTTTTACAGATTTTTTTAATAAAATCAATACAATTTCACCCCTAGAGCACAATTTTACAGAGGTGTTAGGCTCTATTGCGCTTACGCCTAAAACATTGTATTTTCGTGGAAAATTACCCGAAAATATGTCAAAAAACGGCTCTAAGAGGCCACCAGTGGTAGCTATTGTTGGCTCCCGCCACAACACCAGATACGGCGAAGAGGTAGCTTACAAGCTCGCCTATGAGCTAGGGAGGCGTGGTGTGATCGTAGTTTCTGGCCTGGCTTTTGGTATCGATAGCATCAGTCATCAGGGGTGCCTAGACGCCGGCGGCATCACTGTGGCTGTGCTTGGCACTTCTATAAACAATATTTATCCCAAGCCACACTTACCTTTGGCTAAAAAAATAGTCGAAAATAATGGTGCTATCATATCTGAATACGCCCCAGACAACAACCCTATTACTACTTATAGTTTCCTAGAACGCAACCGTATCATCTCTGGCCTCTCTGATATCGTTGTGGTAGTCGAAGCCGCCGAAAAGTCCGGCTCTCTCAATACCGCCACGCACGCCCTAGAACAAGGTAAAGAAGTCTTTGCTGTCCCCGGCAATATCACGAACCCTTACTCCCAGGGGTGTAACAAATTAATCAAACAAGGCGCCCTTCCCTACACTGAACCTGGTGACGTTTTAAGGCTACTTTTCCCAGAAGATTACGTCAAAAAGCATCAAAAAGCCAAAAAACAGGGATTAATCGGCGACAATGATGTCGAAACCGCCATCCTTACCGCACTTGGCGAAGGCCTCCGTTCTGGCGAAGAAATTATGAAAAAGTCCAACCTCCCACCAGAGATATTTAATCAACGTATCACCCTCCTAGAAATCAAAGCCAAAGTTCGTTCTCTTGGTATGAATAACTGGGCTCTTAACTGATAAACTCGTCAATCTTCCCGCACACCTCATCCAAAATTTCCGGCAATTTAGCCTTTTCCTCAGGGGTGAACTTCCCTAGTACAAAGTCTGTCGCACTCATTTTTCCCCGCAGTTCTGTGTTTTCTGTCCCTAGCCGGAGTCTCGGATAATCCGACCCGCCAAGCTCCTGATCGACCGATTTTAACCCATTATTTCCCCCTGTAGACCCCGAGGAACGGTATCGAATCTTCCCGAATTCTAAATCAAAATTATCACAAATCACCAAAATATCCGAAGACGCTATCTTGTAATATTTCATATATGCTGCTACCGCCTTCCCTGATAGATTGTAAAAATCCTGTGGTTTTATCAAAAAAACATCGTCTAGTCGAGCATAAATGGCCCCTAGGTGAGGTTTTTCCTTCCAAGTGCCCTTATACCGCTTTAGGTAAAAATCAAGCGCCAAAAACCCAAAATTATGCCGTGAAAAGTTAAATCTCGCACCTGGATTTCCTAACCCTACTATTAATTTCATATGTTTATCTATTATAACACAAAAAATTAGCCCCCGCCATAGTAGGCGGGGGCTATTGGAGGATTAAGATTTTTTTGCCTGCTGTCTCTCTGCTACCATCTTGACCAGAGGATGCCGTACCACCTCATCTTCGGTGAAGTGTACCTTGGCTACCATCGGGTTGTCATAGAGCAGCTGTGTCGCATAGACAATACCGTTGTTATCAGAGTCCAGATAGGGCGCGTGTACCTGTTCTATGTCGCCGGTGATGACGATTTTGCCTTCCATCCCGAGGCGCTTAATCAAGGTGTCGGCCTGTGTGGCATTCTGATCCTGAAACTCGTCATAGAGGGCAAGCTCGTGAGAAAAGTCTCTACCTCTAGCACTTTCAATCGGGATATTCGAAAACCAAGCATCCCAAATCGCGTTTATTTGGTCGCGCACTTTCTGGCTAATCGAACGATTATCCTTCTCAGGATCATCATCCAGCCGCGGTAAGCTCATCCCGTGCTTTTTTACTTTTTCTAATTCCGATCTTAATTTGTAATCGGTTTTTAGAAGGTAATTTCTCAAAGCGTTTTTGAAAGGCTGAACATCCGGGTCCATTTTGTCATTCAAATCACCAGGAAGAGCCCCGATTTTGCTCTGAGACGCACACGGTACCACCGTTACCCCTATATACTCTCCGGTTTCGCAAGCCCGACAACCATAGACAGTAGCCATATAGGTCTTCCCTGACCCAGCCGGGCCAGTACAAATTACCGCGGAGAATTCCGGGTTCATCAGTGCTTCCACATAAATCGCCTGACCTTCATTCATAATTGGCTCCGGGAAACAGTTGAGATACTGTAACGCCACGATTGTATTGCTGAGCGCATCGTATCTCCCAATATGGCTAAAAGCTGTACTTTTATCGCTAAGCATATGCGTATTATCTACCTTTGCTGGTGAGTCTTCGTCATCTGTCCGCATAATGATAAACTCATTGGCTACGAATCCAAATTCCGTCCCACCTTCACCCATATAGAGTCCCCAAATATCCTGCTCAATCTCACCATTTTTGACAAAATAGATCAAAAGGTCCTTTGGTACAATTACTTCTCTCCTACCCGTATACGGCGCCGGCAACTTATATCCATAACGCGAAGTAATCACACCTCGCTGATTCGCCCGAATCGCCATACCATTGTCGTTAGTAAGTAACTTAATTCGTCCTGTCGGCACCCATCTCTTGACGTCACCAGGATCGGCTGTCCCGTCTACTGGTATTCCCTGGAAGATAAACTCCACCGCAATAGTTGCCAGGATAATCTGTCCATCCATATCGTCATCTGACGGTGAGAAAGGTAAAGATTTTTTAAAGCTCTTATGTACAGGCAGAATCGAAAAACACTGTTCGCCGACCAATACTAGCGACTTCAGATCGTAAGATTCCCCCATTATAAAATGTTCTCCTGTCATCAGAGCAGTTTGCTCAGGGTTCGGCTGCTCAAACATCGGTCTGAGCCTTCTTAAAATCTTCCGTGCTACCTTGCCACGCTCACTCGCTTCCTTTTTAAAACTAGAAAGCTCGCGTATTACTGCTGTCGGTATCACAATGTGTGCTTGAGAGAGATCCACTGTGGGCTCCTCTAAAGTCACCTCTTCACATCCAGACGGAATAATATCTGGATAATCCACTAGGATATTCGTGTCAATCACGTAAATCGGCCTATCTTCTTTAAAAATACTCATCTTATTCACCTCCTTGTTAAGGTACACCCCACTTTTGCTCAAAAATGGGAGTCGTATGGCTCCCACCTTAAGATTATTATAACACAAAATTACCTACTGCGGCGAACTTTAATATCAGTAGTCTTGGACTTTCTTGCTACGATTTCAATTCTCATTTTTAGCCTTTCTGCCCACTACTCTTATCATCTTTATCATCACTCCGATACGAAAACATAATAGGCGTCCCTATCATCGGGTATTTTTCTCTGATTTTTCTCTCTAAAAACCGCTTCCAGGACCAATGTAAAAGCCCTAAAGAGTGTCCGTGTAACACAAACCAAGGCGGACAGGTATCGGTTTGGACTAAATATTTGGGCTTGGGACGGGTATTTTTGAGCCCGGCCGGGATATGCTCCGTAATGGCTTCTGCGAGAATCTTATTAAGCTCTGAGGTTGGAACCTCGGTGTGTCTAGCCTCCTCTACTTCTAGAGCTAGTTCAAAAATCTGTGTGGCATTTTTTCCAGTTTCCGAGGAAGTTAAGATTACCGGCGCGTAAGGGAGAAAATCAAAATCTCTCTCTAGTTGATCTAGCAGAAAATCTGCCGCCGTGCGATTTTTGACATTTTCTTCACCAAAATAATTCGTCGGCTCGGAGTTTTCGAGCAAATCCGATTTCGTTACTACCATAATGATTCCCTTGCCAGCTTCTACGATCTGTCCAGCCAAGGTTTGGTCCAATTTTACGTGTGGCTCAGTAGAATCGACAAGAAGACAACAAACATCCGCCTCCTCTATCGCGGCCAAAGTTCGTATTGCCGAGAACTTTTCAATCCCCACCTCCCTTTTTCCTGGCCTTCTAAGACCAGCGGTGTCCAAAATCTCGATTTCGCGTCCCTTATACTTGACGGAAACTCTGTTGATATCCCTCGTCGTCCCCTGACGAGATGAAACAATCGCCTGCTGTTTCTTCCCCAAGGTGTTGAATAGCGATGACTTCCCTACATTTGGTCTACCAATGAGCGCGATTTTTAGGGGGGCAACTGAAATCTGTCTTTTTGGGATTATATCCTGATTTGGATTTTTGGAAACGTATATTCCAGACGACACCGACAGGTTCGTCCCCGAAGGGGACGGTTCTGTCGGCTGTCCTGTGTATGACGTTTTCAAAAATTCAAGTCCCAATCCCAAAAAGATAGATTCAGTTAGCCCCCTTATGCCTTGCCCGGTGGTAGCCGACACGTAAAAAGTCTTCTCTGGATCAACCCCTAGTGCCCGAAACTCTGTCAGGGGTAAAGATTCGGCCAAGTCGCATTTGTTTAATATTAAATATACCGGCTTTTTAGACTTCAACGCATCTTTGACGATTTTTTTATCTTTGTCATCGAAATATTTTGAAGAATCAAGCACAACCAAAATCATATCAGCAGAATCTATCGCATCCAGAATTTGGTCTTGAATCGAGGCTTCAAAATCATCTGTTGGGTCTTTGAGCCCGGCGGTATCTACTAAAATAAAAGAATTATCAACCTTAGCAGATACATTATCCCTCGTCGTCCCCTCTTCGCGCGCTACAATCGCGATATTTTTATGTGCCATCCGATTTAAAATGCTGGATTTCCCAGCATTTGTTTGACCAATCAGAGCTACAATCGGAAGCCGTTTCATAAAAAATCGTCAAAATATATGGTGACTCCTGCGGGAGTCGAACCCGCGATTTTCTGGATGAGAACCAGACGTCCTGGACCACTAGACGAAGGAGCCACTAAAAATATTATATCACAAAAATATCTAATATTCAACCGACCCGTACCCCGGTACCGCTTCCACAAAAGTCTGCCCCGGTGCGAGTGCTATTTCTGCCCCGTTTTCATCATAAAACCGAATCTGCTCGGCTACCGACGGCTTTTTCCAGGTTCCCTTCACGGCTACTCCATTTTGAAATATGTAGGCTTCGCCTGAGCCAACAGTGGTAATGTCTTCGTGGTAATTATCCGAAGCTCGCTTCTCTGGTACTATCATCACCGCTACTACCGCTGGTGCCAGTTGTTTTAGAGTGCAAGTATCCTCTGGGTTTTTCTCTCCCAAATCTCCAGCAGGACATTCGTAAATATCGTGTGGTGTTCCACTAGCGTAACTTCTAAGATAAACATTATAGGCTGGATCGTAATTATATCGCACGTTAAAATTCGCCATCCCGCCAAAATTCACCGCAATAGCCGAAGTTTTGGCGCTCAGTTCAGAAGTTTTGCCTGTGGAAGCTTTATAAATTACCAATTTTTCTGCTGCGGTTTCATCCACTCGGGATTTGGCGGATTGTTCAGGTGTCATCCTAGTGAAACCTTTAATCTCGGACCCACCATAACCTCTATCTTCGTTCATTTTAAGAAGATAAGAAGAGGTAGTAAAGAGGTTGTTCCAACGTCTTGCGCCGTAAGTTCCTCGATACATATAGGTATAATTTTCTGTTAAATCTTTGTATCCGCGAGATACTGCCGCGAGAGCATCCGGGGCTCCACCAGCGTGAACAATCGTACAATCAAACGGAGTGTCCCACTCTAGGTAATATAAACGTAGCGATCGAATCGGTCCAATAATCGCCGAAGACGGATTTTGATAGATCGCCGCAAATCTTGTAATTCCAGTTTCGGCAATCGCTTCAAATACCACTCCCGCCTCATTTAGCCCCGCTTGTGGACGCGCTCCGTCCATTCCGTTAGGGGTCTGGACGCAGAATGCAGGCGCCGTTAATTCTTCCGCACTCCCAAGCGTAAGTCCAGTCAAATTACTATATATATTATTGTTTTCGGCGATTTTTGACGGGACTTCCGGAAAAACCGCATTAAAACTACTAATCCCAGGGGTGAGAAAGCCAGCCGCCATTGCTGCGCCACCGCCAACTATTCCAAGAATTCCAAAATTTAGTAGCATCATCGAACTTTTTTTCTGTGAGTTTTCCACAGGCGATTTTTTGGATTTTTGCGATTTTTTTAGGGATGGATTTGTGGATTTTGGCTTATTGGCTTTCATTTTTTACTCCAACTTTTAAAATTCTTATAATAATTTTAGCACATTTTTAAAAGCTTGTGTTATAATGAGCTTATGGTCAGGTCAATACATAAAATAAACATCATATTTATAATAACATTATTAATTGCGACTGTCGCAGTAATACAGAACGGCTCATCTGTAAATGCCGATACAGAAGACGTTGATTTTAACGTCAATGTAACTGAGGCACTTACTGTATCTATCTCTACGCCTGCTTCGTGGGCTAGTGGTGATGCGGGCGATTTACTCAGAAACAAAGTCACCGTATCTGCCCTCACGAACGACAAAAGCGGCGTAACTGTGTCTATGTATGCTGACGGTACCGACCTACAAAATACCGCGGCTTATAGCTCATCTGACGCTACTACTTACATCCCGACCTTAGATAGCGACACCTATACCGCCAATACTTTCCCAACCAATGCTTGGGGGTATTCACTTACGGATACCGTTGCCGGCACCGATGCTAGCTATTTGCCAATGACCACCAGTACAGAACCAATTGAAGTCCTCAAATCTACGATTGGAAGCCAAGGTTCTAAAGATGTATTCTTTGGTGCTAAGGCCAGTACCGCTAAAAAATCCGGTACTTACGCCCAGACCGTCTATTTCACCGCTGTAACCGGTACCATCGACTCCAGTACCAACCCAGAAGATCCACTGTACCCATCTACACCGTCTAATCCGACCGATAGCCCAGCCTATGATAGCGGCACTGGTAACCCAGCTACCGGCCAAACCACCTACACACGTCGTACCACCACTGGTAGCGGTTCTAGCTCCGTCAGCGGCAGCACAAACGACACTACCACTCAAGTTAGCAAAGGCGACACCAGAAGTTCCTACGTCCGCGCCGCCGGTGTTACCAGCACGACTCCTACTACCACCACGAGCGACAACATCTCTACTCTTGGCATTGCTCTAGCCTCCGCCGCCGGTGTAGCTGCTGTATCAGGTATCTTCTTCCTAGTAGCCGCCAAGCGTCGCAAAGATGATGATGAATAATCACTCATAAAAATCCGAAGGCCATAATTTTAAACCTCCCTTACTACCACGGGGAGGTTTAAAATTAGGTTTTTCGAATTTCTTAAATGGCTCTAGCAACCGCATTAAGTCTAGCTAGAGCAATATCTTTTCCTAATGTTTCTAGGGTTAAGTTGAGGGCGGGGCTAAAGGGAGCAAAACTGATTGCTATTCTAATCATCGAGAATAGTTCTGCCGGCTTCTTGCCGGTTTCTTCAAGCAGCTCGTTAAGGGCAACTTGTAAACTGTCCGCATCCCAATTGTCTATGCTAGATAGTTTCTCAATCGCCTTTTTATATAAATCTTCTATTTCGGCTTCAGATAATTTCTTCAGAAACTTATTGTTTTTAATCATATCTACATCAATCTCTGGGTCTTTGAAGAAATATTCCGTCATCTCTCTTAAATCCGAAAGGGTCTTCAACCGGTCATAGATAATCGAGAGTACTTTCAAACAGTATTCTTCAGGATAGCTCTCTGCAACTTCCGGCCAAAATCCAATAGTTCTATCGTATAGAGCTTTGTCTCCCTGGGTATTAAAAATCCTCCGAATCCACTGTCCGTTCATCCAGAGCAGTTTAACCTCGTCATAACGTGCTCCCGAGCTCTGAATTTTATCAAGTGAAAATCTAGAAATCAATTCGTCTTTAGTATAAATTTCCTGTTCTGTCCCATCATTCCAGCCTAGACACGCTAGGTAGTTTAGCATCGCCTCGGCTAGCACTCCATCCTCGCGGTATTCTGTGACGGATTTTGCGCCGTCCCGTTTGCCGAGCTTCTTATTCCCCGTTGGCGCGAGAATATGTGGCAATGACACCAGTACTGGCACGTCGAGGCCAAACGCCTCATAGAGAGCTAAGTAATTCGGCGTAGAAGATAAGTATTCCACTCCCCGCATCACGTGAGTTACCCCCATCAAAGCATCATCCACGATATGGGCAAAATTATAAGTTGGATAGCCGTCCTTTTTAATCAAAACAATATCATCTTGTACCTCTGGTCCGGCACTCATCTTTCCCATCACCGCATCATTCCATTCTCGAGGCTTTGGGTCAGACAAAAACCTAATCGGTACTCCTTCTCTAAACTCAAAATCAAGTTTCTCCGGTCGAAAATCTCGGTATAAAAACGCCCTTTTCTCTGTCACGCACTGTTTGCGATATTCGTCTAACTTTTCTGGCGGTGTCGGATCGGCATAGGCTCGCCCACTTTCGATAAGCTTTTTTACCCACTCGTGATAAATCGAAAGCCTTTCACTCTGAAAATACGGCCCATTCTCTCCTCCTACAATTGGCCCTTCGTCCCATTCCAACCCTAGCCACTTCAAGGTATCCTCAATTAAATCTGTCGCCCCCTCGACGTACCGTTCCCTATCTGTGTCTTCGATTCTCAAAATAAATTTGCCGCTATTTTGCTTGGCAATTAAATATGGATAAATTGCGCTCCGTACGTTCCCTATATGGATATACCCTGTTGGACTGGGCGCAAATCTTGTAACTACTTTCATCATCTTAAATTATAACACAAAAAATGAATCGGAATTCACTTTCGATTCATTTTTCAAGCTGATTTCATAAAGATGTTGCGATGGTTTTTATCTGCTTTTTGGTAAGGCTACCAGAATCTACGGTTAATTTGTAGAACATTCCACCATTCACCCAAGCCGCCCATCCATCACCGGTATAAAGGGTCAAGCCTTGCTCTTCGATTGCTGTATAATCATCGCCAAAAGTCGGTTTTACAAAATTCCCAAGCACCCCAGCAGAATTCCAATCAGTTTGTTCTTCTGTGATCGTGTAACCGCCGTTATTCTCTGACGATTTGAATTTCATAATAATCTTACCACTAGAAGAGGTTACATCTGCCAAAGTATAACCACGCGGAGTATATGACGGATACACCGCTTCAATACCTGATTGCATTGCTGCTACTTTAAGAGATATATCCGAAGAGTTCAAATTCACAAAATATACTATCGCAAAAACCGCCGTAGAAAGACAAGCTATCGCAAGTACCGCCCTCGCCACTCCAAAATTACCAGATATTCTAGACCTACGCGCGTGCTTCTTTGGTGTTTCCGGAAGCTTGGTTGCCAT
This sequence comes from Candidatus Saccharimonadota bacterium, assembly GCA_017514125.1. Lineage (GTDB taxonomy): Bacteria > Patescibacteriota > Saccharimonadia > Saccharimonadales > Saccharimonadaceae > Nanosyncoccus. The sequence goes on from JAFWKW010000018.1 coordinate 9,637, forward strand.
ACTGACAGCCTTCTCGATTTCTCGGTCTTTGACCTCTCTAGCAGATAGCTTTTCGGTTGGTTTAATCGGCGCCTTTGTTGATTGGGTCGTTACTGCCGGTTGCTCTGGCAGCTTTCTTGTAATTGGCTTTGGTTGAACTTTTGGCTGAGCTATTGGAGTTATCATAGTTTCTCTTCCCGACCTAGTAAAGGATAGAGGTTTCTCTCTTTCCACGTCCCGAACGATTATCTTTGGCTCAGGCTTACTGTTGTCGGTATGAAGCATCAAAGTTTCAAAATAATTCACAGGTTTTTCAACTGGTTTCTTTGCTATAACTTCTTTCTTTTCTTCGGGCTTTTTCTTCTCGGGCTCTTCCTTTTTCCATTCAAAATCATCAAAATCAATATGTTCTTTTGCTGGCTTTTTTACTTCTTTGGTATCCGTCTTCTTGACTTCTGCCTTTTTAGTTTCTGCCTTCTCAACTTCTACTTTCTTGACTTCTACTTTTTTAGCCTCTGTCTTCTTAGTCTCAACCTCGGCCTTTTTAGCGACCTTCTTAGTTTCCTTCACTTTAGCGCTATCGGTAGTAGCCTTTTTGGTAGACTTCTTTCTAGAGCTGGTCTTTTTCGCCTTAGTATTCACCCTTACACCATCAGGCTTCTTTTCCTTTTGCTCTTGTACCACGCGAATATTAAGTCCACGTTCGCGCCTAGTTTTTTTCTCGGTTTTCGACATTATACCTCACTTATGCTTACTATTAATGATACTAGGTTTGTTATAAAAAAACAAGAGCGAAATCGAAAAACAAAATATGTTATAATATAACTATGGACTTGGAGAAACGCGCGCGTCGCCAAAGTCGCCGAGTGATTATTTCGGAAATTATTATGGTTATCACCGTTATTCTTACGGTTTCGGTGCTAGCTTTTGTGGTGTCTGGGTATTGGCTCGGTTCAGATTTTACCATCGAACGTCAAGGTATGGCTCAGATTTATTCTGTCCCCACTGGCGCAGATATTTCAATCGATGGCAGTTCTACTTCTTGGCTTCAACGTACCAATACTTCAAAAACTTTGAGCGCTGGCGAGCATACGATTACGCTTACCAAAGACGGTTACGACTCTTGGTCACGTACTATTAATATCAACGAAGGTCTACTCTACCGACTTCATTACCCCCGTTTATTCCTCAAAAACCGCACTCACGAGAGCGCCTTTGAATCTTCCGCAAATTTTGCTACGGTAAGCCCCGATCGCAATACAATGCTCCTTATAAACAACACTACCAAGTGGCAACTTTTTAATCTTGATAGCGAGTCTAGCAAGCCTACTTCCCTAGAGCTGTCCGAGATTTTGCCGTTTTCCAGTCATTCCACCGATGGTAGCACTGGCCTCTTTAATGGCATCATCAAGAGTGCCGAATGGGCCAAGGACAACGAGCACGTTTTGCTAGAAATTGCTCTTGATGATACTACAAATTGGCTAGTTTTAAATATCAAAAACCCCGCCGCAAGCCTTAATCTCACTAAAGAATTCAATCTCAACCTCAAAAACGTAGAAATCTACGACAATTCTGCCAGTAATTTGCTATGTATTGCCGATAACAGCCTTCGCCGTATCGACGTTCCTAACAAACAAGTCTCTGCCATTTTGGTTCCTGAAGTCAATTCGTACGATCATTACGAAAAAGAAGTGATTTTCTCTGCCGTAAATACCGAAACCGACACCAGTCCATATTACATTGGCATCATCGATCTTAACAATACCGAAATCACCAAGTTAAAGCCTACCAGTAGTCCAGCTCAAGTGATTATTACGAGATTTTATGATGATAAATACATCGGTATTGTCGAAAACGATACCTTCTTCCTCTATCTCAAAAACGATTTTGTCGAAAAGTCCGTCTTTCCACTACCCTTTACTCCTACAAAAATCAAAGTCGGTAGTGAAGGTGACTTTATCGCTCTATCTACCGGCGGGCGACTCGCCGTGCTTGATATGGAGGCTATGAAACTCGATGACTGGACCACCGGCACCGATACTTTTGGTTGGCTAGATGGCAGTATGGTTTATGCGGTCAAAGATGGCAACTTAAACGTTTACGATTTTAACGGCCTCAACCCTCGCACTCTCGCTACCAACGTTTCTTCCCGCCTCCCCGCCACCATCACTTCCGACAAATACCTCTACTACTTCCGCGACGGCTCCCTCATCCGCGACTATCTCTATGAACGTTAAATTTGAAAATAAAACCCGCTAAGGTGGTATTTTCTCTTGCCGAAGTAGTGTTTAGGGCTGTAATTCTTGAATATGATCCGTCAGATTGGTGATTTCTTTGTGCGAAGCGCGATTTATCATCGAGCGAGCACAAAAAATCGCCAAGATGGCGGATCATAACAAGAATTTGGTGGGCGAAGAGGGACTTGAACCCTCACAGTGTTGCCACTAGCAGATTTTGAGTCTACCGCGTCTACCAATTCCGCCATTCGCCCAAACTAACGTACTCCTATAATTTTAGCACATTTTGGCCAAATATGCTATAATTATTTTATGGATTCAGATACCGGTGGGCAGTTTTCTAATGGCTTCAATAGAAGCACGTCCGACGATGCTACAAGACGAGCCGCCGTAGAAATCGCGAGGCAAAAGGTTCTCGCGGCCTATGCTAGGAGTGCCGAAAATGGCCCCCTGAATCAGGGTACCACTCCTCGTCAGGCTATCTATAGTGATAGCGGCACAATCTATAACCCCAGCACTTCAACTTCTCATTTTAAAGATGCCCCAGTTGCCCCAGATACCAACTCTGATTCTTGGAAAACTTATCATTCCGCTTGGCAAGATTATTATCAAAAATATTACAGCGAATATTATTCCAACGCTGCCAGAAATTATATTGCCAAGGAGCGTTTAAAGGACGCTCGTGAAAAAGCCGAAGAAGACGAAATCACCTCTGTTCTAGGTAGTATTGGCATAAGAAATGAGCAACGTTCCGGTCTTTCTTTAAACCCGAATGGTAGCGCCTTTGATTCTTCCGCTAATTCAGCGTCAGCCGATGACGGTGCCGGTATTAGAGAGCGACTTAAACTGAAAATCCGAAAAAAAGCCACCGACAACGCCAAAAAAACGCGTCGTCGCCGTCGTTTTATTCCGATTATCGCTGGTGTTACGGTTGTGTTATTGATTTTATTCCTCCAGTACAACCGGCTAATCTTTGCCCCAATCTTTGCCTACGTTTCTCCGGGCAACGCCCCAGCTACTGAAATCGAAGCCCTCGACCCCACCATCACCCAAACGGTTTCCTCTGACTCACGACTGATTATTCCCAAACTAAACGTAGACGTGCCGATTAATTTTGACGTCGCTCTCTCTGATGTGATGTCCGCTATGAATCACGGCGTCGCGCATTATCGTATCTCTGGCGCCAGCGCCTATCCAGGTGAAGCCGGCAATTTTGTCATCACGGGCCACTCTGCCGGCGATGTCTATAGCTCCAATCCATATAAGTATATCTTCTCCGGCCTCGAACGCCTAGAAGAAGGCGACTTGATTTACGTCAATTACAATTCAGTCCGCTATACGTATAAAGTCACCGGTAAACAGGTTATCGAGCCAACCGACGTTGAGGCTCTTATTGTCCAAACCAACAAACCTCTTATTACTCTTGTCACATGTACTCCGCTTGGCACTTCTCGCTATCGCTTACTGGTTCAGGGCGAGCAGATTTCCCCAAGTTATGAGGATGCTTCCTCCGAAAACAACCCCTCTGGCACCGTGAATATTGACGACTCCTCCGAGGAGCTCCCCTCAAACGAACCTTCCTTCTTTGAAGGTATCTGGAATTGGCTCACCGGTCAGTAAAATGATATAATAAAACTATGAAAATCGCGATTTTTTCAGATTGTTTTCTAGATCTTACGGGTGGTATCGTTACGAGTATTTCTGCCCAAAAAGAAGAGTTAGAAAACCGTGGCCACACTGTGTATGTTTTTTCGAGTAGCTATTTGAAAACCGCCTCTGAAACGGCAAAATTAAACAAAGAAAATATTTTCCCCGTCAAATCTTGCCGCTTCATCGGTCGCGGCCTCTCACCTATTGCCAGACGTCCGGGAATAGTCGAGAAACAAATTATAAAAGAGCATCCCGAGGTGAAGGATTTCGATTGTTTTTACGTCCATTACGAAGCGGGCTGCTCCATCGCGGGATTACGGCTCGGTAAAAAGCTCAAAATAAAAACCATCCAAGTTATGCACGGCCGTGAAGATATCGGCGAGCAAAATCTGGTACCGGCAGGCCTCAAGACCATCGTAGCGATACTTTTAAACTGGTTTCATTCCTGGTATCTTCCCCACCCTACCAAAGTCAAAAGAGATAATTATCTTGCTACCACCATCGCTAGCGCCAAAATGTGGACCATAATGGTGAACCACGCCAACTTTGCCGACCTCGTCCTCACCCCTTCCGAGCATTTTAGAAAAAAGCTCATTCATTACGGTGTCAAAAAACCGTTTCATACTCTTCCAAACGGCATTTTAGATAAAGATTTTGTCACAAACCTCTCTCCCAAAACTCTAAAACCAGGCGAAGAATTAAGAATCATTTGGCACTCACGCGTATCCGCAGAGAAGCGTATCTTGCCGTTTCTAAAAGCCCTCATCAAGGTTCAAGGCAAATATCGTCTTGACGTTTACGGTGACGGCAACGATTTAAAAAGGGCAAAAAATTTTGCCAAAAAATACCAGTTAAACGTTTATTTCCACGGCGTCAAATCGTTTAGAGATGTCTATCCCAAGATTATCAAAAGTCATCTAGACGTGCTTATCTCCTACAATTTTGATAACTATCCTATGACCTTGATCGAGGCCGAATCTGCCGGCACCCCAGTGCTTTTTGTGGACCCAGATATGGCGGAGGTGGCGCCAAAGGCCGGGTCGATTCTTACTAAAGATCCCAATTCAGACTCTATCGCCGCCGCTCTAAACGACCTAATCAAACATCCCGAAAAAATCCAGCAAATGTCAAAAGCTATGCTAAAACACCGCGACGAAGTCAGAGTATCCAATATCATTAATAAATTAGAAAGGTATATCAAACTATGAGGTATTTAGCAGACATCCTTACTTTTACGCGCATCATTTTAGCGGTAATCATACTGTATTTATCTTGTACAAGGGTAGAAATCGGCGTCGCCCTAATTATTTTCTTACTCGCCGAGCTCACCGATGCTTTTGATGGCACCTGTGCTACCAAATGGCCGTTCCCCAAGGGCAAAGCCCCCTGGTATCGCAAATACGCCGCCAAATACGATATGTTTGCCGATGCGCTTTTGGCGTTTGCTATGATTGTATTTTTCACTTTTCGCATCGACGTTGTCGCCGGCGCGATTATTTTCTTAACTTACACCATTATCGGACTTATCATAGAGTTTGTAGTCTATGGCAAACTTTTTGGGCATCCCGACGACTGTACCAAAAACTCTCTCATCAAAAAAGATTTCAAAAAAGCCAAAAAACTCATCCTTGCGCGCCGTAATTTTTACCTCCTCTGCCTCTTTACCGTGGCCGTGTGGACTCTCTATGCCTCCAGCTGGCCACTAGCGGTTAAAATCACCATTACGGTCATCGGTGTCTTAGCCTCCCTCTTTCTTTGGTTCTTTCTTTCGCAACGCCGCCACAATATCTCGCGCGACGCCGTCGATATCGAGCAAAAACTATCGAAAAAATAGCGCCGCCACGGTGGCTTCCAGAAACTTGTCTGGATTATAAAGATTCAGTATCATAATTTTGCCGGCTAGTTCCCCATTCCAAACCATAATCGGCGAATACCCAGATTTTGCTAGCGGCACCACCGCTACACGTCCGTTTTTTGAAATCAAAACCTGCCCGTCGTGGAGCGTCACCACTTGGGCGGGATAGCTCAAGGTGAACTTATGAAACGCCTCCGCCACTTGTATTAAAGGCTGTGAGGCCATCAACATCTTAGGATAATATACACTCTTAAAAATCTTTTGCCACTGGACTATCGAGCCAAAAATCGTGAGATTCTCTCGCATCAAGATTCTATCAGCCTTCATCTCAGCAAGCAGATCCACGCTATCTCGCGTCAAAATCAGGGGTTTTTCGGAATTTAAAAAGGCGCCCTCAAACGCATTACGTGTAAGGGTATTTTTGGACAAATCCCCGATTATCAACGAAAAATCGTTTGCCTCTATCGCCGCCTTTAGCTCCTCAGCATCCGAAAAAGACCCCACATCCGTAGTACTAAGAAACATCAAATTATCGAGCGGCGGCAGTTTTCCTTTCAAGCTGTCCGGCAGAGCCACCTTTAACTCTTTCAAAGGAAATTTACTCATGATAAACTCCGCTGTCTTAATCACCGTCCGAAAATTTTGGCCACTACCACCAATTATCGTAGCTGTGCCGATTTTTTGCTCTTCTGGAATATTAAAATAAAGATCCGCGTAGGGGTTTTCGTTAATTTTTTCCAAAAAATCCATCACTTCTCTCCATCAAGGTCAAGCTCGATCGACACCGGACAATGGTCTGAGCCGGCCACATTTTCATAAATCTCCGCCGATTTTAAATGCGCCTTCAAATTTCCCGACACGAAGAAATAATCAATCCGCCAACCCACATTATTTTCTCTTGCGTGGCCCCAATGGCTCCACCAAGTATATCTCACCGCCCCGGGGTGCAAAAATCTAAATGTATCGACAAATCCAGCTTTAATCAAATTAGTAATTCCCTGTCTTTCTTCATCGGTAAATCCGGCGCTATGGTGATTTATCTTTGGTCTTGCGATATCAATCTCATTATGCGCCGCATTGAAATCTCCACAAGTCACCACCGGCTTTGTCTTCTCTAGCTCTTTTAATAAACTCAAAAACTCCGGATCCCAACTTTTATATCGGAGTTCCAGTCGTGATAAATCTGGCTTCGAATTCGGTGTATAAACATTTACGAGATAAAACTTTTCTAAATCCAGCACCTGGACCCTACCTTCAGGGACGGCAACGCTGGTTTCTGAGACATAAAGGTTTTGATTTTCGAGTCCAAAAATGTATATTCCTGACGCCGCCGACAGGTTCGCCCCGTCAGGGGCGGTTCTGCCGGACGGCCAGTGTATGACATTTTTGGCGAGAAAGTCTGTCTCAGAAATTAGCGTTGCTGTCCCACTGTATCCAGGTCTAGTCGCCGGATTCCAAAAAACTTTATATCCCGGAAAATTATAATCCACCTGATTCGGCTTAGCCTTGATTTCTTGAAGACACAGAATGTCCGGCTGGTATTCCGAAATAAACGACTGTAACGCCCCCTTATTCAGCACTGCCCTTATCCCATTCACATTCCACGAGAAAATTTTAAGCATAACGGCCTCTTTCAATATCACGTTTTTTGATGGTTTCGCGTTTATCGTACTTTTTCTTGCCTTTACCCACAGCAATGACGAGTTTAATGTGTCTGCCTCCACCAAGTAATCGAACTGGCACAATTGTAGACCCGGCTACTTTCGCCCGTTCCAACCCGGCGATCTGCTTTTTGGTGGCAAGTAATCTAATATCCGCAGCTGTATCTGCTCCCAGTGTCAGCCCATAGAGCCAAAGTTCCCCACCCCGAATCGTCACATAAGAACCTTTGAGTTGCACGTGGTGATCTCGTATTAATCGCACTTGTGGCCCCGTTAAACTCATCCCACAGGTAAGTTCCTCGCCGAGCTGATAATCGAAGTGGGCTCGTCGATTAACCGTCACTGAGTCTGACACTTTTTTCTTTTTCACACCTTAATTATACTACTTTTACAGAGGTTTTGCCAAGTAAGCCTTCCATTTCGTCCAAAAGGTCAGAGCAGATATCTATCTTAAACGGCATTTTGAGTGCCTTCTTTTCCCCGTCTTCGAGTGTTACCATCACTACTTCCTGCATTCCCGCATATTCATCCGCCAGTCGCCGAATTTTGGACAGGACCCCGGTATTTTCCATATCTTCAATTAAAAGAAACAATTTTCGTTTTCTAGGATCCACCGGAATCGCCCTAGCTACTTTGAGAGCTTCTATTTCGGTAGACGGCTTTTTCTTCCATCGCTCCTTCCCCTCAATAGGCTTATTCATCCAAGGCTGCGCTAATTTTGTGCCGGTAGATTTGTAAGTCTCGAGGAAATTATCCGATACTAGTTCCACTACCTCAGCCTTAATTTTTGCGTCCGACCCCATCGTGCCGTCTTTATTTTTGGCGTCCACTTGGCCCTGTACTCTCACTACATTGTCTAGTTCAAGCTTGGCTCCACAGGTCGCGTAAGTTTTTGGAAACACAATCACTTCTACTTCCCGGGTCTTATTCCCGATTCTGACAAACGCCATCTTGTCGCCCTTGGCAGTCAAAATCGTGCGAACATCCGTAATAATTCCACCTACCACTACAATTTTGTCCTGATTTTCTGGGCAAACCATCCCCATCGGGTGGGTCTGCTCATCAAAATAAATATCATATTTGTCAAGTGGATGGGCGGACAGATAAAGCCCCATCAAATCTCGCTCCCAGAGTAGCTGCTCCTTGCTGGAATACTGTGTAGGTGCTGGCTCGATTTTTGGCTCGGGGATTTCTCCGGCCTTACCCATCATCGAGAAAAGGTCGAGCTGTCCAGTTTTAGTATCTTTTTGTGACCTTGCGCCGTAGGCTTGAATCGCTTCCAGGTTAAACAATAAATCCGAACGTGAATAGCCAAAACTATCAAACGCCCCCGTCTTAATTGCCGCCTCCCAAGTTTTTTTATTAAATTTGGTCGAATCTACTCTTTTGGCAAAATCACATACGCTCTTAAACGGCCCGTTTTTATCTCTTTCTGGAATCACGATTTCTTCAATCAAGGCTTTCCCTACGTTTTTAACCCCCGAAAGACCAAACCGAATCGTCTTTTCGCCGCCTACAATACCAAAATCACCATAGCTCTGATTTATGTCAGGACCGAGCACCTTTAACCCCATCCTTTTACATTCCGAAATTTCTGGCGCGAGCTTCTCTGTCCAACGCATATCCGAAGTCATCAGAGCCGCCATAAAAGCATCAGGATAATGTGCTTTTAAATAGGCCGTCCAATAGGCGATGAGAGCATAACACGCCGCGTGAGATTTGTTAAAACAGTAATTCGCAAAATCAAGAAGCTGCGACCAAAACTTCTCCGCAATTTCCTCCGTCGCACCCCCTACTTTCACTGCACCTTCAATAAATTGCGGCTTTACTTGTTCCATTAGCTTTATCTTTTTCTTGCCCACAGCTTTACGCAAAGTATCCGCCTGACCACCAGTAAATCCACACCATTCCTTTGAAATCTGCATAAACTGCTCTTGATAAATCATAATTCCGTAAGTACTCTTCAGCGAATTTTCTAGCCCCGGATGAAGATAAGTAATCTCCTCCTCGCCGTGTTTCCGCCGAATAAACGAATCAATAAACTGCATCGGTCCCGGCCGGTACAAAGCCACCATCGCGATGATATCCTCAAAAGAAGAGGCTTTGAGGTCCTTCAAATACTTTTTCATTCCGGCCGACTCTAACTGGAATACGCCGGTAGTTTCTGCTCTCTGGAAGAGTTTGTAAGTTTCTTCATCATCTAGTGGTAGGGCGCTCATATCAATATCATCGTGATAAACTTTTCTAATCATCCGAAGAGCGTTATTAATCACCGAGAGGTTTGAAAGGCCAAGAAAGTCCATTTTAAGAAGTCCGAGTTCCTCTACTTGAGTCATCGGAAACTGCGCGGCAATCGGCCCTTTAGCCGAAACCTCCAGTGGCAAAAACTTCACCAAATCATCCGGCGCGATAATCACCCCACAAGCGTGTACACCGTGATTTCTAATCGTTCCTTCCAGTCTCGAAGCATAATCGATCACTTGCTTAGAAGTTGGGTTGGTTTCGTATTCTTGTTTGAGCTCTGGCACATCTTTGATCGCATCAGAAAGGTGTACGTGATGGCCCTGGACTGGATCTGGCACCATCTTGGCTAGTCTATCCGCCTCGGCATAGGGTACTTCCATCACCCGCGCTACGTCGCGCACCGCGTTTTTTGCCATCATTTTACCAAAAGTGGCGATATTTGACACCCGTCCATCACCGTATTTGCGCGTACAATATTCAATCACCTCATCTCGTCTGGTATCCTGAATATCGGTATCAATATCCGGCATCGACACCCTATCTGGGTTCAAAAATCTTTCAAAGAGCAAATCGTATTTCAGAGGGTCTAGGTCGGTAATGCGGAGCGCATAAGCCAGAATTGCTCCCGCCGCCGAACCACGCCCTGGGCCATACACGATTCTTTGCGATTTTCCCCAGTTGATAAAGTCTTGAACAATCAAGAAATAACCGTTGTATCCCATATGATCCACCACGGATAGCTCGTAATCAATCCGCGGCAAAATCTTGTGTAATTCATCTCTATCTTTATCAACTTCTTCCAAAATCTTCCGACACTCCTCTACGGTAAGGTCTACGGTTTCGTTTAACTTTTTGCCACCATACCGATACACCAGTCCTTGAAAAACCAGTTTATCAAGATACGATTTTTCGTCTTCGCCATCCGGTACTGGGAATTTTGGAATCAAAATCCGCCCCAGTTGTAAATCTACATTACAACGGTCGGCGATTTTTTTGGTATTAAGGACCGCCTCTGGACAAGTTTCTTCCCAGTGCGAGATAATCTCTTCCGCTGGTATTACGTGAAGGTCGTAATCTTTTAAAGTCATCCGTTTAGTATCGGAAAGATTCGAGGCGGTCCCAACACAGAGCAAAACCTCGTGCGCGTCCTGGTCCTCCTTTTTTAGATAGTGCGCATCGCAAGTCACTACCAGTGGTAGTCCCAATTCTTCAGCGTGCGCCATATGCCAGTCATTTACCTTCTTTTGTTCTGCCGAATGAGTAGAGGATAACGGATGTCCGTGGTCCTGCATTTCTAGATAAAAGCGGTCTTTATAAACATTTTTATACCAGTCAATCAATTTAAAAGCGCGGTCATCATCTTCCGCTCTAATCGCTTCCGAAATCTCCGAACCCATACAACCAGAAAGACAAATCACCCCCTCGCTGTATTTTTCGAGCATTTCGTGGTCGGTACGTGGTTTGTAGTACTTTCCCTCAATCTCCGCATCGCTCATAATCCGACAGAGATTTTCATACCCCTTTTCATTCATCGCGAGCAAAGTAATATGAAAACGCCTTTTGTCGTGTTCTGGCGTTTTGTCGGTTCGCTTCCTGGCGGCTACATAAGCCTCTAATCCCAAAATCGGCTTAATCCCTGCCGCATTACAGCACTCATAAAGCTCCACCAACCCACTCATTGTACCGTGGTCGGTGACGGCTACTGCCTCCATCCCGTCATTTTTGACAAAATCAACCAGCTCCGGCACCTTAGTCAGCCCATCCAAAAGTGAATAATGAGTGTGATTATGGAGGTGTACAAAATCCGAGGGTTTTAGCTTCATGCTAGACCCCTAACTATTTTTTGGAAGCTTTCTTTTCGGATTTCTCTGCTTGTTTTTCGATGGTTTTAGCGGCTTTTTCGAGCTCAGCTTCTTCTTTTGCCTCTTCTTCGGCAGCTTCGTGCGCCTTTTTAGAAATAAAATGCCCCGCAGCCGCTCCCGCAATCGCACCAAGTGCTGCGCCTAGCAAAAATTTACCTTTTCCACTACTCTTTTTTTCGCACATTTCAGTCTCCTTACCTGATTTTTTAGTTGTTTTTTTAGAATCTGTCTTTTTTTCTACCATCAATCCTCCTTTTTTGTGGTTTTCTTATTTTCTTTTAACTTCGGCTCTACATACTTATCTACAAAAGTTTGTACTACTCCACCAATCGAGGTCATTCCCCGCACATTTGATACCACGCCATTGGCATTCTCGGCGATGTCTTGGCTCTTAATTACTACTCGCTTGGCTTCGTCTGCTACCCCTAGTAGTTTTACCATCAAAACGATTCCAACTACCAAGAAAATAAACAAAGTAATTGACAGTATCACCACTAATATCCACTCTGCTACGTTCATTGATTAATCTCCTTTAATTTATTATAGCACATTTCAATCACTTCGTCCGCATAGTCGGTGTTGTCCAGTACATATTTTAAAAGGGTCATAAAATAATTCTTTGGATCGCCTGTGGTCATCCATTTGCCATTGCTTTTTGCTACCAAAACATCTCCATGTTCGGCTAATTTGGTGATGGCGTCCACCGTCCAAAGTTCTCCGTCAAGACCGGTGTTGGTCGGAACTAGATATTCAAAAACCTCCGGAGTAAGCAAATATCGCCCGTAGCTTGTAAGGTTGCTAGGCGATAAATCCGGCGTCTTGGGTTTTTCTACGATATGAGAAAGCGTGCCGTTATCTTTTAGTGCTACCATACCATATTTATGCCAAGCTGATTCCGGCATCTCGGTCGTAGCGATTACTGCCTTGGCTTCCTCGTGCGACTGGTAAGTTTCGATCAAAGTTTTAACGTCCGAATTTCCAAAAATCAAATCATCGCTATAAAGAACTACAAAAGCGTCCTCATCCTTCACAAAATCTTTGGCCGATACAATTGGCGAACCGTTACCGTAAGGTAAATCTCTATCTTGCTCAATCACGGTGATTTTAGGAAAATTCAAAACTTCTTTTACTGGCTCAAACCTTTCTGATTTGCCCTGTTTGTCTAATAATTTCTGAACGTTTTCAGCTTTGTCGTGGAAGTAATTATCGTAAATGTCTTTCGCCATCGTGTCTGGCGTCGCCACGATAATGATTTCCTGGATTCCAGCCGCTACGCACTCTTCTACGCATAGCTGCATCGCTGGCTTCGCTCCAATCGGCACCATTGCTTTTGGAATGGTTTTTGTAATCGGCAGATACCGGCTCGCAAACCCCGCATCGGTAATAATCGCTTTTTTAACAGTTTTCATAGTTCTCCTTAAACTATAATTATAACATATTTAGCCAAGAAAAAAGCCCAGAATCATCGATTCTGGGCGTGATGGAATTTGGGCTATTTGGCCATCCTGTTGAACGACATTTCCTGGTTGCTACTCATCACAACGAAGAATAATCCACCAAAAGGTCCTGTACTCAGTAAATGATAACCTTCCTGACCGTCGCGGATTTTACCTATAGGACGCGGAATAGCCAACTTCTTTCTGTAGTCATTATCGTTCCTGAGCTTATTAAGGAGCTCTTCGTCCACAGTTTCATCGACAACAACATAAGTTGTGTCGCCGATAAACGGCAATTTACCATTGCGCATTTTCAATTCCTCAGGGCGTAAAATTACAACTCTTCCGGATTGGTCATAAACAGCCAAAGGGGTATTCGTAAGATTTCTTATTTCTTTCACTATAAGCGTCCCCTTAGGCGACTCCTTTACCATCTTTTTTTTCAAAGGTACTAACATTGACAATCACCTCCCATTTATGCTTGTCTGTAATGTCCATCCTTTCATTATATCACACTTATGCTAAAAAGTCAACGGTCAACGCTATCTCTTTGAAATCTTCTTTGTCTTCTTTTTCCGCACTACCTGTTTGCGCGCGGTTTTGTCTTCTATGTCTTGAGAGCGGTTATGTACACCGTAAATCAGGCTTGTCACCCCTACTATTAGCATATACGCCCCAAAGAAACGAAGGAACGTCATCATTTCAAAATTGCCAGCATTCAAAATCACTACCCCCATCACACAGCCAAGCATCCCTGTAAGTACCCGGATAAACCGGTCGGTCGGATCCACTGTAGAGAGGAACCCGTGGAAAATATCAATTAGTCCAGAAGCGATGGTATAGGCTGCGATGATCACGAGTCCTACCACGATGTTGTCTTTGGCAAAAAAGAGTAGCGAAAGCGCCGCCGCGATGTCAATCAAAGCGTCGATGACGGAGTTTAGCCAGCCGTGTTTTTTAACCGAAGCGTAAAGCGCGCTAATCGAATCCACAATCCCCATAATCAGTAGGAATATGCTTACCACAGAAATCATAATTTCAAAGTCTGTCATCGCACCAAACAGGGTAATTATCCCAAACACCGCCGCCATCAACCCCCGAAAAATAAATACCGACCAATGTTTATCAATATATCGTCTATTTATATGTGCCATAAAATAATACCCTTTTTAAATGCTTACGCTTCTATTATATCACACTTTCCGGACAAATAAAAAAGGCCGCACGTTGTAACTATGCGACCTTTTTAATTTTGAAGACATCACCTCCCTTTGTTCGGCTTTAACCCTGCAGCTTTCAATGCATTTTTCCATCCATCAAATCTTCTAATATACGTATATTCATTAGGCATCTTTGGATCTGTGCTTACATCCTTTCTGGTCGGAGTCCTCCCTAGCTCTAGAGCTTTTCTTTGTAAATTTTCAATCAACTCTTCTTCGGTTTGGTTTCTTTTGGACTGCAAGATAATTTCCAGCCCCGCAACCTTTAATGCATTATTCCAACTACCAAAAAATGCAGCATACACACCACCGCAAGCCATTTTTGGATCTGTATCTACATCTCTTCTAGTCGGAGTCCTCCCTAGCTCTTGAGCTTTTCTTTGTAGATCATTTATTAGCTCTTCCCTAGTTCGAACCTTTTGCTGCTTATTAATATCCAGCCCTGCTGCTTTCAATGCATTATTCCAACTACCAAATCTTGTAACATATGTATAACCAGAGGCTATTGTTGGGTCTATATCCAAGTCTTTTATCTTCGGAGTCCTCCCTAGCTCCTGAGCTTTTCTTTGCAAAGCCTCAATCAGGTCTACTTCTTTGTGCCCCCTTTTTCTATTAAGTTCCAATCCTGCAGCTTTCAACGCATCGTTCCAGTTACCAAATACTCTTATGTATGGACCGATAGTGGGCATCCTTGGATCCATGTCTACTTCTTTCTCCGTCGGAGTCCTCCCAAGCTCCCGAGCTTTTTTCTGCAAAGCCTCAATCAATTCCTCCTTAGTGTAGCTAGACCATTTTAAATCGTCCAACTTTTTCAGGATATCCACGAGTTCCTCTCTGAATTTCGGTGTATCGATGTTTAGAGTGAAGTGCTCTTTATCTACTTCTTCTCTCGGTGCTTTTTCCTTCAAACTCTCCTGTCTGGTCTTGATTTCCTGATCAAAATCATTAATCATTTCCAGACGTTCGCAGTTCCCGACAAAATCAAGGATAAGAACCCCCTCTTTTTCATCGTGTAGTCTCAGCCCGCGGCCAAACTGCTGGAAAAATACCACCGGCGACACGGTTGAACGAAGAAACACTATTACATCAGCTTGTGGAATATCCACACCCTCGTTCAACTGATCTACAGATACAATTGTGGTGGTCTGTCCTTTTCTGAACCTTGCGATTCTTCTTAGACATTCCTGCCCGTCAATGCGAGAGTGTACCACCTCGGCTCCGTCAATGAGCCTTGCGATGTTTTCTGCATGCTCTACCGAGCGGCAGAAAATCATCGTTCTAGGATTCCTCCTTTCCGCTGATTTTTCTTTGATCAGCCGAACAATCTCTTCATCCCTTTTTGGTACAAAGAGGCGGCGATTTAATTCCGCAGCGGAGAGTTTTTCTCCATCTACAACGATAGAATCGATCTCTGCCATCTCGTCCAGTACTAACCTATAATCCACATTCGCTACATAGCCATTGGCTATGGCGTCAATGAGGTCCATGGTATAGACTGTTTCCCCGAAGATTTCACTGAGGTCCAAGCCATCCAACCTGTTCGGTGTAGCGGTTAGGCCCAGCAGAAACTCCGGTTTAAAGTAGCCGATTACCTCCTTAAAGGTATTAGCCGGTGCGTGGTGCGCTTCGTCCACGATGATATACGAAAACTCATCGGGATTAAAAGAGAACTTACGCAGGTTCATGGTCTGGAACGAGGCAAACAGAAAATCTGTTCTCCTGCTCTTCTCAAGACCATTATAAAGCCCGTAGCTGTAGCTGTCGCCAAAGACCTTCTTAAAAGTCTTTTTCGCCTGCTCCAAAACTTCGTTGGTATGACAGAGATAGAGTGCTCTCGCTTCCGGATTTTCTTCCAAGAAGTTCTGAGCATCCATCGCCGAAACCACGGTTTTTCCCAGGCTTGGTGCCATTACTACAAGGGCTCTCTTAGAGCCACTCTCTCTAGTTGTCATTAGTTGCAATAACGCATCATCTTGATATCTTCTTGTTTTCATTTTTTCTCCTTCCCCAGACAAACTGAAAACATTTACTATTAATCTACAAGTTGTTTCACCCCAACAACTACCATCTATAATTATAGCACAAACGCTTTAATTTGTCAATAATAACAGAGGTAGGAAGAGGTAATCGCAGATACGACACACATAAGCAAAAAGCCCCGACTGGCTGCCGGGGACTTTTTGCTCTTAAAATAAGAGCATTATTTTAAGAAAGGCTAACATTAAAATCTGGATAACCGATGGCATGCATTCTGTCCTGAATTTCCAAGGTGGCTTTGCGGCCGAGATTTTTGACCTTTGGCCAATCTTCCTTCGGATAATCAAGGATGTCCCCAACGGTGTTGATACGCGTGAACCGTTTCAGGCAATTGTATGTCCTGGCGCTAAGATTCAAACTACGGATATCTGTATTAACGTCTATCAGCGTATCGTCTTCCAACTCTGACTCCGGTTCTACCGGGGGAACAAAGCCGAAAAGTGCTGGGAGCTTAGATAGACGACTGGGAGCCCTCATTTTTCTCAAGGCTCTGGCCTCTAGCTGTCTGATGTATTCGCGGGTGACGCTAAACATTTTTCCTATCTCTTCAAGAGATCTTGGCTCCCCGCATTCAAGGCCAAAACGCAAAACGAGAACAGTTCTCTCTTTTTCTGATAGTGATTCCAGTACCGTCATCACTTTTTCGAAATCTTCGCGACTAACCGCTACTTCTTTGAATTTCACGCTAAAATTCTTGCTACAGTCTTTTACTGAAGCCGAAACGTGGTCTGATGACGGCGCGAGTATAGCGACGTAAAGCCTCCAAATAGTAAGGGCTATCGATTTTTTCATGGTTCTTGCCTCCTTTGTGATAATATCAGTGTTTACTTTACTGCTAATGTCTATTGCTTTTTTCAAGTGTCTGTCCTCCATAAACTTTGTTCAGTAGAAAACTATGTGAAATTTTAGGCATAGCCTAAAATGAGACAGGGGGTAAGGGGCAAAAGCCCAGTCCTAAACATTCTCCTTTCTTAAAATTTTTAATGTACTCACCTTCCCGGTGTTAAACTCGAGCATTTTCGCTCAATGCCCCAATTATAGCACAAACGCTTTAATTTGTCAATATGAACAGAGATAATCGTAGTATCGTATTGACATTTTAACACAAATATGATACAATCGAAGATATCCATTTAATTGGTTGAATTTCGCGCACGAAAGGGGGTGGCAAAAATGCGCAAGAACATTAAGATTAGGAAGAATTTTGCAGATATTGATATTAATAGAGTGTCTCGTATCCTATACGAGCCCTATCAGGAAGTGCCGAGATGTACCGACTATGTCAAAGACGGAAAGCGGAAAATTATCCTAAGGAATATTTTGACAAACGAGTTGGAACAGATTAACTACCAGTTGTCAGGAGCGGTGCCGTTTTCTCGCAAACCAGGCTACTATTGGTACTGGGGTGAAATGGAGACCGAAGACTATCATTGCTGTTTGACATTCTATTTTAATGGCGATGGTAGCCTTAGAAGCATTTCCGCATCACTTTGTGGCAACAGTATTACGTCTGAAGAGTTTGCAGAAGCAAACAAACGTATCAAATACGCTGCAGAAATCACTAAATGCGGCGCCTTTTAATAGACGCAATCATATTAAAACTTTATACTAGCCCCGCTAAAATTGGCGGGGCTTTTTGTTCCTCTGTTTCATCAGGCTTAAATAAGAATCTGGAGATTTGAGGGCCTGATCGCTTGGGAGAAATTTTACACCCATATCTTCTAAACGCTCCATCACTCTATCCGCAACGTCCCCAATATTGTTGTCTACTAGTGGTAAACTTGGTAGTATTCGTCCATCTTCGTAATCGTCATGCATTTTTATCATCTCAGCTCGAAGCTTCCAAGATAGCTCGCCCGGTTCCTCTTTTTTGTCAGTAAGAGGTATACCTAACACAAAAGCTCCGTAACGCTCCGCCAATGCTCTGTTAGAGGGGTTTTCTTGATATCTATTTTCGTACCAACTTGGATCAATGTCTCTTACCCCGCGCCCACGCCAATCGGTTGGATCTTGTGGGTACCAAACTGGTGTACTACCCATCTGTATTCCGGCGTCTGTAACTGAAAAATTGTCATCCCAAAAAACATAGCCATTTACACTGCCTAGCTCTGGGATAGCCCTCTTCATTAGTCCTGTTGCTATGTCCAGAGTGGCGCCACTCCTGGATACTTCATCGACTATCAGCAGGTTTTTATTATCTAAAATGGTAGGAGTATTCATGATTTCATCGGGGTCCTCCGATGTGATACCATCTTTTATATAAAGCCCTCTTATGCGAGCTAACCAATCTTTTTTCTGATCTTCCGGTATTTTTTCGAAATGCTCCCAAAAATCTCTGCCGTTGGCTGGCCTCATATCGCCGTTCGGCTCTTTAATTTCTTCATGTCCAACAAGACTAATTCCCACTCGTTCAAACCACGGACGTCTATCAATCGCTAGATAGGTGGTCTCCGGCTTCAGGGCGTCTGTAAAATCTGACCAAAATTCATCCACTAGCCAACTCACGGGTCTTGCTGATTTGTCGAGATAGATTACATGGTCAGCTCTTGGTATGCCTTTCTTTTCGCCCGTCATCACAGCAATTGCCTTTGCGGTTTGACCAACCATTAGGCCGAGGGTCTCGTTAATATTAAGTGTACGATTCTCCATC
>JAFWKW010000001.1 GCA_017514125.1 Candidatus Saccharimonadota bacterium
TATAAAAGAGGTCAATTGGCAGGGCAATGATAGCTTCAATGCGGTCTTTTTCAAGCAAGAAGCGACGAATTTGAGATTCGCCAGAAAGCGTACCGCCGGTAAATAGTGGGCTACCATTTTCGATGATAGCAGCGCGACCAAGTTTTTCATCCATCTTATCTAATGCCGATTGCATAAAGAGAAGTTGTGAGTCACCGCCTGATGGGAGTCCAGCACCCCAGCGGCCGTCAATACCTTTGCGGTATTCGGCGCGAACGGCGTCTTCCTGTCCTTGCTTTGCGTCTTTGCCGGCCCATGGCGTACCGAATGGTGGGTTCTCAATTACGAGGCGCATCTTCTGATTTGGGAAGCAATCTTCCTTAAAAGTATCAGCATGGCGGAAGTTTTCGGAGTTCTGGCCTTTAATGAGCATTTCAGCTAGACCGATAGACCAGCTAACTGAGTTGTATTCCTGACCGAATAAGCGGACATTCGCAGTTGGGTTCATTGACTTAATAGAATCGTAGGCAGTAGAAAGCATACCGCCGGTTCCGCAAGCCTGATCGCAGACCGTTACGACTTTCTGTGGATCCTTTAGATCTTCACAGCCCTCGGACATGAGGACTTCGACCAACATCTTAATAATGTCGCGTCCGGTATAGAATTGACCTGCATCCACGTTCTCGAAAAAGCGCCCAATTAAGTTTTCGAAGATGTAGCCCATCTGTACGCTGTCGTAGGTCTTTGGAGAAAGGTCGAGCTCCGAAAAGTCTTTTACGACGGAATAGAGACAGCCCTCTTTATCCATTTTCTCGATTTGTTTGCCGAGTTCTAGGCCGCTCAAAATGTCGCGGACGTTCTGTGAGAAGCCGCTAATATATTCCTTGAAGTTTACGGCGATATTGTTTGGATCGTTGCAAAGCTCAGCTAGGGTGTAACGGCTCGTATTATAGAACTGGTAGCCAGAGATTTTGTAAAGGAATTGTGGAGGGAGATTGTTGTTTTTCTCGTAGTTTTCAAGAACTTCTTTCTTAGTGTCGGCAAGAGAGCACTCAAAACGGCGCACGATTGTCATCGGGATAATAACATCGCCATACTTATCTGGCATATAGGCACCTCGCAGTTTGTTGGCTATATTCCAAATAAAGTTAGCTTGGTCTGTGACTTGCGCTGAATTTTTGTTTCCGGTCGCCACCGGAATATTATTTGCCTCTGGCATTTGTATTACTCCACAATTAAATTATAAATATCCTTATTACACATTATATCACGAAACTCATAATTTCCGAAGTGTTGGCTGTCTGTTCAAAACGCTTAAATTATGTTATAATAATAGAGGTGAATTAATAGTTATTCACTTTTTATTGGTAGTAATCAAGGCAAGCTTTTCTTGGGTGCCAATCTAAAATCTGCGGCTCGGGCCAAAATGTTGACCTTTATGGCCATAAGAGTTATAATAGCATTAACGAAAAGATTGCGATTAGTGGCTCCGCTAGGAGCCGAGAGCTCCTATGTGAAAACTAGGAGCTTTTTCGAGCTTCCAAGTGCCGTCATTCCGGAATGACGTTGCGCAATAATATCAACTTAATCTCTCGTGGAGGTACGGGAACCTGTATTTTTGCGAGCTTCTTCAGGAGCGGTATTTATGGAAATTCCAAGCATCAATGTCATTGTCAGTGGTAATTCTTCAAAGAAGAATAACAATGTCTATGTCAATGTTAGCGAGCGCGTGCGATCTGTCGACGCTCGGGCCGAGCATCTGGCTAGAAAAATAGGCAACGAAGATAACGAAATCGCCTACAAACTCTACTGCAAAGCATTCTATGTACTATCAGAGGACAAAGTTTGGTCGCTTTACGAGTTGGCCCAGAAGAAAGGGAGGAATCCGGCGAAGTATCTGTCTTGGCTACTTTCCAACGAAATAAGAAGAGCTAGCTGAGGTTAGTTCCGATAAGACTGGCTTCGCTAGATTTAACTGGAAAGGAATAAAATGAAACCAGATTTAACTTTATCGGAAGCTTTTGAGCTCTATCGTAAAGACGTGATCGTCTACAAAAATCAGTCGGCCAAGACCGAGGAGATGAACAGGTGCGCCATGAAGTCTATCGTCGATTTTCTCGGCGACATTCCTATCTCGGAGCTTGAGTTTGATCAAGTCCGTAAATGGACGGCGAACCTCAGGAAGACACGCACTTCTAATACCGTGCGCGGTTATATCTTGAAGCTTCGCGTCGTCTTGAAACACCTCAAGGCTCTTAATTATAAGGCATTGGACGCCGAGGCTGTTGGGATTCCAAAGCGAGATTCTCGCGTTGTCGATTACCTCGAAGTAGATGAGGTTCAGGCTATGCTCCATGCCGTATTTCAAAAAGGTGCCGGCTACACTAAATTCAAGCGTTACAGAAATCGCGCTATCATTGCTCTGATGTTTAGCGCCGGTCTTCGTAATGGCGAGCTTTGCGCTATGGAGCGCACGCAAATCAAGCCAGGAATTGATAGTTTTACTGTGATCGGAAAGGGCAATAAGCCTCGCGTCTGCTTTATTGATCCAGTTACTCATAAATATATTGATGAGTATCTCGCGCTTCGAGACGATCCATATCCGGCACTCTTTGTTTCGGAGCAGCAAAAAGGCCAGGAGAAGATTAACCCTGGCGTCGTTCAGATGGTCGTTAAGAATGCCGCGATCAAAGCCGGCCTGGAGAAGAATATTCATCCGCATACGCTTCGCCACTCATTTGCGACCGACTTACTCCGTAATAATACTAATATTGTCTATGTCAAAGAGCTTCTCGGCCACACCAGCATCCAAGTCACCATGACTTATACCCACGTCGTAAATGAGGATCTACGCGAGATTCATCGCCGGAAGCATACTGTTATTCACGCTTAGCAAAAGAAAGGCTGTGAAATCTCTAGTTTTCACGGCCTTTTTGATGAAAGTATGGTATAATAGATTCAGGAAGAATAAAACTGTATATTAACAGCTAAGGTTCATATGTCAGAATATGAACTTTTATTATTTCCAAGAAATACTGATCATATTTCTTAAGTAGGAGTCTAGCAGGACTTCTCCTTTCCATTATCGTCGGTCGATGATAACCATGGTAAGGATGAGGTCACCAGTTCAAACCTGGTTGGCGGCTCCATTAAAAGTGCTGGAATCGTCTAGTGGCAATGACAAGAGACTGTAAATCTCTCGGCTTCGGCCTTCGTAGGTTCGAGTCCTACTTCCAGCACCAGAATTAAAATTAGACCCGGAGGGTCTTATTTTAATTCTGATTCTAGAGGAGTAGGACAGTCCTACTCCCCAAGTCAAAAGCCCCCTATCGGGGGCTTGTTTTAATAGGTGAAACGGGAGATAGTTCTTATATCATCAAATTTTACAACAGAGTGAAGTTCTTCTCCTATCGGTATTTTTCCTGACCGCATTATGTCTGTTCTATCACTAAATATATAAGTTATTTGACCACTTATAGCTTTTCCATCCATAGTAATAATATTTACATGGTCAAATAACCGAATTTTACCTCTATCCGTCTCCATAGTATGGAACCGTTCCTCGTCCCCCTGATCGTAATGATTTACGAGATTATCCCACCATTTCTCTAAATGATCCAAGTGTCTTTTCTCGCCTGCAACTATCATCTAACCACCACCCTTCGCACTTCAAGCTTGTTAACACTTACCCCATCAGTATAGCATAAAAGCCTATTTTATACCATAATCACCCTATTATACTACCACTTATCGTCTTTACCGACAGTTCTGTGCTATAATAAAAAAAGCGATCGAGGTAATACTATGCCAAACCAAAAGAAAAGCCAAGAAAAGGATTTTGATCAATTCTACACAAAAGATTCAATTGCCGCAGAGTGTCTTACCGACCTACTAAATACCCTAAAAGATAGCTCCGGTTACGACCTAAATCAAATCTGTTTTTTGGAGCCATCAGCTGGCGGCGGTGCTTTTTTGAGAGCTCTAGAAGATAGTAATTTTAATAACTACTACGCCTGCGATATTGACCCCAAAGACAAAAAAATAGCAAAACACGACTTTTTGACCGAAGATATCTCTACTAGCCTCCCACAAAAAAAGTCTGTCATCGTCATCGGCAACCCTCCTTTTGGTCGCCGAGCACGCATCGCTGCTGATTTTATTAATAGAGCTTTCGATTATACCGAAACCGTCGCCTTTATCCTGCCTCTACAGTTCCAAAAACATTCCGCCCAAACCAAACTCATAGAAACCGCCAGGCTAGTTTTTGACAAAACCCTCATTCCCGACGCCTTCGTTTTTAATCAGAAATCTTACACCGTCCGTTGCTGTTTTCAAATCTGGACTACCAGGAAATTCGGCAAAGATACCAGGCTAAGGACACCGCCTATCACCAAACACAAAGATTTCGATATGTGGCAATACAACAACACAAAAGAAGCCGAAAAATACTTCGACAAAGAGACTTACGGCTGGGACTTCGCCATTCCAAGACAAGGATACAAAGATTACACCCTAAAAGAAACTGACCCTAGCAGAATGGATCATAAGACTCAATGGATTTTTTTCAAAGCCAAATCCCCAGAAATTCTAGAGCGCCTCAATCAAATAGATTACGACAAGCTATCCAAAAAGAACATTTCCATCCCCGGCTTCGGAAAAGCAGACGTCATCAAAGAATACGACGCCATGTTTGGCAGCCAACCCAAAAGCGACCTTAGCGGTCTTCCTTTAGGTGCTTTACTAGATTGTTAATAGCTTCATAATCACCTATTCTGGTCAACCAATTATCTGTTCTTGATGGATATCTCATTTTCGGGAAGTATTCCCCTCTCCTGATTATGGGGCATTTCGACAACTTCTCGCTCGACATAAACCCTTCAATTTTTATATGCGTATCATCATTTTTCAAATAGCTCATCAAAACCACCGGAGCACCACTGTCTTCTATTTTTTGACCATAATGGACCCCAAAATAATAAGATTCTTGTGGCCAAGAAGTCCATCTACCCGTTTTTATATGAATATCGTATCTTACGCCATCCAAAATCATATAAACGTCATATTTGGCCCCAAACTCGTTAAGTCCGACTTCTTTATCAATTTCTAATCCTAATACATCATGCGCCCAACGTACAAACGCCACTTCACCCTCAAAACCAATTTCGTGCGAAGAATCGCTTCTACCCAATCTGAAATACCCTCGATCATGGCCATAAAGTTCCGTCTGTTTATCTGCCAGTTTTCGGATAAGCTCCTTATCCTCATCTGTCAAATCGACTATTACTGGACGATACATTATTTTTTCTCCCGAATCCACACGTTAAAGCTTGGCGAGTTAACCATATACTTTGACCGAACTTCAATTGTAGAATTTTTTAAAGTTAGGTTATTTTTATTGTTAAGTGTAAATTTTATACGCAAATTAGTCTCATCATTAAAAATAAAAACATTGACTCTCGCGTCTTCGTCTGTCGATTTTAATGGAACAATATCCTCCACATGCCAGGCTCCACGACCTTTCTGTAGAAGCGCTACGTCGTCAATGTTAGCCCCATTCTTATTAACTTCAAACCTGATATAACTATCAGTACGACTGTCATAACTTCCTGAATTATTAAGCAAATAATCTTCCATATAGTTCTGCAAATCTTTAGAAAGTATCTGATTATTCTTAAGCATCAATTCATTAAAATCAGAAGCAACCTCATTCAGTTTGCCCACAACGCGCTGCCATTGCTTGGAAAAATCTGGGTATTCATTTTTTATCTTATTCTGCCACTCCCTACGTTGTTTTGTAGAAAGTGCATCAGAAAAAATTTTAGTACCAAAAATTTTCGAAAAAGATTTCATCCCGGCAGCTTTATCAGTATAGCTGCCGAACTTAACCTCTATAATAATTTTCTCACCCGTTGGCCGAATTGTATATAAATCCGCACCGTCCTTATTATTATTGGATGAGGCAAAAAGCTCCTTGCAGTCAAACCCAAACCTACGAGAAACTACTTTCTTGATTTTCTTAGCAAAATCAGACAACATTTTTTCTATTTGTTTAGCGTCTTTACCTCTAAAAATCCGATTCCTAAGCTTATCGTCTATCTTAGCAATTTTTAGAGCTTGATTTTTCGCATCACCGCACAAACCGGCTTCAGCACATCTAGTACACTTATCTACATTTGCCATAAGACCTCTTAGCTATATTATACCACATTTATGGTTATTTTTCAAGGTCTTCAAAGTGTTCTTCCCCTTCAAATCGCGTTCTGATCACTGCCAACCCCACCATCATTCCTCTAGCTCTATCCCGAAAATCCAATCTCAAGCCCACGTCCACACCTCATCCATTTTTAAAATTTTATCAGCTAGATATTTGGTATTTTCGTAATTATTTATCTTTTCCTGATACTTCCTTATCAGATATTCGGTATCAAGCAGCAAAAGATGAACTTTTCTATACTCCATATCATCTTCTCGATCTGTCTCTCTCCAAGCAGCAGTCGCATACCCCGCATATTCGATATTTATCCCTTCACTTCCGCAAAAAGGCACTACAAACGCATTTCTAATCCCTTTTGAAAAACGTCTAGAAAATTTCAAGGCAGCATGGTCGCCATACGTAATTTGCTTTTGAATCGAATCAGAAGCCGGCAAACTATCAGCTCCACTTCTGGAAACCCCAAACTTATAATATTTCGCATCCAAAATATAGAGGACCCCATCAAGCTCCAAGACTGTATCGGGCCTAAGTTCACTACTCTTGAATGAACCTTGATCTAAAAGATGCCAGGTAGCACTCGGGAAAAATTCATCTAACGGCAAATTACCGTACACTCTTTGAATCATATATTCCCACACTCTGCTAAACTTATATGTACCTAGTTCAGAATGGTCAGCAAACTGGGCATCACCGATTGCCCCGTTCACAATCCTTAGAAGATGTGATAAGAGTATTTTTCTACGATCATCAAAAGTCTTCCTTAATTCTTTCAACAAAACATATTCATAATATCTCTTCTCTGATTCAGAAAGTTCCGAAATCGTTTCCGTATTTTCCAAACCAAAAATCCAGCCAATCTTCTCAATACTAAGAGCAAGACAGTATTTATGAATCATCGTAATGATAGTGTCGACCGAAGAACTTTTCTCCGCCACGGGCTCAAGGTAGATCAAATCACCATCCAAAACAAACGGCACAGAATCAAAAGTCCGTTTCCAATTAATTTTACCTTTATACCCTTTAATTAGTTCTTTCGTCTTAAGATTATAAAGGCCATTTTTATCAAAATCTTGAAGCACCCACAAAAATGAATTGAAAGGATCTTTAGAACTCCCCAAAAAATCTTGCGAAAAATCCAAAAGGCTATTCGAGGCTGAAGCAGAAGAGAGCACCGAAAGGATCATAAAAGCTTTTTTTCGACAAAGTTCCAAATTAGTAGGGTCAAAATATATTCCTAGCGGAAAATAGAAATCAATTCTAGTCTCAAAAATCCTCGCTCCTACAAAACTATCTACAGAATCCCTGGCATCAAAGAAGTTAAGCGTTTTCTTCATAATTATTTTCCGGAAAATCAATCCCGTTAAATACTTTTAATCCGATGTTTTCAAATTCGTCTAATAGCTCATCAAGAGAAGAAATTTTATCACCAAACCAATCTGTCCGATTAAGCTTGGCTACATCTTCCCAAATGTACATCAAAACTTTTTCACCAAAGGCCTGTTTCTTTTCCAAATCATCAGATTTTGCTTGCCTCGAAAGTGTGTTTTTATCTACGAAATACACACCAATTTGTTTATCATCAGAATTTAGACCATAAGAACTAGTGCTGGCAATTTTTTGGTTAATCTTTGCCACAAAATCTTTCCACCTCACTTCAGTACCCGGAACATACATATTATAAAAATCCGAATCTACATTTTTAAAATCGTTTCTAATTTTATGCATTTCCCAACGCCTTTTGAAAGCCGTATCGAGCGGAAAGACATTTTGATCACTGGTATTCATCGTGCCAATAATCCACAAATTTGACGGCAAAGAGATATCATCCTCGACACTACTTACCCCGTTACGATTTAGATAGTCCGAAATCTGTTTACTATGAATCACATACTCACTTTCACCGCTGTCATTACGGTCAAGTAGCTGAACAATATCTCCAAAAATCGCTGCGGCATTACCACGGTTTATTTCATCAATAATGAGAGAAACTCTCTGCCACGGTTTCTTCATTGCTTCTCTAAGAGCCTCAGTAAATGGCCCTGGCACAAATTCATAGCGTATCGAGCCATTTTCAGTAGTTATCGGCACCACTTGCCCCACAAAATCCGAATTCGTATAATCCGGATGAAACACCGTTCTAAAAGAAATTCTAAAATCATCCGACGAATCACCGTATTTTTCTTTTACCAGATAGCTCTTGCCACAACCAGGCGTACCGTAGTATATTTTATTCTTCCCACCAATTACCGGTTCTTGTTCTTCATTTTCTGTGAATTCCTTTTTGGAAACACGAATAGGCTCATTTTTGGGTTTGAAACGTTTAAAAATATCAAAAACCGCATCGCCAATCAGTTGCGGATCATATTCATCAAAATCAACCTCCGACATAGAAGACCTTAACTCACGCCAAAGCACAACTGGCTTAATTACCCGATCTCTATACGCATAATGAGCGCCCTCCAAAATCTTAAGTGCAAACTCGCTAGGCTGATTTGTAGTATTTAAATACTTATCAGGAACATAAAGAAACGCTAATTTACTTAAAAACATTCCGGTCCCCTTTAGTTCTGGGAATCGCTCTAGATAATTCTCGTCGACATCACCAGTTTCAACTAGTTCTTTCAAAAAACCGCAAAGCTGCCCCCGAAAATTTTCCCAATATTCATCCGGATTCTCAACAGTTTTATGCTGTTGGCCCGAGGTTCGAATCTGATATGATCCATCATCTTTAGAATAATAAATACCGAATTTAAGTGCAGAACCACCGCCTATTCCCATTCCTGTGTCTTTATATCTACCTCTCTCTAGAAGATAGCAAAGTGTGTCTTTAGAGCCAGTTCCAATCGCATAATCTTGAAGCGTCATTTCTTCCAACGCACTAAGTGGATATTCCTCATTAAATTGTCTTCTTAAATCAACTTTCTTCTTTAGTTCAATAGAATTTTTATTTTGTTCTAAATAAGCCAAAAACTCATTTTTAAATTGTGTAAATTCCATATTACTCCATTTTTATAATTTATATTATACTACTTCACCAAATTCTTTGCGATATTCTCACACTCACGCAAAAGGGTAGCAGCATAATTTTTGGCATGTTTCACCCCTCGACGCACCAATACGACAATTTTTCGAGCATTCTTTTCTCCCGAAGCCTCAATCCGAGGTACAATGTCATTTTCAGCGACATCTTCTACCGTTCCCGCATCTTCCTCAGAAGTAGCTGCCTCCACCACCTCAAAATAGGCATTCAAAATTTCATCCAAAGGGCATTCCTTGACTTTGACTAGCGCGAGCAACCGAGTAAGCGCATCCTTAAAGTTCTCTTCGTCCGTAGCATAGATTGCCGCCTTAAATTTACCTTTAAGCCCCGGCAAACGCTCCTCCAGGTCATCCAACATTTTTAGCCAACCAATCGAATCACCCAAAATCTTTGCCTCTCCATTCTCTTCAAAATCAATTTTGTCCTCATTCAGTATTGGCCACACACTTCCCACTCTCGGCCAGAAAATCTCAAAAATTTGATCATTAAACCACTTCTGAGATTTTTTATCCTTCGGGGCCGCTCGCCAAATAATGCTCAGGATATCTCCCGCCACCCAAAAAGTATGGGGATCATTAGTCGTAAGCAGCACGTGCTTAGCCACCGCAAACCACCGAGCATAATCTTTCATATCGTCGCTCGCTCCTAGAAAATAGCTGATCTGCTCATCAGAAAGCTCATCATTCTCGATTCTCGTAAAAATCGTTTCGAGGGTTTCGGCATCAAAATCAATCCACTGCGGATATTCAAATATCTTATCAAAATTCCCCAAATCTTTTTTGGTTACTATCCGCCTCTCCTGGGTCAATATCAAATCATCAATCGGGGCGTGAAATTTCTTAGCAAAAAGCCCAAGCAGCCCATCTTTACTTTTTCCCTCAAAAAACTCATTCAAAATCTCAATAATCTCCAACTTCGTCAAGTGACGAACCACATACCTCACCCGGTACAAAATCAAAGCTCTTCTCGCCGCCCACCTCTGGTCATCGTCAATAGTCCACACATCTCGCTTAAGGTACCGCGTAAAAATCTCCGCATCTTGCCACACGGCCGAAGTAATTTTCAGATCACTCCCCATAATCAAATAAGAAATCAGAGTTTCCGCGAAATCCTTTTCGTCTCTGTCCACAAAAAGGTGATTATAAACCTCTGGTATTTTTAAATTGTTTTCATCCATTTTGTGCCCTCTCTTTTATTACTCTTTTAAAATCCTTACTATATCTTTACCATCTTGCATAGTGTTCCTGATCGATTCCGGCGTCAAGGCCGCGATTACTTCAATAGTACCCGCCACCATCGTAAGCGCCCCCATCGCTAGATACCATCCCCCCTCTACCGTATCACAACAAATCAAGAAATATGGCCCCAAAACCAATTCTACCACTGTAAGCACTAATTTAAACCAAAAGCGAACATCCCGCTGCTTGTACCGCCTAATTATTTTGACTACCCCAATCACTCCATTTAGAGTCGTAAAACCACCCGCCATCAAATTAAGCACTCTATTTACCAAACTTTGATTCAGAAGCAAATACACCCCTACTGCCGCTACCACCAAATAAATCAAGGTCTCACCAATCTGAGTAAAAAACGCCATCTTTTGTAAAGCTCGCTCATTATTATTTTCTATTTTATCCATATCGGACTTGATATATCCCACCCTATAAAATGACCAAAAGGTAATTAGGGCACCCACAGAAGTAATTCCAAGCGGCATTGCCAGAGTATCATTTCCCTTCCCTTGAAGCGCCGCGATAAACATCATAATCCCCGAAACCAGCATCATGATAGACATCGCAATTTTGTTTTTGAGAAATATCTTATAGATACTAAACCCACGCTTCAAAAGCTTGCTCATACTTAAATTATAGCATAAAAATACCCCCGAGCATAAGCTCGGGGGATTTTTAAGAAGAGAGTTAGTAAATTCCACCACCATTATTCTTATTCCCATTGTTGTTATTGGGTGCGGCAGAATTATTGATTGCCAATTTACCAGTAAAGTTGTTCTTTCCAACTACCACGGTCTTGCCGTCTTCGTTGGTCAGAGTGTAGTCTCCCTTGCTCCCCTTAGGAGGATTAAGTTTGACCGTAACGCCATTGTTTCCAGACCAGGTTGCCTTCTTCAGCCGTCCGTTCTTAACGGATTTATAAGAAATCGTGCCCTTTGAGATGTCAAGTGGCGTGATGTTAAAGCCAAAGGCTTTCTTTTTCATCGCTTTGGCATCGCCCTTCAGGCTCTTGTTCTTAAATTTGAACTTTAACCTGAAGTAAGGGATTGACTTCTCATTATTGCCATAGCTATTACAGTTGACGTTGTTCTTAAACTGCACCTTGTACAGCTTCGGATCAACTTCCTGGCCGTTCAGATATACATAAACCTGAACGTCGTTACTCTTCTTTTTACCCGACTTAGCGGTATTAAGTACGTGCTTCTTTCCGTTGTAGGAAACGGAACGAGTCACAAACACTTTGTAAGTGTTACCATTATTCAAACTAACGGTATACCTATACCACTTCGAGTTAGTTGAAGAGTTAGCTGAGGGTGTACCAGGGTCGTTCTGAGACGGGTTTGACGGGTTTTCCGTCTTGTTTTCTGAGGGATTAGGGTTGTCCGGATTTTTGTCGCCAGGATTGTCTCCAGGCTTCTTATCATCCGAAGGCCCATCCCCAGAATCAGAGTTATTCACCTGATAAGTGGCGTAAAGCAAATTACCAGCCGCATCCTTGGTGAAAGGAATCTCGTCAAAGCTCCTCCAGTTACAGTACATGCCGTTAAAAGCCGTACGTGTAATAAGGGGTATCTTTGCCTCGTCGATGGAAACCGTAGTGGGGTTATCCGACCGGCTATCCGCCTTCTTAGAGGGGACTTTCATCCCATTGAAGTCTTCCACCTTGTCGAAGTACTTTTCAGCCGTCTCCGGCTTATAGTTGTACAGACACCACTGATTTCCACTGATTACGAAGTAAACTTTACCATCGTAGGAAGTATTTGAATTGTCACCGGTAATAAATACCGATATCGCATCAAAACCTTCTTTAACGAAAAGCTCCGGCTGATTGTAATTCTTAGTTACCATACTAGCTACGCTAGCGCCATAGGACATCAGCATAGCCTCGCCTCTAGATTCTAAAATCTCAGGCTGAGTAGGAGATGAAACCTCCGGTGTTGCCCAGAGATCATCCTCTGTAATCTCCTCAACTCTTCCGTTTTCAGAAGCAACTTCTTCAACGGGATCTTCCGGTTCCGGCACTGCCTCATCTGTCCAGAAGATATGCGGGATGTCTTCCCAATCAAGTAGGGCGGGAGCGGCAAAAGCGCTCATCGGCAGAACGGCCGTCAGGCCAACAACGAGTGACATAAAAAGTGAAAACCTTTTGAAATTACGCATGGGCGTACCTCCTTTTAAAAACTCCCCCTATGGGGGTACCAACGTGTAACTCTCTTCTTCTTAATATTGCTAGGCCTCCCATTTTCGACCTATGCCCCCATTATAGCACAAAGTGCCATAAAAGTCAATAGTAGTTATGCTAAACTAAATTTTTGTCAAACTATACTCTAGATTTCACCCCTGTTCTACTCTGCCGTACTACTCTAGATTTTGTAGTAGCGCCCCTGTTAGATTTAGTAGACACCCCAGTAGACCCCTTTCTCGCCCGCTTCCTTTTAGCCGCATTATCCCTAGCAATCTGTTCCTCTATCCTTGCCGTAGTAGCCGTAGCCGCCTCTGTATCTCCTGAAGCCTCATAAATCATCAAAATCTGCCTAAGTGTTGCTACTGTCGGATCTAGCTCATAAGCATTCTCTAGAGCTTCAATCGCTTTCTTAGTATTGCCAAGTTTTTCTTCTGCTTTAGCCAGCGCCATAAACCTCGCCGGCACATCTCCCTCTAGCTCAATCGCCTGTTGAAAGGCCATCTCTGCCTTTTCGTACGCTCCCACCTCTAGATAGATCAATCCGGCATTATGGATTGAAGCTGGGTTATTATCAAGCGACTGCGCAATCTCAAAACATTCCACTGCCTCATCAAATTTCTTCGACTTAGCATAAAGAATCCCGAGCCGGTTATAAGCCGCTGCGTTCTTTTCGTCAAATTTCAAAATAGTAAGAAGTGCCTTTTCCGCACGCGATGGCTTATGCTCCTTCATTGCCGTCTGAGCCACCTGCCAAAGTTTTTTCATCTGTGCCTTATACTTAGGTGATTTCTCTTCTACGGGTTTCTCCTTGGCCTCTAGAGGCATAAAAAAAGCCACAAAACCAGCAAAAGCCATCATTATAACTACCGCTATCATATTATCAATGATAACATAATTATAATAAATCTGCCACTAAATGTAACTTTATATGGCCATTTTTAGCAATATTATCATAGGCAGCTAAAAATTTTGGAATCTTATTTAAGAACCCAGTTTTACCTGTTAAAAGATAGGATTTGTAAGCCATTTCTATTGTTATAGACAAGATATTTAAAACGTGTTCCCTCACCCCGCCCTTCTTAGCGGTCAACTCCTCAGCTATATCCACCAGATTCCTAGAGTTTACCGTAAGTAGTTTCTTCGCCAGCATCTTAGTTTTTTCGTCCGCCGAAATCTCCGAAATTTTCCCCCTCGCATCTTTCCAAAAATATATCGCCGCACGACTTAAAATAGTTGGAAGCAGCTTTGACAGACTCTCTGTAACTAATACAAAATGAACATTCTCCTTAGGCTCTTCCAAGCTTTTCAAAATCGCATTTTCGGCCTCTTCACTCAATTTGTCTGCTGGTCGAATCACCACAAATCTAGAAGTATCTTGCTTGGTAGTAAGCGTATCAATCATTTTCCTCACCTGTTCAATCGTAATTACTGTCTTCTCCTCCGGCTCTAGAATAAAGGCGTTTTTTATCTCTATTTTTTCCTTATCCGGCACCACAAAAATCGCTGTGCCAGTTTTCCCCGCAATCTCCAAAATCTCTGACAAATTATCAAAATACATTATTAAACTCCTCTGGAATGGGTGCTTCAAACGTCTTGCGAACCCCACCAGGAAGAGTAATCTCCAGTGCCCCTGCATGAAGATAGAGCCGATCCGCCTTTTCTACCCCATATATCGGGTCTCCCATAATTGGATGCTCCAAATATTTCATATGGACTCTCAGCTGATGAGTCCGGCCAGAAGTCGGTTTTAACTCCACTAAAGCATGTTTATCATCTGATTTTATCACCTTATAAAAAGTCTCGGACTCCTTACCTCTTGGGTCCACTCTAAAAGTCGTTGGTTTTTTAAGGTCTCTTGCGATCGGGAGATCTAGTCTCGCCTCAGCCAGTTTTGGTACCCCAGTAAGCACCGCATAGTAAGTTTTGTGGGCCTTTCTATCCTGAAACTGCCGCCGAAGATATGTCTGAGTTTCTGGGTTTTTTGCCAAAATTACCACCCCTGACGTATCCCTATCCAGCCTATGAACAAGTAGCCCAAAATCTTCCAAAGTTTTCTCTGGACAGTAGCCGTTTTTGGCCATCGATAAAAGCCCTGCCGGCTTATCTAGCACCAATACGTTATCATCTTCATAAATCTTCTCTGGCATCACATCGGCATTTTTGAGCGCCTTTGGCACCTTTAAATCAATTTTTACCCCCATAGGAAACTTCGCATTAGGCTTTAAAACCAGTTCATCGTCCACCTCTACAAACCCATTTTTGATAAACTTTTGCAGCGTGGAACGATTATAGCTCTTATAAATCC
Organism: Candidatus Saccharimonadota bacterium; assembly: GCA_017514125.1. GTDB lineage: Bacteria > Patescibacteriota > Saccharimonadia > Saccharimonadales > Saccharimonadaceae > Nanosyncoccus. The sequence continues at coordinate 14,956 of JAFWKW010000001.1, forward strand.
CCGCCATCATCACATCCAACCGCACCAACTCTGGCTTTTCTTCCTCAGATTTCAAGGCTACGTCACCATTGATCACCCTCGACATATCTGGTTTACTAAACTTTTTCCCAGTCCTAATCATTATCTTAGACCTACTGCTTTTTGAACCTCTAGAAGCTTGGCGTTTGCTATTTTATTGGCATATTTTTCTCCTTCTTCGAAGAGAGCCAAAACCTCCTCATCTGAAATTTTTGCCATCCTAGCCTGAAAATCAGCTAATCTCGTCGAAATCACTTCTGCCACCGCCTTTTTCAGGTCACCATAGCGAGATTGCCCCTCCCAATCTTTCACAAAATCCGAAAGTGAAATTCCTTTCATCAAAGCCGCCATATAAAGCAGATTAGAAATCCCGGGGCGTGTTGCAAAATCAAATTTAATCTGTTCAAATGAGTCTGTTGTGGCACCCATAATCTTCTTGGCTACTTTCGCCGGCTCGTCGTCTAACATAATTTTAGAATTTTCTGCTGCTGTGGACTTACTCATCTTCTTCTCTGGATCAATCAAATCGCGAATCCGAATTGCCTTTTCTACCCCCATAAATTTCACCTGCTCCGCTGTAGCCTCTGGAATCACAAATACCTCTCCATACTTGTGATTAAAGCGCTCTGCAATATTCCGCGTCAGCTCAATATGCTGAAACTGGTCTTCTCCTAGTGGCACATAATTTGCCGAATAGAGCAAAATATCCGCCGCCATCAACACTGGATAGTCAAAAATCCCCACATTACAAGATGACTTCCCCTCAGACTTCTCTTTATATTGAGTCATCCGATTCATCTCGCCCATCGTAGCTGTACAGTTAAGGATCCAACAAAGCTCCGAATGCGCCGGCACATAACTCTGCCGATAAATATGTACGTTTTCATTAATCTCAAGCCCCGCCGCTAGATAATATTTAAGTGTCCGAATAGTATTCTCCCGAAGATTACCATCCACCTCCGAAATAATCGAGTGGAGATCCGGCACAAAAATATTCACACTATAACCTTCTTTAGAATATTTGTTTGAAAGCCTTACCATCGGTAGCATCGCTCCAAGAAAATTTCCTAGAGTTAACACCGAATTTGCTCTAATTCCCGTCAAAATCGTCTTCATACTTTCATTTTAACACAAGATATGCTAAAATAAAACCAAGTACATTCTTACCAACGGGGTGTTAGCTCATCTGGTAGAGCGCAGCTATGGCATAGCTGAGGTGGCGAGTTCGAGCCTCGCACACTCCACCACGGTAGAAGCCGAGTAAAAATCTAGAATTTATTCTAGATTTTTTGAGGCGACACCCCGTGGACGACTTTTTTGTTTTAACAAAAAAGTCGACCATAAAAAGGCCACTCTAAGAAAACCCCGCTCTTATTGAGCGGGGTTTTAGGTGGGATTTAATAATCTGCTTCGCGCCAGCTATACCATTTGCCGTTTACCATCAAAGTAGACATCACAATCAGCGCGGTAAAGAAAAAGTTTTCGTCGTATTTCACAATGTTTCTCATCTGGAAAAAATCGATCGCCCACATTTCGCTAGCCTTGTAAGCATGCCCCATAGCAAAATCGCATTTTTCCATCTCAGCCCGATCACGTTCAGAAGCATATGGACTATCTTCCAAAATCATCGGTGAATGGTCTAGATGATCCAAACAAAGCGTAATAATAAGCGCTGCTACCTTGTCTGACAGATAGAGTAATTTACCTGTAGATGAAGTCTGGTTTTGCATTTCCCGAAACAACCTCAAGATATTAATCCTCAAATCTTTATCTTTTTCCGAATAAACCTCCAGATATTCTTTTAAATAGCGCAGCTCTTGGCGGTCTTTCTCCTCTTCATCGCGACTGCCATTATCCGGCAAATCTCCGGTTTCGTTCTCGGCTATATCATGTAGACGCACTACTTCCATCACGTCTCGATAAGAGTAGCCATCCGCAGTTTCGGGCCAATTTTTATTAAACCCGCCAAATCCATAGCCATAGCAAAAATCCAGCGCCAATGTCGTAATCATCGATACCAAATTGGTATGTGCCGACACCGATTCATAAAAGAAATCATCCTTAGAAAGATTATAAGACACATTATAAGACCTCGGCACCGACGAAGACCGAGCAATCTCAAAAATCCTCGTCGCCATATTAAAAAACTCAGAAGCCAAGTTAAGTATATGCTTACCCTCGCAAAAACCCTGTTTAGGGTTATGCCCAGGCCGTATCTTAATTTCTTTCTTCACCACTTTGCGGAAATCATCAAAAACATCAGTAGTCAGAATTTTCGTCACTTTCCATCCCTCCTTTTTAAGTTGCACCCACCTAATCAGCCCATTATAGCATATTTCTATCTTAAAATAAACCCTACCTTAAGCATAGGCGTATTGACTATTTGACAGATATGTGATATAATGGAAATATAAAAGTGTTGGGAGTTTAAGTGAAAAATTATTTTCTAATCCTCTTATCTGTAATGGGCATTGGTATTTTGATTGACAATATCAATTCATCTACCCCCACCCCGGCTACAGCGGTTTCTTCCGAAATGGCTGTTATAGAAGAAATTCCAACTTTGTCAAAGATCGACGCCATCTCCATTGGTGATCTTCAAGAAATTAGTACTACTGCTAAGGTTGCTACAGTCTCTACCGCCAAGAAGACCACCTATACCTATGCCGCTGCCAAAACCCCAAGTTACTCTGTTACCGTCCATACCGATACCATTAAGTCCAAGAATCTAAGCTATAATGACCTCTACAAAACCAAAAACCTCATCTACGGCCACAATTCTGTCAATTTGCTCGGTAATCTCAAAAATCTAGGAATTGGTTCTACCTTTACCGTCACCGAAAACGGCATAACTTCCACCTATCAAATTGCCGACATTCGGATTTTCTATAAATCCGACGACTATAGTCTCGAACTCTGTACCTCTGGTTATGACAATTGCGACGGTGGCACCTACTATCTAAATTCTCTTCAATACGCCACTTTCAGAGGCAAAAACTACGATGTTGCCCTCTTTACTTGCGATGGTGCCAGTCTCGGTGGTGGCGATGCTACCCACCGTAGGGTAGTATTTGCCTACAAAATCTAAAATTTTTAAGCCGCTTATGCTATAATAAAAATATTAAACGGGAGTATTTTTATTATGTGCACAGGGGTGCGTTTTAACGATAGTAAAGGCAATATGTATTTCGGCCGCAATCTAGACTGGACCGAAGGATATGGGCAGAAGGTAGTCATCACTCCCCGCGAGTACAAATACACTTCCGCTTTTCTGGGAGAGATGACACCTAGCCACGGTGCTATCATCGGTATGGCCATTATCGTCGAAAATACTCCGCTCTATTTTGACTGTGCCAACGAAGCCGGCCTCGCTATTGCTGGACTTAATTTCCCAGGCTATGCCCACTATGAAGAAACTGCCGTAGATGGCAAAACCAACGTCGCTGCTTACGAATTTCCACTTTGGGTAACCATGAATTTCTCCACTGTAGACGAAGTAGAAAAAGCTCTTGAAAACGCCGCTATCGTAGCCAAACCTATCAACGAGCAATTCCCCGTTTCTGAGCTCCACTTCATTATTGGCGATAGCAAACGCTCTATCGTAGTAGAATACACCGAAAAAGGCATGGAAATCTTCAAAAACGATGTCGATATCCTCACTAACCAACCAGGCTATGGCTGGCATCAAGAGAACTTAAGAAATTACATGAACTTAAGCCCCAAACGCCCACACGAAGTCAAATGGGAAAAAGAAACCCTAGTTCCCTTTGGCAGCGGTTCCATGATGCGCGGTATCCCAGGCGATTACTATTCCACCTCTCGCTTTGTTCGCGTAGCCTATCTCAATACTCATTACCCTATCAAAAACACTGAGGCCGACAACGTACTTCGTTTATTCCATACATTGACCGGCGTTGCCATGATCGAAGGCGCTGCCCACATGGATGAAGCTTCTTTCGAAAAGACCATCTATACCGGTGGCTACTCTACTGCGTCAAAAACCTACTACTACAACACCTACGAAAACCCCGCTGTCATGCACGTCTCCCTAAAAGACCACAACCTCGACTCCCTTGAACTCATCGAAATCTAACTATTAATACAAAAACGCGGCACCAGCGGGGGTGAGTGCTATGGAGATGATTCCGGCAGTGGAGCAGGTTACGTAAATTCTTGTATTCATAGTGGTTCTAATACTGGTAGTGACGGTAATACTGTTTGGTATAACTATGGGACAGCTACAGCCGGTACTATAACCGGTACAGACAATACTGTTATAGCTATAGAAAGCATTTGTCCTAAAGGATGGACATTACCGGCTAAGAAACAAATAGATGCTATTGGCGGAACAAGCCCAGGGAGTAGCACTTATGTTCCTAGCTTTTCCCCAGTCCTAGGCGGGAATTACGGCAATGGTACGCTGAGCAATGAGTCTACGCGCGGGTACTGGTGGGGCAGTACTGTGTATAATGGTGTGTATCGGTACGACCTGCGTTACAATGGTAGTAGCCTATATACTAGCAGCTTCCGCCGCGACTATGGGCGCTACGTGCGCTGTGTTAGTGAGGAAAAGGATGTATCAGACTTAACCTATATGCAGGATATGACAGCATCATCCCTTGATACATTAGTGGATATAAAAAGACTAGACTTTAGGAGGCCTGGATACAGCGGATGTAGATACCGCCGTAGCGATAATAATCACTACTATGTAGGCTAGTGCCAGCGCGACCTAGGTAACTTCGTAGCGCACCATTAGTCGATTCATTCCCCCACCAACGCCCATATTTTTCTGCATTATCCAACGAGCCATTACGATAATACCCACCCAGAACTGGGGAAAAGCTATTGACGTATGTAGTACTACCAGCATCTGGCCCAATAGTACGAGTTTGTTCATCGCTTGGCAATGTCCAGCCTTTGGGGCAGATGAGAAACGCGGCACCAGCGGGGGTGAGTGCTATGGGGAGTATAGTTCTAGAACTGGTAGTGGTGCTGGCTATGCTAATGCTTGCATTCATAGTGGCGCTAATAGTTATACCGGTGGTAATACAGTATGGTATAATTATGTATCCGTTTCTGCCGGAACTATAACTGGTACAAATAATACTGTTATAGCTACCGAAAGTGTCTGTCCCAAAAATTGGAGTTTGCCTACTGCAGAACAAGCTCGCAGTATCGGGCCAGATGCTGGTAGCGCTACTCAGATTGATATTTTCTCCCCAGTCCTAGGTGGGCATTACGACAATGGCACGTTACAGAATGAATCTGTATACGGGGACTGGTGGAACTCTACAGTGTATAATGGCGCAGTACGGTCTCTTATGTATTACGATAGCGATAACCTATATACCCGTAACTACGGCAGCCGCTATAATGGCTTCTACATCCGCTGTGTTAGTGAGGAAAAGGATGTATCAGACTTAACCTATATGCAGGATATGACAGCAAAGGTAGCAGATAACCCCAAAGGCTGGACATTGCCAAGTAACGATCAAATGGATAGCCTGAGTGGTGGTACAGAATCTGGAAGTAATACCTATGTTCCTAATTTTTCCCCAGTCCTGGGCGGGGATTACCTCAATGGTAAGCTGTACAATGAGTCTACGTACGGTTACTGGTGGGGCAGTACTGCGTATAATGGTGCGTATCGGTACAGCCTGGGTTACAATGGCAGTAGCCTATATACCAGCAACCGCGTCCGCAACGATGGTTACTACGTGCGCTGTATCCAGGCCTCCTAAAGTCTAGTCTTTTTATATCCACTAATGTATCAAGGGATGGATACAAAATCTTATTTTGTTGTTTTCAATAATTTTCAAATTCTCCTATTTGTATTTTTCATAAATAATATGTTATAATATAGGTATGGGGCGTTAGCTCAGCTGATAGAGCGCGGCATTCGCATTGCCGAGGTCAGGAGTTTGATTCTCCTACGCTCCACCAGACGAATGAGTGAGTGAATAAAAAATAAGCTCGCTTATTTTTTATTCCAAGCCTATGGATGGACGACTTTTTATGAAATAAATAGTCGACCAAAGTAGGAGACGAGCAAAAATCTCAAACTTGTTTGAGATTTTTTGAGGCGACGCCCCGTGGACGACTTTTGCACTAGCAAAAGTCGACCATTATTTGTAAATCATTTTTTCGATTTTTCACCTCCGCGAACAGATTTACTGGTTTTAGATTCCAGGAACCGGAAATTTAAGTGCCAGCCCCTTCACTTCTTCCGCAATTTTATCCAACTCTTCTTGATATTCACCCAATTTTTCTTCCGAGCCTGCTTTTACGCAAATTTCCGCCACTTGCTTCATCCAACCCGCCAATTTCTTCATTTCTACCTCTTTAAATCCCCGCGTCGTAATCGCTGGTGTACCAAGTCGCACTCCCGATGGCCGAAATGCCCCACCCTTATCCGCCGGCAAAGCATTCGCATTGAGAGTCAGCCCCACTTTATCGAGCGCCTTCTCATAGATTTTACCATCAAAGCCAAAGCTCCTTACGCAGTCAATGAGGACCAAATGATTTTCCGTCCCATCCCCTTGAAGCACGAAAGAAAGCGCCTTTAATTCCTCCGCGAGCACCTTAGCATTTTTTACGATCTGTTCCGCATAAATCTTAAAATCTGGTTTTAAAGCCTCACCAAACGCCACTGCCTTTGCCGCGATAATATGCTCTAGCGGTCCCCCCTGAGAACCAGGGAATACCGCCCGATCAATCAAAATCGGGATATTCTCAAGACTTTTTTCTGGCTTCTTAAGGGGTGAAGCTACATTCCCTTTTGATAGAATCAGCCCACCTCTAGGGCCTCTCAAAGTTTTATGTGTAGTCGTAGTCATCACCTCAAACCCATAGTCTAGCGGATTTGGATGTACACCACCAGCGATTAGCCCCGCTACGTGTGCCATATCAGCCATTAAGAGTATCTCGTGTCCGAATTTCTTCACGGCCTTGTCGCGAATCTTAACTACCCGCTCAAAATCAGGTAATTTCATAAACGCCGAATATCCTACTAAGATAATCTTCGGATCCGCCTCTAATGCTTTAGACTCCATATCATCATAGTCAATATCACCATTAGAATCCACCCCGTATCCCACAAAATTATAAACGTGAGCCGACAAAGTTACTGGTGCCCCATGCGTAAGGTGTCCACCAGCCGGAAGTGACATCCCGAGTATTGTATCACCCGGCTCACACCAAGCAAAATAGACTGCTGTATTAGCCTGCGCACCAGAATGTGGCTGTACATTGGCGTGGTCCGCGTGAAACAGCCGGCACGCTCTATCTATCGCCAATCTCTCAATTCTATCCACATTCTTTTGTCCACCATAATACCGATAATTTGGCAAAATCTCCTCAGCAATTTTCTTTTCATCCCACTCATCAGAACCACAACCAATCCCCTCAAACGACGGATACCCCTCAGAATATTTATTGGTCAAGATGGACCCCATCGCAGAAAGTACGTCCGCCGACACATAATTTTCACTCGGAATCAGCTCCAAACCTTCCTTTTGACGAGTTTTTTCCTCAGAAATTAAATCAAACACCAAATCTTTCATTTTTCCTCCTTCAGATTATTTTTTAGTATATTCGGAAATTGTAAAGGCTAAATCATTTTCCTTTCCCTCCTTAATTATAGTCTGAACAAACTCGTTTTTATCAAAATCTGGGAAAAATGTATCCGCCGCTATATCCTCCGCGTCCACCTCTGTCAGATACATTTTTGAAGTCACCGGCAAAAATTCCGCATAAATCTTGCCGCCTCCAATCACAAAAATCTCCTCCTCTGAATTTTTATAAGATTCAATAAAATCATCCAAATCATGAATAATCTCGTCCGGCCCCTCCAAATCTTTGCTCGAAATCACAATATTCGTCCGATTAGGAAGCTTGCCAGGGAGCGACTCCCAAGTCTTTCGCCCCATCACAATCTTATGCCCCGTAGTCGTCTCTCTAAAAAACTTCATATCATCTTTGATATGAAAAACAAGCTCCCCCTTCTTCCCAAGCTCTCGATTTTTCCCGATACAGGCGACAATACTAAACATTTTTACTCCGTCACTGGCATTTTAATCGTGCCAAGATTTTCATAATTTTCTAAACGAATATCCTTCAGTTCTCGTGACGAGTCAAACTTATAAAAATCTTTAATTTCTGGATTTAGCCATAATTTTGGCGCCGCCGGCAAAGTTCCATCCTTCAGAGCCTTTTCATATCTCTCAATCTGTTCTTTAATCCCATCCACCTGATTTTCATAAATATGCGCGTCATTAGTAACAAAAGTAAACTGCCCCGGCTTCGCTCCTACACATTGCGCCACCATATAGTCTAGTACCGCGTATTGAGCAATATTAAAAGGAAGGCCCAATGGTACATCAGTTGAACGAGAGGTCACCAAGAGGTTTAGCCGCCCATCTATCAAGTTCCACTGCGAATTCCATACACAAGAGGGCAGTGCTACCGTCTCCAACCACTCATTTTGCCAAAGACTAAGCACCATCCGCCGATTCCCTGGATTATTTTTGAGAGTTTCTATCAGATTCTCTATCAAATGATAACGTTTCACAATCCAACCATACGCTGTGCCAATCGTATGAGCAAAATCTGTCTTTGGCTCATTCGGATGACTTTTAGCAAAAATTTCGTTAATATTCCTACCCTGATAAGAACCGTCCTCGGCAATCTCCCACTCATTCCAAATTTTCACGTTCCTTTCTTGAAGCCACCGGACGTCATTCGACGCTTGCTGATAAATCCACAAGAGCTCCAACGTCGCCGTCTTAAATCCTACCTTTTTTGATACCAAAATCGGAAATTCTTCAGAAAGGTCAAACTGTAGTACCTGATGCGGGAGCCGAATTGTCCGAGCTTCGCTCTTTCCTTGCGCTGTATGGTCTGGAATCGCATTCGCTACCGTCTCGCTCCTAGAATCCGTCTTTTTGTAATTCTGCACTTTCTCACCGCTAGAAAGAATCCGCTTGCACAAATCTATATACTGCTCATCAAACTTACTCACACCTACCTCCTTTTCTACAATTATATCATAATAATCAAAAAAGAAATCAGGACATACGCCTGATTTCTTAGTTAAGTGCTAGTGCGGATGCTGGACGAGGAAGAAGGAGCAACGGAGCGAAACGTACTTAATGGTACGTAGAGCGAGTAGCGCATCTTCTGGCGAAGTCCAGCGCCGCAATAGTGCTTAACGTTTGCTGAACTGTTCTTTCTTCCTAGCAGAGCGAAGACCATATTTCTTACGCTCTTTCTCACGCGGATCGCGTTTCATCATCCCTGCCTTCTTTAGCATTGGACGAAGATCCGGAGCCTCGAGAACTAGAGCTTTTGAAATAGCAAGTTTAATCGCATCTACCTGCCCAGCCAAGCCACCACCTTTTACCAAAATCGTAATATCATACTCTTTTTGCTTCTCAGCGATAGCTAAAGGATCTGTAATCTCAGCAAGATAAGTCTTATTGCCAGACAAATACTCTAGTGCCGGCTTACCATTAATAGTCATTTCGCCTTTACCTTTATAAAGTCTAGCGGTAGCCGTAGCAGCCTTGCGACGGCCAAGTCCATATACATACTTTGAATCAGCCATTATTTAATCTCCTTCGGGTTCTGCGCAGCATGAGAATGTTCCGCTCCGTCAAAGACGTGAAGCCTTTTCATTCTTTCACGCGCTAATTTATTCTTTGGAAGCATCCCCTTGACAGCCGCTTCAATCGCTTTTGATGGATCCTTTTCGATAACTTCTTCGAGTCTAAGCTCCTTAAGCCCCCCAGGAAATCCACTATGACGATAATATTTCTTCTGTAGCATCTTGTCGCCAGTTACCACCAAATTCTTGGCGTTTACTACTACTACATAATCGCCGTTGTCGATATGCGGAGTATAAGTCACTTTACTCTTACCCATCAATTTATCAGTAATCACTACTGCCAACTTACCAAGCGGCATCGAGGAAGCATCAATCATCCACCATTCACGTTTGATTTCTGAAGCTTTTTGAGAATAAGTTTTCATTATTTATCCTCCTTTTTGGCTGATTTTTTATCAGCTGTAGCCTTTTTAGCAGCCTTCTTGTCAGCTTTCTTTTCGACCTTTTTCTCTGGTTTCTCTGCCTTAGAATAATCAATTTCGTCTACAAAACTAATCGTCCCCATCTCAGCGTTATCGCCCACACGGTATCCCGCACGTTCGATTCTAAGATATCCAGAATCTCTCTTAATTTGTGGAGCAACCACATCTACCAAGAGATTTCCGGTTGACACGCTATTTAGTCTAGCAATGACGATTCTACGATTCGAAAGTCCACCTTTTCTCGCTCTCGTAATTAATTTCTCTGTATCACGTCGGATTTCCTTAGCCCGAGCCAAAGTAGTAGTGATAGATTGATTTTCAATCAAAGCACATTCCAAACTTCGAATTAAAGCCCGCCTCTGATCAGTCTCCCGACCGAATTTCCGACCTTTATAACTATGACGGTGCATATTAAATATTTAACTCCGTTAACTTTTCCTTTACTTCGTCTAACGCCTTCGACCCAAAACCTTTGAGATCCTTAAGATCGCTTTCTGAAAGCATTACTAGATCACGAATGGTTTTTATATCATTATTGATAAGTGCGTTAGCAGTTCTTGCCGAAAGATCAAGTTCTTCAATCGGCATAGAGAGCCCAGCATCTTCATCCTCTTGTTTGAGGCCTGGAGCTGGAACAGATTCTACTCTAGTTTTGCCCGCTAGAGCAGTAAATTGGTTGACCAAAATAGCAGCCGCCTCCTCAAACGCATCTTCTGGAGTAATCGTCCCATCGGTTTCAATGGTAAGATTTAGCTGTTGCAAGTTGGTATCCTGTCCTACACGCGTATTTTCTACTTTGTAGCGAACTCTAAGGACTGGGGTAAACACTGCGTCAATCGCAATCATATCCGAATGAACTCTCTCTTCTGAACTTCTCTCGATGGTAAGATAGCCTCTACCAGTTTCTACCACAAAGCGCATCTTAAGCACAAACTTTGGATCGTCAATGTGGCAAATCACTTGATTTGGATTAGCAATCTCTACGTCTGCTGGCAATTTAATATCACCGGCCACAACTCTTTTTTCGCCATCTTTCTCAGAAGATTGGTCAGAGCCCTTGATCTCTAGTGTCAACTCTACCGGATTATCCGTATGTAGCTTAAAACGAATATTTTTGAGATTCAGCATAATATCCACTACATCTTCACGAATACCTGGAATCGCCGCAAATTCATGCGTCGAACCTTCAATCGAAAACGCCGTAATCGCAGCACCCTTTACACTAGAGAGCAAAACCCTCCGAAAAGAGTTACCAAGAGTATTACCATACCCATAATAAAGTGGGCGTACTACAAACTCAGCAGTGGTGTCGTTAATCTTCTTCACCTCAGCGAGTTCTGCTTCGTGTATACTTTTTGTAGTCATTTATTCTCCTTTTTAGCGTGAGTAATACTCAACGATTAGTTGTTCATTGATACCAGGATCAGCCTCTTCACGCTTAGGCGTACCGGTAATTTCAATTTTCATTTTCTTCGCGTCGACCTTTAGCCAAGACAAAGGTGTTACACCTGCCGCACTGACAATATTCGGAAGATTCTTGAAATATTCAGATTTTTGAGATTTTGGACGGACTTCTAAAACATCGCCCGGATTCAAACGAATTGATGGAATGTCAACTCTTTTACCATTCAGGGTAAAGTGTCCGTGCGAAACTAGTTGCCTCGCTTGACGACGAGTAGTGGCAAAACCTGCCCTAAACACTACGTTGTCCGCTCGTCTTTCTAGGAATTCTAGCAACTTCTCACCAGTCAAACCTCCAGCTTTTACTGCTTCACGCATGAGCTTAGCAAACTGTTTTTCCATCAAACCGTACATTCGACGTACTTTCTGCTTTTCACGCATCTGAGTAAGATAAAGGCTACCACCACGGACTCTTTTATCACCGTGTTCACCTGGAATGCCAGGTTTCTTGGCCATAATCTTGTGAGCTTTAGGAGCAAGCGCGAAACTTTCTCTACGACTCTGTTTTACTATTGGAGATTTATCTCTTGCCATTACGGTTTCCTTTCCCCTTTCGGTCTTACGCCACCATGCGCAATCGGAGTTACGTCGGTAATACTATCAATTCTAATTCCAACCGATGAAATCGCCCGAATCGCCGCATCACGTCCAAGTCCAATTCCAGAAACATATACGTCTACAGAATTTAGAGCGTGGTTTTTCTTGGCATATTCAAGCGCTTTTTCCGCTGCCACACCTGCCGCAAACGCTGTCCCTTTCTTCGACCCTCTAAAGCCATTGGCTCCAGCGGAAGAAGCAGAAAGCACCGCGCCAGTTTTATCCGTCACGCTAATAATAGTATTATTAAACGTAGCCTGGATATGTACTGCACCAGCGTTTACAATTCTTTTACCTTTTTTACCTTTAGTTGCTTTGGTTTTTGGCGCCTTTTCTGCACCTTCTGTAGTTTCAGTAACTTCAGCAGTCTTATTCTTAATTTCTTCTTCTGACATACATTACTCCTTAGGTCTTACTTGCTGCCTTTGGTTGTGTACCACCGACCGCGATCGCCTTACCCTTACGAGTACGTGCATTCGTACGAGTACGTTGGCCGTTGACTGGTAATTTAGCCTTGTGGCGGATACCC
>JAFWKW010000019.1 GCA_017514125.1 Candidatus Saccharimonadota bacterium
ACTCATTAAAAAATATACCGTTAGCGTAATTCCCGCCTAGAACCGGGGAGAAATTAGAAACATAAGTAGCGTTTCCAGAAGGCCAATCACCGCCAATGCTATTCATCTGGCTCTTGCTTGGCAATGTCCAGCCTTTGGGGCAGATGGAGAAACGCGGCACCAGCGGGGGTGAGTGCTATGGGGAAACTGTTAGCGCTGGTGGTGGTGGACCTGGCACTGTAAACGCTTGTATCCATAGTGGTTCTAATACTGGTAGTGGTGGTAATACTGTTTGGTATAACTATGTCGCTGCTAGTGCTGAAACTATTAAAAATTCCAGTCCAACCGATACTATTGGTAATACTATCGCCACCACAGAGAGCATTTGCCCTAAAGGCTGGAGTTTACCTACCGTAAAACAATCTAGTAACAACACAAACGTTAGCATCTTTTCTCCAGTCCTAGGTGGACAATACAATAATGGTGCATTAGTAGATGAATCTACGGTTGGGTCTTGGTGGGGTAGCACGACGTATAATAATATGAGGCGATATGTCCTGTATTATGATGGCAATGCTCTATCTACTATCTACAACATGCGCCGCGGTGGCCTCTACATCCGCTGTGTTAGTGAGGAAAAGGATGTATCAGACTTAACCTATATGCAGGATATGACAGCAAAGGTAGCAGATAGCCCCAAAGGCTGGACATTGCCAAGTAAAGATCAGATGGATACTATTGGTGGAGCGTCACCAGGAAGCAACACTTATGTTCCAATTTTCCCCCCAGTCCTGGGCGGGACTTACGACAATGGTACGCTGCGCAATGAGTCTATGTACGGGTACTGGTGGGGCAGTACGGCGGATAATGGTACGAGGCGGTACCGCCTGATTTACAATGGTAGTAGCCTATATACCTACTTCAGCAACCGCTACGTTGGGCTCTCCATCCGCTGTATCCAGGCCTCCTAAAGTCTAGTCTTTTTATATCCACTAATGTATCAAGGGATGGATACTAGTTTTGGAGGAGTTTGGCGAATTTAGCACGGAGGCCTTTGTCTTCTGGGGCGCCTTCTAGAGTATCGGTGCCGACTCTGAGAAGCCCGAGGGCGGTCGCAAAAGAATAATCTAATTTTTTAGCAAAATCGCCAAGGATAAGATTTGGTAGACCGTTGATATCAAGAAGATTAATCACGGGGCGACGAGAAAACGGTAAGTTGCCATACCAATTCGACGTAGCAAGCTGTTCCTGAAGAAGCGACAAGCCAGCACCACCACCACAAAGCATCACATTGCGTGGAAGACTACCAAGGGCTTCAAAATCATCTAGAGCCACCTCTATCCCCGTAAACCAAACGGAGAGGTTGCGAGAGATAGCCGTTTCGACTTTGGCTTTTAAGGCGTCGTCGAGCTTGCCAGTATCAAGATCGAGTTTGTACTTTTCGGCGGTTTCGTAATCTACGCCAAGGCTTTCTTCGATTTGGTGGGTGAAACTTTTGCCGCCAATAGAAAACATTTTGGTGCCTTCGACGCCACCATCGTCAATAATCGCAATGTCGGTAGTACCACCACCAATATCCATTACGACGCCAGAAAAGCCAGAATCAAGATCATCACCAAGACAAGCACGACAAACCGCAAAAGGCTCTACGGCTACGGTAAGCAGGTCGAGATTTAACTCGGCACAAACCTTTTCGATGGCGGATACGTGAATCATTGGCGCAAAAGCGGTGTAAAATTGAATCACCACATCAGAACCGTTGAAGCCGATGGGATTAGAAATCTTGTAGCCGTCAATAGTAAGGGAAACAATCGCAGAATTAATCAGGCGGACCTCGACGTTTTTGTTGCCGGTTTCGAGAGCAACGGTTTTTCTTGCGACTTCGCCGGATTTTTGCTGGACGCGAGTAATGATGTTCTGCATTTCAGTTTCGGTGATAGGTTTTTTGGGGTCTTTTCTAGCATAGCGGACGGTAGTGGTGTTGCCCTTAATTAGTTCGCCGGCGATGCCAACCACAGTGAGTTCGGCGCGCTCACCAGAGGATTTTTCGGCTTCTAAAATCGCTTTTTCACAAGTTTCTACGACCGCCGGAATATCTGCGATGGCGCCATTATACATATTGCCGTCTTTTTGACGAGTACGACCGACACCGAGAATTTCGATGTTACCATGCTTGGCTGGCCTCGCGAGAACAGCTTTGACAAATTCAGTACCAATATCTAGTCCAAGGATAGTACTCATGGTTTAAGTATAACACATTTTCCTGGCTCTAGTCCAGAAAGTTCATATTTACCGAAGTTAGTGCGATGTAACTTTTTTACTTGATAGCCAAGCGCAGCGAAGGTACGGCGGATTTGGCGATTGCGGCCTTCAGAAAGTTTGACGATATATTTATCGCCATCGTGGAGCACTAAAAATCTTGAAGGTCCGTCATCGAGCATCACGCCATAGTCGGAAATCATTTGCTGGTGGAGGGGTTCTAGAGGTTGGTCGAGCTCAACTTCGTAAATCTTTTCTTTTTTAAACTTGGGATGGGTCATTTGAAAAGCAAAATCGCCGTCGTTCGTCAGGAGAATAAGGCCGGAGGAATCTTTGTCGAGACGGCCAACGGTTTTTAATTTTTGGTATTCCTTAGGCAACAATTCGTAAATTGTAGGGGCATCACCTTGAGCACGACGGGAACAAACGTAGCCAACCGGCTTATTCATTGCTAGATACAAGAAATCCGTTTCGAACGGTATTATATTTCCATTATACCATACTTTGTCAGAAATGTCAAAATTTTCTTCGAAAATTTTGTCCTTCCTGCCTTGCTCGGAAAATGAATTAAAATTCATTTTCTCTCGCTTCGTTGGAACGGCAACTTTTGCCCCTGTTGTGGCTACCTCTCCGTTGACTTTAACTTTGCCAGCAGCGATCAAATCGTCGGCTTCGCGACGAGAAACACCAATTCGCTCCGCTAGGAACTTATTGAGCCGGAGCTGGGGCATTTTGCCTATCTCCAAGAACCTCGTGAATGGCGTTGACGACGTCTTCGATGCCGACTTGGGATTTGACGAGATAGCGGTCGCAACCTAGCCGTTCGCCACGGGCACGTTGATCGTCGGCGGAAAGAGCGGTCATCATAATAACGTGGATATTGGCGGTTTCGGGCGTGTTTCTCAAAATATCTAGCATATCAAAACCGGAAATTTTGGGCATCATCACATCGGATAGAATTAAATCTGGTTTTTCTTTAACTGCTACTGCGAGAGCCTCCTCACCGTCGCCGGCCGTAACTACATCGTATCCTTCCGCGGTAATGCGGATACTGTAAATTTCGCGAAGGGCGACATCGTCTTCTACTACCATTATTTTACTCACTTTGTTCCTCCTTGATTGTTATTTATCATTTGATTATTTTGGACAGCAATCATGCGTTTATTATACTCCTCCGGCGAAATTCTGGGTAGAGATACATAAAAGGTAGTACCTTCGCCAATTACAGACTGAGCCCAGACGCGACCCCCCATAGCTTCTACGCGTTGTTTGACAAGATAAAGGCCGAGGCCAGTACCGCCGATTTCACGAGTGTCGGAATTATCGGCGCGATAGAATTTTTGGAAAACATGGGTTAAATCTTCTGCCGAAATACCAATACCAGTGTCAGTGACGTTGATGATAACATTGTCACCATCGCCAACCACGTTGACATAGATTGCGCCACCTTCAGGAGTGTATTTGATAGCATTGTCTAGGAGATTATCCATAATTTCGCGCATAAAATCAACGTCCACCGAAGCATAAACTAGCTGGTGAAGCTGGTGGATATCCTGAGGATTGGTAGTCTTAGGACCAAAAACATAGGAAAGATTCTTGGACTTGGCTTTTTCGGCGTGATCGACAGCGATTTGTTTGACCAAAGTGGTAACCTCTACAGGGACAAAATTAGGACGGATGCGGCCATCGTCAAGTTTGGTAACATCGAGTAAATCCTGGAAGAGTTTGCCGAGGTGCTCGGAAGCTTTTTTGGCGGAGTCAAGATAACCGCGAGCGCGGTCGTCGACTGTGGCAGTTTGTGGGTTAAGACACAAAGCTAGGTATCCGTCAATAGTAGCTACTGGGGTACGCATTTCGTGAGAAGCGGTAGAAATGAACTCGGTTTGTTCGCTTTCTTCGGCGAGTTCCTTTTCGATATTTCTAAAAGTAATAATTTTGGTAGTGCCGTTGTCTGCCGGAATTACAGTAATCGAAATCGGAATACGTTTGGCTGAGGGTCCGGAGAGCAAAGTACAATCGTAATTTTCAAGAAGCTGATTGGTGGAAAAAGCACGAGCGATAGGGTTTTCGGCCTCGGCGATTTCGCGGCCTTCTTTTGACTCGATTTTAATCAGGAGAGCATAATCGAGCCCAAGCGCATTGGCAGGAGTCCGACAATCAGTCATAGTGACAGCGGCAGGGTTGATATAACGAATTCGTCCATCGCCGCTGGTGATAATAACGCCATTGTTGATGTTATTGAGCGCAATTTCTGCTAGACCGCTCTGAGCCTGAACAGGATAAATCGGTTGCGCGGGTGGCATAACGGCCATTTGACCGGGGGTAATTTTGGCTGGTGCGGGCTGAGACATAGGAGCTTGAGGCGGCTGAACCGGCGCGGGCTGTTTTTTTCTATTAAAAATATCAAACATCTAATTTTTATTTTAGCATAACCTATTAAAAAATGGTAGCGGTTAGAGCAAAAGTGTGTTATAGTGGAAATATGAATAAAGACGTCGTTTATATCGAGCCCGAGGAGGATATTACTGATATAATCGGTAAAATCGAGGGTTCAAAATCTAAAATCGTAGCACTTGTGCCGCCCAAAAAAGCGGGAGTGTTTAAGAGTATTGTGAATATCAAGTTAATTATGAAAACTGGCGTTAATGCCGGCAAAAAAATCGTGCTTGTCACGACCGACCCGGCGATTATCAAGTTAGCTGCAGCTACCAAAATGCCGGTTACCAAAGACCTCAAATCAGCACCAGAAATTCCAGAGATGGACGAGGTAGACGATTCCTCTGAGGTGGTAGAAGTAGACGACGAGGCAGAGGAAGACGACAAGGACGTTAAGGATGACGAAGGTACTAAAGAAGACGAGGGCGATGCGGCAGGGGATGAAGAAGAAGCGGATGATGACAGCGACGATGACGAAGAAGACGAGGATGACGGCGATAAAAAAGCCGCTGATAAGGAAGAAGACGAAGAAACTGATAAAAACGACGGCAAAGAGAAAAAAGAAAAGAAAACCAAGGACCCTGAAGCTAAAGGCAAACTCGCAAATAGCAACAACCCAGTACTGAGATGGATCGGGACCCACAAAAAAATCACGGCGGGTATCTGCGTAGGTTTGGTGCTGATGGTAATTGCGGGGATTTGGGCGTTTGGAATTATGCCGGCAGTAACGATTACCCTAAAACTTGAAACCACCACTGGTAACTTTTCCGAAAATATCTCCTTTACTGATAAGGCGACCGACGAAAAGGTATCCGAGGGGAAGTTTTATATTCAGGAGAAGAAGATTGAAAGCAAGGCCGAGGTGGAGTTTGAGGCGACTGGCAAAAAGAACGTAGGCGAGAAAGCAAGTGGTACTCTAACCGTTTACTATATTTTCAAAACAGAAGGATCGATTTCGGTAAACGCTGGTTCTAGCTTTGCCTATAGTAATCTTTCTTATCTAGCAAACGCTAATACGACAATAGCCTGGGGTGGCAAAGACTCCGAATGTAAGAATAAAGACGACGACAATATCGGCACCAAAGGATGCTACATCTACAAAGAAATCGCCGTAACCGCGGCCGAGGCTGGGGCTAATTACAATATTTCCGCTACCGGAACTGGTTGGGTGACAAATTCTGGAGTGACGGTGGCCTCCGGTTCGGCTATGAGTGGTGGCTCCGACAAGACCGTGACAATTGTCCAGCAATCTGATATTGACAAGGCTTTGCAGTCCATCAGCACCGAAAACGAAACCGTAAACAAAGAAAAACTTTACGAAACCATCGAAGGCGAGCAGTTTGAAATTGATTCCAGTTTCAAACAAACCGTAGGAGACCCAGTTTCTACGCCGGCAGTAGGACAAGAAATCGAAGATGGTAAAAAAGCTAAGCTATCCGTAACCACCACTGCCACAGTGTTTACGGTTGATGAGGACAAATTAATTGAATATATCACTGAAAAAGTCAAACTCGAAGACAAGTATAAGATTTACGAAATGAATGATCCGTTTGTGGAGAACTTCACCAAGATTGATTCTGGTTACACTGGTAGACTAAAAACCGCTTACATCGCTGGTCCGACCATTAGCCAGAATGACGTAGTGGAGGAAGTAAAAGGCAAGGGCATCGGGACGGCTAAACGAGATTTGACTGACAAATTTAAGGGTATCAAGACTATCACGATTGATACCTCAGCGCCGTGGGTATCTTCTGTACCAGGTAACCCCGAAAAAATTACCGTAAATATTGACGTAGAGGAGTAAAATTGAAGATTATCGGCCTAGATATAGGCACCAAACGCATTGGTGTAGCGCGTGCTGATTCGAGCACACGGATAGCCATACCATCAGGGTATATACTGGTGGACGGCTCTGAGTGGCAAAAAATCGCCAAATTAGCTAAATTATATAGTACAAATTGGTTTGTTTTGGGACTTCCGCGTAGCAACGAGGGGAATGAAACCAAACAATCGATGTATGTAAGGCAGTTTGCTAAGAGGTTACTAAAAGAGGTTCCGGAGGCAA
Organism: Candidatus Saccharimonadota bacterium; assembly: GCA_017514125.1. Classification (GTDB taxonomy): domain Bacteria; phylum Patescibacteriota; class Saccharimonadia; order Saccharimonadales; family Saccharimonadaceae; genus Nanosyncoccus. The sequence continues at coordinate 6,740 of JAFWKW010000019.1, forward strand.
AAATCCGGTTTCAGGATGAATCTTTGACATCGGTTGAGGCGGAGAATCGGTTGAAGGCTAGGGGGAAGAATTACGAGAAAGGCGATATAGACTCCGAGGCAGCGACTATTATCTTACAAGACTTTTTGGAATCTTTTAATAAAGGAGGTTCTGATACCTCGTCTTCTTCGGGCACGCTCCCTCGCGCCCGTCTTCACGGGGCTCGGTCACTTCCCGAGCGCCCAGCTGGACGCTCAAATCCCTCAGAAGAGGGGTATCAGAACCCAATAAATAGCATCAAGACCGTGGCAAAAAAGGAGAGTGATAAAGTTGTTATGACGGCGAAGAAGACGAAGCACAAGATGAAAAAGTGGCCGATTTTGGTACTAGCGCTAATTTTGATTGGTGGCGGCGTAGCTGGAGGAATTTGGTGGATTAATCGAGAAAACGCCAAAAGAGAATATGAAGCCTATCTAATTGCTAAGGCTAACGAAAAAGCCGAGGTATTTAATTTTACGATTCGACCAGGAGAGACGATTTTTGATATCAAAGAAAGTCTAGCAGAAGTCGGGTATTCCGCCACAGAGATAGAGGAGGCATTTGACGCTGATTATGATTTTGACTTTTTGAAGAACCGACCGGAGGGGGCGACGCTAGAAGGCTATCTTTACGGAGAAACTCACGAATTTTACAAGACTGCTACTGTTAAGGAGATTTTGACTAAATTTCTGGAGGGAATGGGGGAGGTAATTCGTGACAATAATCTAGAAGCAAGGTACGCTGCGCATGATTTGACCCTGTTTGAGGGAATCACTCTGGCTTCGATCGTTCAAAAGGAGTCACCAAATGGAGAACACGCTACGGTGGCACAAGTATTTTTATCGCGTCTAGCTTATGGGTGGCGACTAGGGAGCGACGTAACTGTAAAATACGCGCTTGACGTGGTGGACCCTAATCGTTTGACTTATGCTGATAACGCGGCGGCACTCACGATCGATTCTTGTTATAATACTAGAATTCACACTGGGCTGCCTTGTGGGCCAATTTCTAACCCAAATCTAACTTCGCTTTTGGCTGTGGCGGACCCGTCCGACACTTCCTATCTGTATTTCTTGACAGGGGACGACGGTTTGATGTATTATAGTTATACAGAGGCTGAGCATAATCAGAATGCTTACCAACATTGCCAGAACCTCTGTAATGTTTCATTATGACAGTAAAAACGAATACAACCTGGGACAACGTCAAGCGAGTTTTGCCATATCTTCTTACGGCAGCCCTGACGCTAGTAGTAGTAATCGTAGGTTCGATCGACAAAAAACAAAGTGGTACCACGCTGAATTTGGACGCCTTTGCTAAAACTGATTACGACATCTCGGTAGATCAGCTTTCGGAAATGTATGTGGTTGCGGATCTTTCGGATGCTTTGGGACTTGCTTCTGCCTCTGACGTGGCGTCAAACTTTGTGGTGACTACCTCGATGTATGACGCTGGTCAGACCGCTACTGGTAAGCTAGAAAAACCTTCAATTACCAATATCACCGTATCTCGTGGGGTGATTGAATATACGGTATCTGAGGGAGAAACACTAAATTCAATCGCTAGCAAATACGGGATTTCGGTAGACCAAATCAGGTGGTCTAATGGACTTAAAACCACCGATGTATCTCCTGGAACGGTGTTGTATTTGCCGAGCGTAAGCGGGATTGTTTATACCGTGAAGGGCGGAGATTCAATTGAGTCGATTGCGGCTAAATATGGCTCTACCGCGGCAGAGATTACAGCGCTTAATGACCTCGAGGTAAGCGGAATCCACGAAGGCGCTCGAATCGTGATTAAAAACGGCACCCTACCAGAAACAGAGAGGCCAGAATACGTAGCGCCAAGAGCCGCTACCACTACTTACAGAAGTACCACTTATCGTTATTCTTATCTTGGTAACACATCCGAAAGGCAGAACATTACGGTGCTCGGTCGGATTTATGGCCTTGGTGGTCCATATGGAGCAGGCCAGTGTACGCAGTGGGCCTGGTCTAAGCGGCGCGATCTTCCGTCTACGCTTGGCAATGCCAATACTTGGGCAGCGAGAGCCGCAGCTGCTGGGTATTTGGTAAACCGCACGCCGTCTGCCGGAGCAATTTTCCAGACTTCTTCGGGGTGGTATGGCCACGTAGGGTATGTGGAGGCAGTAAATGCGGATGGTTCAATCACGGTGACAGAAATGAACTATGGTTATTCGCCGTATTTGGTAATTAGGGCTACCATCCCGGCCAGTTCTGTGGGAAACTTCAATTATATTCACTAAAAAATGTGTTGACAGACTCACGCTTATGCTTTATTATTAAAGTAAGCTGGTACGCTTCACAGGGTTCCACTGATTCATTAGTGGAGTGTGGAGACTTACATTAATAATCAAAAACAAACAGCGGATTAAAACAAACCAATGTGCCCAAGGGTGGGCGCGCACCAGTCAAAATGAACCGGATTTCCGGTTCATTTTTTGTTTTATGGCTTTTATGGTATAATTTAGGTATGTTTGTGGATAAGGCTAAAGTGAGTTTGAAGGCAGGGGATGGCGGTAGTGGAGCTGTTTCTTTTCGCCACGAAATCTATATACCTAAAGGTGGCCCGGATGGCGGCGACGGCGGCAAAGGTGGCGATATTGTCTTTAAGGCCGACAAAGACACAGATACTTTGGTGGATTTTCGTTTCACCCCGATTTTGACCGCCGAAAACGGCAAAAACGGTTCTGGGCAACGCTCCGCTGGCCGCTCTGGCAAAGATTTGATTATAGAAGTACCGATTGGTACCGTGGTATACAAAGACGGTTCTCCTATAGCTGATTTGACTCGCGATGGCCAGACGGCAATTATCGCAAAAGGTGGCGAAGGTGGATTTGGTAACGCTCATTTCAAGAGCTCCACTCGTCAAGCCCCAGTTATCGCCGAAGTTGGTGAGCCTGGCGAGGAATTTGAGGCGGAGCTAGAGCTTAAGACTCTGGCTGACGTCGGCTTGGTTGGTCTTCCGAACGCTGGTAAATCCACTTTTCTCTCTGTGGTTTCAAACGCTAGGCCCGAAATTGCTGATTATCCGTTTACAACTCTTACTCCTCAGCTAGGGGTCGCGACAATTGACGGTCACGACCTTCTGATTGCTGATATTCCAGGGTTAATCGAAGGTGCTGCCGAAGGCAAGGGACTGGGGCACGATTTCTTAAGGCATATCGAACGCACCGCTGCCCTTCTTCATCTAGTAGACGTTTACAATGATGATGCTGGCGCTGCCTATGAAACAATTAGAAATGAACTTTCAAAATACGAAGATTTGAGCACTCGCCCCGAAATTGTCGCTCTCACTAAGTGCGAGGGTGTGGATGAAGATATTATTAAGATGCAGATGTCTTCCATTTTGGCCAAAAATCCTGGTGCCAAAATTTTTGCGATTTCCGCCCAAGCCCATACCGGTCTAACCGAACTCCTTAGGGAGTTAAATCAAGAAATTATGAAAGAAAAGCCAGTTATAGATGAAAAGATAGAAATTTCACAAGACCTACCTACTATTTCTTTGGATCAAAAACTGTTAAAAGACAGTTGGAAGGTTGAGAAAGTTGACGATAAGTTTGTGGTAACTGGGGAAAAAATTGAAAAATTTGCCAGGCGGACAGATATGAATAATTACGACTCCATCAACAGGCTACGCGACATAATGAAAAAAATGGGGATTAGAGCGGAGCTTACTACCCTTGGTGCTGAGCCGGATTCGATCATTTCTATCGCGGGGAAAGAGTTTACTCTAGTAGAGGATTACTAATATGATTAAGTTTACAATTATCACGCTGTTTCGGGAGGCTTTGGAACCGTATCTAAATACCTCTATGATGTGGAAGGCTGTAGATAAAGGCTTGGCGGAGTTTGAGTTTGTAAATCTACGTGATTTTGGGCTGGGGCCGCATAAGTCAGTAGATGATACGCCGTATGGAGGTGGGGATGGGATGTTGCTTCGGTGTGAGCCGGTGTTTGCTGCGATAGAGTCAGTAAAAGCCAAAGATCCGTCCGCCAAAGTCATCTTGCCGACCCCCGTAGGGGAAATATGGAATCAAGAGATGGCACGGAAGATGTCTGGTGATGCTCACTATATCATCCTATGTCCACACTACGAGGGGTACGACGAGAGGATTTTAGCTATCGTAGATTACAAGATTTCGCTTGGTAAATTCGTGTTGACCGGCGGAGAGCTGCCCGCACTAGTGATAATTGATTCAATCGTCAGACTGATTCCGGGGGTGCTAGGGGGAGAGAAGTCGGCGGAGATTGAGTCGTTCTCTAATGGGGATAATCTGGAATATCCGCAATACACCAAGCCATATGATTTTCGTGGGATGAAAGTGCCGGATGTTTTGCTCTCGGGTAATCACGGGGAAGTTGACAAATGGCGTGAGGAGCATAGCAAATGAATTTGACCGATTCGGTAGAAACTTTGAAGGGAATTGGGCCAAAAACTGCCGAAACCCTCAAAAAAGTCAACATCAAGACCGTAAGGGATTTTTTTTATAATTTACCAAGAGATTATGAAAATTATCAGGCGGCCACTACAATAGCCGAGGTAAAGCCGGGAAAAATCGTAGTAAAGGGAAAAATCGAGAAATTAAATCTGATTCGAGCCAAAAGGCGGAATTTTTCTATTGTGGAGGGGCTGATTAGAGATGAAACAGGGACGATTAAGGTAGTGTGGTTTAACCAAACCTACCGGATGAATCAGTTTGCGCCAGATAAAGAATATCTATTTTCTGGCACCTATGAGTTTAGAAATGGCCGATTTCAGCTGACGTCGCCGTCAAGCGCTCTCTATGCCGATGTGGACCCGGGAAGTGGCCTTAGCCCTGTTTACGTAGCCCACGGCAAGCTAAAATCGGGAGATTTTCGACGACTTTTAGATGGCGCGAGGGATAAATTTGCGGAAATCCCAGATTTACTCCCGACGGTAGAGGCTGGGACGAGAAAAGAAGCGCTGTTTAAAGCACATTTTCCGACCTCTGGTGAGGCGGTGAAAGAAGCGCGAGATTATCTGGCGTATGAGGAGCTATTTGAGTTAATTTTGGCCTCCAGGCTCAATCAGCAAGAAAATGACAAATTAAAAGCTGTTCCGCTCAAATTTGAGGCGGAAAAAATCCGGGATTTTGTGGCGCGTTTACCATTTAAACTGACAAACGCCCAGAGGAAGGCGGCTTGGGAAATTTTTCAGGATATGGAGAAGCCGCGACCGATGAACCGACTTTTACAGGGAGATGTAGGGTCGGGCAAAACTATGGTGGCAGCGCTGGCGGCTTATGAGGCAGTACTTTCTCGTGGGCAGGTAGCAATTATTGCGCCGACCGCCATTCTCGCCTCCCAGCATTACGAGGGGATTGGACCGCTGCTTGGGAAGTTTGGGGTAAAAACCGCGCTTTTGACCTCTGCTACCAAGGATAAGCTCGGCCTTAAAAAACAAATTGTAAATAATGGAGTAGACATCGTGATTGGGACGCATGCGATTCTCACCGATGACACGGAGTTTGCCAACCTCTCACTAGTGATTATCGACGAGCAACACCGATTTGGGGTGGAACAGAGGCAAAAATTGGCTTTGAAATCCCCCTCTGGGGTAGCACCACACTTACTCGCGATGACTGCCACGCCGATTCCACGCTCGCTGCAACTTACGATTTTTGGGGATTTGGATATTTCGATTTTGGATGAACTCCCTAAGGGGCGGCAGCCGATTGAAACCAAGATTTTGCCAGAAATCAATATTTCGGAAAAACTTTATCCAAAAATTCTGGAGACGGTCAAGAAAGGCCAACAGGTTTATTGGATTTGTAAGGCTATAGATACTACCGGGGAAGTACCGGATGGGTTTGAGAGCGGTAAAGACCTGACCTCTGTAAAGACTCGAACGAGGAAGCTAAAAGAAGTGTTTCCAAAACTTCGGGTGGAGTTTTTACACGGCAAAATGAAGCCAGCGGAAAAAGATGCAGTGATGACAAATTTTGCGAACGGCGAGATTGATATTTTGGTATCGACTACAGTGGTGGAAGTGGGGGTGGATGTGCCGAACGCCACGCTCATAGTAATTGAAAATGCGGAAGGATACGGCCTAGCACAGCTCCATCAGCTAAGGGGTAGAGTAGGGCGAGGCTTAGTGAAGTCGGACTGTTTTCTTTTGACCTCTGGGGATGATAAGCCCTCTAAGCGTCTTCAGGAACTCGAAAAATCTACCGATGGGTTTTATCTGGCGGAGGTAGATTTGAAACTTCGGGGACCAGGGGAGATTTATGGAGCTTTACAGCACGGGGCGCTGGATCTAAGGATTGCATCACTCTCGGATACTAGGTTGATTTCCCGAGCGAAGAAGGATGCGGAGGAGTTTTTGAAACTAGGGGACAAAATGGCGGAGTATAAGGAACTGATGGCGGGGATTTCGAAATATCAACAGATTACCACGTTAAATTAATTTTGGAGGGTTTGATGAAAAACTTTACGGAAAAAATCGCGATTACAGGGGGAAAATACCGGGGAAGGAAGATTTCGACCCCGGGCGGAAAGACGCATCCGATGGGGTCGAGGGAAAGATTAGCCCTCTTTAATATGCTGGGGGCTGTCTGTGAGGGCGCAGTCGTCCTTGATGCTTTTGCCGGTTCGGGGGCGCTAGGGTGTGAGGCGCTGTCTCGCGGAGCCTCTTTTGTGGTTTTTGTAGATAAATCGCCGGAGGCGGTGCAGACGATTAAAAGCAACTTAATGGAGCTTGGAATTAATGAAGGCTTTAAGATAATAAAGGGGAGTTTTCCACAGATTTTTCCACAGGCAGATTTGGAGAGTTTTGGAAATTTTGACATTATTTTAGCGGATCCGCCGTATGATAAATTTGGTGAGCTCAAGCTTGATTTTTTGAGCGGGATTTTGAAAAAAGATGGGGTTTTGGTTTTGTCTCATCCAGGAGAAGCGCCAGAGCTCGATGACTTAAAATTCGTCAAAACCCACACCTATGCGGCGGCGCATATTTCAGTTTATACAAAGTTTTAGCGTTTTTATCAAATTTAGGGTTTTATGCTTGTCTTTTTATGTAAAGTGTGGTATAATTAGGTAAAGGAGTTTTTATCAATGTATTATCAGGGAGAAATTGAAAAAAAGGATCGTCGTAAGGTGATTATGATTGCGACCGCGATTGTGGCGGTGGTTTTGGTGCTCATCGTAGCGATTATTGTGGTAGCTACTCGTAAGTCCACCACTAATAACAGCGTAGGTGGCAACGAAAATTCATCTTTTGCGATTGACGAGGGAGAAAAGAAAGAGGAAGAGCCAAAAGAGGAGCCAAAGGAAGAGGCTGAGGTAGTAGCAGTTACCACTACCGAAACCGCTCCAGAAGCGCCGGTAGAAGTGCCGACGACTGGACCAGAAGATCTTTTGCCTACCGCTCTTGCCCTAGGTAGTCTAACTACCGCCGGCACGGCATACATTATGTCTAAAAAACAACTATTCTAAATTGTTTTAAAAAAAACCGGAAATTAGATATTTCCGGTTTTTTGTGTTATAATAAATGTGTGCCCGAGTGGTGAAATTGGTATACACGTATGCCTTAGGAGCATATGCCATTTGGTGTGCAGGTTCAAGTCCTGTCTCGGGCACCACGTTATTTTGAGAATCGCGGCGAGGATTTAAGCGCCGTATTTTTCGTCGTATTCCATTTGAGCAGCGATGGCTTCAAGGGTGGCGAGCTTAGCCTCACCGATAGCGAGAGCAGCAGTTTCAAGACAGCTAGCGGCATAGTCCGATACATCATCGATATAGCGTTCGAGTCTAGCTTGGTCGATGGCCTCTTTTTTGTCGGCGATTTTTTGTTTGGCAGCTTCGATGCCAGCGCGGACTTTGCCAACTTCTTCGGCGGCTTCGCCCTTGACCTTGTCGGCGGATGCTTTGATATGCTCCTTAGTGGTTTCGACGTTTTCGCGTGCGGTATTGATATCAGCGTCGATTTGCTCTTTGGTAGCACTGCGCTTTTCATCCAAAGCAGCAGCGTTAATAGACAACTTCTCTTGGAGGGCGTCGATCTTTTCGTTTAATTTGGCAATTTTATCTTGCATTTTTACTCCTCTACTTATTATTTTTATATCTTTATTATAACACCCCTTGCTGAAAAAATCCTTAAAAACGGGGTCGACTTTTTAAAAGATTTTGTGTAAAAATTTGGCAATAAAATGGTTGGCAAAAATATTTTTCGTGTGGTATAATCGTAAGCAGGATGGGCAAGGTTGCGAAATATTTGAATCAGTTAACTATTGGCAATGTTTTTGACACGCCGGACGTTTTGGAAGCTTATGCGACAGACTGTTCAGTACTCAGAATCAAGCCAAAGTTAGTGGCGTTTCCAGAATCTACGGAAGATATCCGTAAAATAATGCGGTTTTGTTATCAGTTGTCACTTAAAGATATTAAGATTCCGGTGACAGTGCGAGGATCTGGGCTCGATGAAATGGGGGCCGATCTTACTAATGGACTTTTGATTTCGACAGAAAAGTTAAATCGTTTGCTTGAAGCTGATAAACGCGAGAGATTAGTGCGCGTCCAGGCGGGTATGACTTTAAAAGAACTAAATACCGCTCTTTCGGTGAATGGTTTGACCGTGCCGATTGGTGGACACGACAGTGATACGATTGGTGGGCTGATTTCGAATTGTCCGAGCGACCCTTATGCTGGCAAATACGGTGGAATTATGAGTTATGTAGAGAGGCTTGAGGTGGTTTTGCCAAATGGCGACATTCTTCAAACCAATCGATATAGCGCGCGTGCTATCAGCCGTAAGTCCAAAGAAAAGGGGCTTGAGAGTACGATTTATAAGAAAATCTATGAGCTTTTAAAGAAAAACAAGAAGATAATCGACGAGGTTTGTAAGTCTAATACCGGCTCGGCGGGTTATCCTACGATTGGGCAGGTGAGGCGTGGTAATACTATGGATCTCGCGCCGCTGTTCTTTGGCGCACAGGGGACGCTTGGCGTGATTTCAGAAGTGATTCTAAGAGCAGTGCCGATAAAAAATCAGGTTAAGCGCGTAGTGGCGACTTTTGAAGATTTTGATATTGCGCAGAAGTTTCTCGATCTTGCGAATTCTTTGAAACCGAAAGAATTAAATGTTTATGACGTGAAAATCATCAAAACAGCGGAGGCATCCGGTAAAAGGCTAAGTGAAATTACTAAAAATCTCACTAAGGGCTATGTGGTGTTTGCCAAATTTGACGATCGAACTGGGGGGAGCCTAAAAAAGATTTCGAGCATCAAGAAGGTTTTGCCGCGCTCTTCAGAATTAATCGTGGAGTCACAAAAAACCACCGCCAAGCTAGATGAATTTGAAAATTCTTTGATTTCGTTCTTAAATAGCACACGGACAGGTGAAAGAGTACCGATTTTGACAGATTTTTATATGCCGGCAGCGAATTTGGGGAATTTTATCAACGATTTGAAGGTGCTGGAAAAGAGTTTGAAGCTAGACTTGGCGTTGTTTGGGTCGTATTCGGCTTCTAATTACAGCCTGAGGCCGAAATTTAAGGTAGAAGAAAAAGATTTTAACAGGAATGCTGTGGCATTCCTCAGAGCTGGTTCTTATATCATCAACCGCGAAGGTGGCTCGATTACCGGTGGTATGCCAGAGGGAAGATTAAAAGCCTTGGTTACAAATGACGAATTGAGCGCCGTAGAGAAGAAACTTTATACTGTGATTAAAAAGATTTTTGATCCTAAAGATATTATGAATCCAGCGATTAAGCTCGGGACGGATTCGAGGTTTACGATTACACATTTTCGGTCTACCGGCTCATCCAAAGTTGTGGTATAATAGGATAAATTTATAGAGGAGTTTGATATGAAGACTAGTTCCAAGAAGCTTTCTGATTCGCGGATAGAGATTACCGTGACTTTAGACAAAAAAGATTTGAAAGCAGCCGAGGAAAAGGCCCTTAAAAAGCTTGCGGCGGAGGTCCGTGTAGAAGGTTTTAGAAAAGGCAAGGCGCCCGCTGACATAGCTAAGAAGTTTATTCCAGAAAATGATTTGAACGCCGAAACGATTGATATCGCCGTGAGAACTACGGCTTTTCCGGCCTTTCAAGAATGTGAGAAGATGCCGCTTGTAGCACCGAATATCAACGTCACTAAATACGTACCTGGTGAAATGGCGGAATATACTGCAGTAGCAGACATTGTGCCAGAGATTAAACTAGGCGACTACAAAAAGTTGAAAGTCAAAAAAGAAAAGGCCGCTATTAAGGAAGAGCAGGTCAAGGAGATTTTAGACAACCTCGCTAATTCTTTTGCCGAAAAGAAGCCGGTCAAGCGAGCAGCGAAGCTAACTGACGAAGTAATTATTGATTTTGTGGGCAAAAAGGACGGAGAAGCTTTTGCTGGTGGTTCGGCGAAAGATTACAAGCTGGTGCTTGGGTCAAAAACCTTTATCCCAGGATTTGAAGATGGAATTGTAGGACACGAACCAGGTGACAAGTTTGACCTTAACTTGACTTTTCCTAAAGATTATGGTGTAAAAGATTTGGCTGGGGCGAAAGTGGTGTTTGAAACTCTGGTCAAGCAAATCAACGAAGTTTCTAAGCCAGCGTTTGATGATGATTTTGCTAAGAAGTGTGGACCGTTTAAGACTTTGAAGGATTTAAAAGCCGACATCAAGAAAAATCTCGAGATGCAAGAAGAGCATCGTTTGAACGAAAAGTTTAAGGACGACCTCGTGGCGGAGCTCGTTAAAACTTCAAAAATTCCGGCACCTGAAATCTTGATTGAGGATCAGATGAGGATTATCAAAGATGATATGTCTAGAAACGCCGCTACACACGGGCTGAGTCTTGAAGAATTTGTGGAACGCTCGGGAGAAAAGATGGAGAATTGGGAGAAAGAAGCGCGTAAAATTGCCGAAACTCGCGTAAAGGCTTCGCTCGCACTCCAAGATTTGGCCGTAAAAGAGAAAATCACCGTTTCGGACGATGACGTAAATGCCAAGATTGCCGAGCTGAAGGAAGTTTACAAAAAATCCCCAGAAGCAGTCAAAAGCCTCAAGGACCCAAATGTCAAAATGGACATCAAGAACCGTATGACGATCGAGAAAACTTTGGATTTCTTGGTGAAGGCGAATTCAAAATAAGATTTTTATCTATCTTTCGGGAACGGTTGACTAAGTGCCAGGAAACAAATGAAAACAACAAAATAGCCTGATTTTTTCGCGGTTCGCTGCACGCCAGGAATATAAAAAACCAGGCTATTTTTATTGTTTTTCTCATATCTCGTTCGCATCCATCCCTTGATACATTAGTGGATATAAAAAGACTAGACTTTAGGAGGCCTGGATACAGCGGACGGAGAGTCCATCAAAACGGCTGCCGTCGTTTTTGGTATATAAGTTACTATCGTAGTAATTCAGGTAATACCGCCTCGCACCATTATATATTGTAGAATCCCACCAGTACCCGTGCTTAGTTTCATTATATAGTATATGATTACCGTAATATCCGCCCAATAGTGGAGAAAACCTGAAGACATAAACTGCGCTACCATCATTTGGCCCTATACTCCGAGTTTGTTCATCGCTTGGCAATATCCAGCCTTTGGGGCAGATGAG
>JAFWKW010000020.1 GCA_017514125.1 Candidatus Saccharimonadota bacterium
ACATCCATCTTTGGCGTCTCGCCGAGCTTCATAATCGACCCGTCACCAAACTGCTTCGTAATCTGCTGAATTGCCAAATTCAGCGCATCATTCTTCCCATCCGTTTTTTTATTTTCCGCACCCTTATCCCCGTCTTTTTTTACCATTTATTCTCTCCACTTTATCGTTAATATTATTGTAGCATACAAATGCTTAAATAGGAAACCCGCGCCCATTTCCTGCCACCCCTTGTAGCATAGTAGAAACAAAAAATCAACCCCCCACCCCTCGCTTATGCTAAAATTCAAACCGCCTAGGCTTTTTCCGCCGCCTGAATTACATGGTCAAAAAGACAGGTGATGGTTAAAGGCCCTACACCTCCAATTACAGGCGTAATCGCGAGAAGATCCCCCCGTTCCCTCACTTCATTAGAGACATCCCCCTTAAGAACGCCATCCTCACTCGCCGTCCCCGCATCCACAATCACCGCACCCGAAGCCACGTATTCATCAAGAATCAACCCCGGTTTACCAGTCGCCGTAATAATCACATCAAAATCTTTTAGCCGCGAAAGATCCGACCCCGAATGAAACATTTCTACGTTAAGTCCAGACAAAGTCAGCATTTTATATAGCGGCGCCCCCACCAACTTTCCTCGCCCCACCAGCGCAATCTTCCGACCATTAAGATCGATATCATATCCAGTAAGAAGCCACAAAATCGCCGTTGCCGTCGCCGAATCAAAATTTCCTTTGCCCGACAACCCATCAACATCTTTAGACGGCAAAATCATAGAGGTCAACTCATCCGTCTTTTCCTTTTCGAGAATCGGTAATTGTAAAATTATCCCGTCAATCTCCGGATCATCATTCGCCGCCAAAATCTTGTCTTTAATATCATCAGAAGACGAAGCCAAATAATCTTCCACAACAACCCCAATATCCTCCCCATACAAAATCTTCAGATTTACATATTTCAAAATCACCGGATTATCACTATCCCGAATAATCAAAAGTTTCGGCTTCCGCCCCAGCCTCCTAATCAAACTAGACACCTGCCCTGCCTGCCGCTCCTTAATAAAGCCAGCTAGTTCTCGCCCATTCAAAATTTTTACACCAGCACTCATATCTAGAGTTGCGCCCCCCGATTTTTGGTATTAATAATCTCCACCGGTTCCTGCTCTAGCCAATAGCCGAACTTATCATAAATCGTACTCGTAATCGTCGCCCTGGCTTTCGCAAGATCCGCATACCCTCTCGCCGACTCGTTGATAAGGACCAAAGGCGCCAAAGGATTCACTCTCATCCCATTAATCAACTGTCCATTAAACCCACATTGTTCCATAAACCACGCTGAATTAATCTTATTACCATCTCTCCCTCGATGTACCGGATACCCCTTTTCCTCTGCCTTTTCCGCCTCCAAAGGATCAAGATACACATTTTTGAAAAACGACCCCGCACTGGCCCTTTCCCGAGGGTCCGGCAATTTGTCCTTTCTAATAGCCGAAATAATCTGCCTCACACCCTTAGGCGAAAAATCTGTACAACCATAATCTTCAATAAACTTCTCCACCGAATTATAAAATGGCCTTTCCATCTGCCCCTTTTTCATTTCCAAAGTCACCGAAATCACAAAGAATCGCCCTTTCATTGTGGTGTTCATAATACTCTTCCGATAGCCAAACTGCATATCTTTCTTCTCTAGTGTAATAATATTATTAGTCGCCGTATCAAATACCCTCGCCGACTTAAACACCCCAGACACGTCCTGCCCATACGCCCCAATATTTTGAACTGGCGCCGCCCCCACGAGCCCCGGAATTCGAGAAAGCGCCTCAACCCCCGTATAGCCATTCTCACAAGCATAGTCCACGATTACATCCCAATTTTCCCCCGCTGCAATCGTAAACTCCCCATTATTATCCGTAAATCCGCGCAGGCGATTAAGAAGAATCACCCCGTCAAGCCCCTCATCTCGCCCGATTGTATTCGCCCCACCGCCAATAATGTAAGTCGGGTACCAATACGCACTTGCAAACTTATAAGCCTCCGGAATATCTTTTTCCGACTCAATTTCGAGCACATGTCGCGCCGTCCCCCCAATCCGCATAGTAGTGAGTGACGATATAAAAATATTCTCGTAAGATTTCATACCCCTATTATACCACAACTACTTTTTTTCTATTTTTTTTGCTTTTTCCAAAATTTTTTGCTGATCTTGATAAGCATGCAAAAGCACCTGGTCATAAACCGCTTTCACCGCAGAACTAGGATGTCTAGTAGTCAAATCTCTCATCGTAAACTTTTGATCTTGCCTTGGTACCATACTATTTACCTAAAATTTCTTCTATCAACTTATCTTTATTATATTCTACGTTAAGTAGCTTGTCAATTTCATCCACTCGCACATTTCGTTTCCACTCACCTACCTGATTTTCCTTGTCCTTTACCGCTACATCGATTACAATTTTATTACTATATTTTTTGCCAATTATTTTAATATTACTTATAGTTTTATAATAAGCCTCCACAAATCCGTCAAACTTAATCGCCCTATGTTCTACTTTTTCCCTCGCCAAAGTAAATTCCCAAGCTAATTTTGGATCCTGAAATGCATAAACTATTTTTACAGAATACCCACGTTTTAGGCACCTCTCGATATTCTCACTAGCTTTCATACTACCAAAAGTTCCGTCCATCAAAAAATCCAAATCGTGATGAATTGTGTATGAGAAAAGTTCACTAAGAAGCAATGTTGCCGGTTTTCTAAACTCATCCGCCTTTTCTGGTCGATATCCTGGCAACCTTTCCGCAATCTCATCCATATCAATTCTTAAAATCGGTATATTAAAATCCGCAATAAGATTTTTGGAAATCTCCGTCTTCCCCGCTCCCGGCAGCCCCGCCATAAAAAACGCACCCGGCTCCGCATCTGGCTCCACCCCCGCCTCACGTACCATATTAAGAACAAAGCTCTTCTTATTATCCTTCACCCACCCCAACACATCTTCAATATTATTCACACCCCCATTATACCACAGCTATTTTTACTTTTTGTCACCAGAATTGTTTCGCTTTGGACTAAACATTGGTTGATTCCCGCTAGTACCAAATCTAGAGTCAGACCTACCGTTATCTGCATTTCTTCCCAAATTAGACCGATTGCTACCAGAATTATTTGGTTTCGGGCCAAACATTGGTTGATTTCCACTGGTTCCAAATCCAGAACCAAATCCACTAGTATCACCACGCGCCTTTACATTCCAGTCCATCTTAGGTGCTCCCGAGTTCTCGCGCGGGATATTACCACCCTGAGGAGGCGTCACATTACCAGAATTACTACTAGAACCCCGCGGCACCTGCGGCGGTTGAACATAATTATTAATATTAGCAAACGGCTGGTTACCACTAATTCCATACCCACCAGACGGACTGCTACTCGCCGCACTCACCTGCGGCCTTGGCGCGCTCGCACTACCACCAGAAGCTGTAGCTTTAGCATTAGCGTTATTAACAGCATTCTGAGCCCCCGCCGCCGTTGTATTAGCATTAGTACCAGCATTCTGAGCCCCCGCCGCCGTTGTATTAGCACCAGTCTGGTTCAATTGTCCTGAAGATAGACCAAGCTGCGTCCTTACATTCTGATCCATAGAATTAAGAATCTGACGATTAGCCTCTGAGTTAGGATTACTTTTGATTTCTGCTACCGCCTTATCATAAACACCGGTACCCTGAAGAACCTCTGCAGTTTTTGGCTTCAATGTCGCGAGTTCAGACGTACTCATACTGTAATTCTCTTGGATACCAGCTTTCTGCCTTGCGGCAAATATCTGGTTAATTTTTGTTACTACTTTACCATCATTCGTATTGTTTGCAGCAGTGATAAGAGTATGCGTATCAACCGCCCCAAGGGCATTTGCATTATATCCGCTAGGGTTATTAGGATCGGGTTGCAAAATCGCATCCCAAGTATCATCGTTGGCACTATTAAGCCAACTTGCTCCCTTGCCTGCGGATACTCGAGATAATTTCACTACACCTTGAGAATCGATAAAACCATTAAGGGACAAGCTCTTTTCGTTGGCAGCAAGCCTCCTACCAGACTCATCTTCGTAATCATCGCCTGCAATTTTACTCATTTGTATCCCATATTGAGAAAGAATTTTATCCGAAGAACCAGATAACCTACTCAAAATCTTCGCATCATTAGCATTAGTCGCATTCAACTCTACGCCACCAAACCCCGCTAACATTTCCTTGTTCATTCCACGCCCCTCCGCTGAAGCAATTGCAGCTTGTAACCTCAAGGCATTATCATCAGACCTATCACTTCTATATGCACTAATAGCACTAGTCAGTTCATTCCCCATCTGCGCTCTTGTAAAGGTACTGTATTGATCAGTATAATTCTTGAATTCTTGCGATTCTTTTGCCGACATCGCCCGAGTCCTTGCCACCTCAGGCGCGAGCTCTGGGGCCCCCGCAACCGCCATCTGCCTGTCCATCTCCATCTTATTGAGTGCCAGCTGTGCCTCATACGCCCTCTGTCTATCTCCTACAGAAACTTTCTTTCCTTTCCGATCCAGTTCTCGCACCCTTTGTATTGCCCTATTCGCATTCCTCTCCTGATTCTTTGTTTGTAAATCCTTAAAAGCATTTGTGTTCTGCCCAATCTTCATCCCCGCATCCTTAATTGCTTTACCACCACCTTTCACCGTATTCCCCAACGCCGTCAGCGCTCCCCCCACCTTACCAAGCGCCGAAATCGCATTCTTAAGTAGCATCGGCATCAAGAAGAAACCAAGATATGGCAAGACCAGTAAAATTGCATACCCCCACATATGAAGTTTTGTTGATGAATCAGTAAAATCGTACATACCTCTAAGCAAATTACTGATTCCCCCCATCGCCCCACAAATCGGAAAGATAATCAAAGCCGCCTTAAAAAGCTCCCACCACTTCTTAAACAAGTTCTGCGTATTCGGCAATATGAATGCCGCAAAAGCTAATGGCGACGTAATGATACAAACGATAACCATTATCTCCCTTGCCCCTAGCATCAAGAACAGTACTATTACCGCTATTATCACCACCAATAATAGCACCACGACTAAAACTATAGCCGCGACGGCAATTCCTGCCCCCATGCTAATTGCTAACGAGGCTCCGGCTATTCCTGCTGGCCCACCAGCTGCCGCCGCTGCAAATATCCCCATCACCATATCGCCGATAAACGACGTAGACTCTGCGCCCTTACCACCAACACTCATGCCTATATCCGTAAACATATTCCTAAGCCCCACCCCTGCTATATTGGAAAAATCCACCGCCATCTGACATATATATAGACTAAGGTTGATTGCAATCGCCATCACGATCAATCTTGGCAACATCTTCTTCACACCATAGTTATCAATCCCATACCCAGTCACTTGTGAAAATATAATTGCTAGTAAGAATACCATCATCACAATATTCGCTATATTCCGAATATTACCCCACACATTATTTATTGTGGTACCTGTATATATATCCGGATTTACCTCAAGCCAATCTTGTGTCATGTTGTCAATCCAAGAAGCCGCATATTGCTCATTATTCATCACCGGACAAAGTATCCATTGCATCGCCCCCACATTCTCAAGCTGATTACAATCTACAATATTACCCTTCGTAATTGTAGTGCTACCTGGCTTACTCATCGTCGGATCCGTCGCACTTCCACTACCGCCAGCGCCACCACTTCCAGCCCCACAAGTGTCGTTCACGTCTATTAAGCCGATATTTAAATTATTCAGAGTCTTTATTATCATATCAAGGTCAACTGTCTCCTTAAAATAAAATTTGTCCGGTGTAGTACCCACACCAAAAAGATTAGCTACGCTAGAAATCACTGAACCATCTGGGTCAGTCGTACCCTCCTTGTCTATTCGACAAGCCCCACAATGATTCCACGCCACCACTGGTTTATCAAGAGACTCATATGTAGCATAATCAGCATCTCCTACACAGGATACTGGTTTTTTAAACACATCCGTAATATAATACCGATACAATTCAAACACTTCTTGCTCGGTCAATTTTAGACTATCACGATTCGAAATACCAGCCAATTTATAGCCAGTTGTATTCTTTGCGTTTATCCCCGTGAGAAGCTTTATTCCCTGGCCTCCCCACGTCATCACATAATCTGTCACATAATCACCATCGCTCGCAGAATCCACCATCTCTATTTTCCCACTCGCAAATATGGCCTTACCATCATCCCGATTATAATGCCAATCGAGATTTGCTGTGTATTCTGCTCCATCGGCAGTCGATTTAGCATAAACCTTCCCCATATCAATCGCCCCATCCGCATATATACCCCACACCACTCCATCCGAGCCCCTCGTCCCCTCATCTATTACCGTAATAAATATTTTCGCACCACCTCCCCCACAAGTAGTTACAAAATCCACCTTCCCACCAGATCCCGGAGCTGGTACATTACCAGATTCAACTATGCTTGGCACTACTCCACCATCTTCATTCTTCTTTATCGTCGGAAAAACAATCGCATTTTGGTCATTGTCAATAGCCGGCGTACTCGAAAGTCCTTCGCCGCACATTTTAATTTCGCTCTCGTCAGCTTTTAGAGTAAATGTCAATTTTTGAGCATCACCCTCTGTTTCCGCAATTTCCGGAGTTGCAGTATATCCTAAGCCCCCTTTATTGTCCAAACCTTCCCCCGCAAAAAACTTTGCCACATCAGCAATACCATCATTACCATCCATTATGCCCGGAATCATACCAGCATTCAGCCCACCACTACTAGCAGATCCTTTCATCAAATCTAGACAGTTCATTCCGTTACCTGATACATCTGTTAAATCATATGGTAATTTTACCGTATTATCAGATAGATTAGCCTTTATAAAACCATTAACATCTGAAGCCCTCCAACTGCCAGCAAAAGCCTTACCATCATAACACTGCCACACACCCTCAAGCACTGCTTTTGTTATAATTGTATTTTGGCTTGCTGGTTCCGCTGCACTAGCATTAGCCCCTACGAGCACCATTCCCAAAACCATCAAAGCAGAAACACCAACTACTATCTTCTTCACGATTTTACTCATTTTCAGCCTCACCACTGTCTTGTCCACCCATGGCTGTCTCGCCTTTCATTAAATCATTAATACTATACAAATTACCTATAAAATCATCCACCATATTATAATATGGTTCTACATTTTTATAAGCCGCATTTACGCCATCAAGGTTATTTAATAATGCATCGACCCACGCTTCGTAAGCTTTCATAAATTCTGTCGTATAGCTGTTATCCTCCATCCCCGAAAAGTCGTAATGAGCCATCGCTTGTTTTTTGGCCGCCGCCGAACCTTTTTCCTTACCCATCTGCGAAATTTCATATCCAAAAGGTCTGTCCGTAGATTCTATTACCTTTATAAAGTCAAATTGCTCGTTCGTAGAATCAACAAGAACTGTTATCCTCTTCCGATTTTCATTCTCATCCTGACCCTCCGTATAATTTGCCATATAATCATCCACAAAATCCTTCATTAGTTCAGCAGTTCTATTATAAGCCTCTTCCTTTTCATCGCTACCTACCTTCAGTAAATAATATTTGTCTCTTACGTCATAATTCCCACTTAGCACCTTGTCCGATTCCGTTCCGCTTACCACATAATTAATCAACCGATTGAAACTCGGCACATTTATTACATCGCTAGACTTAGTAGAATTATTGTCAATATTTCCCGTCATCACAATCAGCGCTATTATCCCTGCAACTAGTGCCACTCCAATCAAAGCTATTCCAGCAATCAAAAGTCCTCTCCTAGACTGTCTCGGTCCACCACCGCCATCCACTACAACGTTATTCACTGGTGCCACCGGCTCATCCGGCCCACTCGCAATTATCCCACTATTATTGTATGACGGATCCATATATAATATTATAGCATAAACATTAAACAAAAATTAAAAATCTACACAGTATTCAAATTCTACTGGATAAGAAATTCCATATCCATTTAGATAATCATGTACTTGTTCTTCCATCGGATCCGCTTGATAATCCGTACAACCAGAAATTTCCGCTTTTATAGTCGTAACATTATTAGACTCATCCACTACTGGATAAACGTTGTACATATTTGGTATAAAATACGGCAAATATTTATTTACATTTTCATCATTGGTTTTAGCGTGATTAGCTATCACGTAAGAATACGGAATATCTTCCGTAGTTTTACCATTGCAAATATCCGTCGGCGCGAAGAAAAGATAATCGTCTGGATTAATTCCCAAACTAGAAATCCATTCTTTAGCCGCCTCAATTCCTTCTTCCACTTTTTTGTTATCACCACAAGATTCCACTTTGACCGTAAGATATAGCCCGTTATCATTATATCCACTTACTATTCCATAACCCACACCGCTAGCAGTACTACCACTATACGGCAAATAAGCGATTAAATCCGTAGAGCTATTCGCCTCTGTCACACACTTAGTTTCTGGATATTTCGAATCCAAAATCGGACAACTAATGTATATATTCGGCGAACCATCATCCGGATCTGGCCAAGTCACCAATACCGAATATGACTGTTTTATTGCGTCAAAGTCCACAATAAAAATCGCTGTTGTCGTATTGCCATCTACCTCTTCTTCATAATCCCTCGCCTGACCTACATACGTCACATTTTTGTCAAAATTTTCTGTATTACGTTCAATCGTTCCCGACAAATTTTCTCGTATTTTTCTTAGTTCGCCAGTTGGAATATTTTGTCCTTCAGAAAATTCAATTTTCACCTTTGGCTCACTTGGTAAATTTACCACGACTCCTACCACTATTGCCGCCAAAAACAGCAAAATTGCCAAAGGTATCGCAACTTTCTGCCATGTCTTCAAATTACTCATCAATATTTTAAGCTGTTCCATTATTATTTCTTCCTAAACCAATAATAGTTATTTAATATACTGTTATCACTTTCACTTCCCGCCGTCGGAGCTCTTCTGTGTACACCCGTACAGTCCGATGCCGAAGCTGTTTTCGAATTAAATCCAGAGATATTGCCAACATAAAGTATCACATGCCCACCAGACCTCCTATATCCCACATCTCCCAATTTCAAATCACTAGTACTTTTAGGATCTAATTTCTCCCAGTTTGATAGCAAATAATTATATTGACCGCTACTATTACGACTATACGATGCATAATTAGGATCCCATCCACTAGCTCTTATAATGTTCCATACAAACGCTCCACAGTCTACACCACCACAAGGATTATAAGTCGAAACCGTATCCATATACTCAGCGTAAGCTGGCATTCTCTGCATGTAGGGTGGACTATGATAATCCGGCCACGCCCACGCCTTGACGTAGCTCGCCAAATCCCCCGCCTTAGGATCTTCATAGCCATCATCATCCTCCTCTCCACCACCATTGTAACAATAATCAACCGCCTTTTCATCTTCGTCTTCATCATCGTCATCATCGGAATCATCTCCAGTTTTTTCACCGCCACCACCTGAATAGTCTTTCCAGGTTACCGACGAAATTGGAATTCCTTTGTCCTTCGCCCACTTTTGAATCCCACAAATAAGAGAAGAAACGTTTTTCACATAATCCGGGGTAGGGTCACCCAAATTATGACCGTAGCATGAATGCTTTGGATTTTTTAAATACTCTTCCTTACTACATTGCGCATAAGATTCACCGTGGGGCACCCCATACTGAATATATGAAATCGCCGAATATGGGTCATTCGGATATTTTCCTTTTACCATCCGCACCGAATGCGCCCCATTTACATAATATTGAAACGCCTCTTCATAACTACCGAAGGATCGATGTCCACTACCATCACACGCAGGGCTGCCCTTTAAACCTAGCGGATTATACGGGCATGCCTCACTTACACCACCACCAGATTCCATAAACGCCTGTGCCGGAATCATCTCCCAGGGCAACCCATTACTACTAGCCACCGACCGTATATAATCTACATACTTGCTCAACCAATTAGCTCGATTAGTCGACACCGGTGTACAAGAGCCGTCCCATTTATCATCTTCATTGCTATATCCACCTTCTCCACCACCCCCCCCATCACTCGCCGGACACGAAGAAAGAGACTTACCGGCGTTTGCAAGGGCTTGTTTAACTATACTAACAAAGTTGGCATAACTCGCCTCAAGATGAAAGATATTATCTCCTTCAACACGATTACTACCATCTGATAGTACAACGTTAACCGCCTGCATCCCCGCTTCAACTACCATCTTTACAGTCTCTTTTTTATCTTCAAAGACAATTGTAGCACCATCAGCCTTCGCACGTTCAGCTTTTTTGTTAGCAGAAACATGCGGATAAAATATATCGTCGGCTTTCTTAGAAGTACCAATTTTATCCAAAATTTCAGTCTCGACCCAAGATTTACCTCTTTCATATCCATCGCCATTGCGAGCAGTCATAATTTTATATTCAATTCCATTGTCTTCCATCCACTTAAAGGCTTCCACTACACCATCATAGATTTCCTCTGTATTAGTATATTTTGCAGTCCGATCCAAAGTTCCATCGATATCAAAAATAAACAACAATTTACAACTCAAATCTCTGTCAATAGGACTACAATCCGGATCATAAAAATATATGCTATTCTGCGAATACAAATTATACCGACTCTCAATCAATGCTAAAGTCGGACTTACCGCACACATTCCACCTACAAACACTGCTAGCAAAAACACATACGCTCTCAAAAATGCCTTACTTTTTAGTATTACCATAACTATATTATATCACAAAAAACAAACCCCGCTAAAAGCGGGGTTTGTTCATCTGAGTTCTAGCTTGAAGCGGCCAATGAACTTAGAATTTTCTCCGGCTAGCAATAGCGTAACCAACAAGTGTAGTGATACCACCAGCACCAAGCGCACCAGCTACCACACTACCAGCACCAGTATCCACAATCTTAGATGGGGTATCTGGAGTTGGGGTAGGAGTAGGTGTAGGAGTTGGAGTTGGATCATCCTTACATTCCTTATTCACCATTACTGAAGCATCATCTTTCATGACTTTAGAGTCAACAGTAGAAGAAGCCCAGTTTACAAGTTGGTTAGAACCACAAGTCATAGTCTTGTCCACTACCTTCGCAGTAAAGCGTACATACGCATTACCACGAGCATTGTAACTACCAATGTTTAAACCAGAAGTAGTTACAGTGTTTTCTGGAAGTAATTTACCTTCCTTGTAGTTAGAGTTATACAGATAAGTAGAATTCTCTACATATTCCATATTGGTAGGAAGTACGTCACGAATCATCACGTCCTTCACGGTTTCAGCAAGCAAGTTCACATATTCAATTTGGAACTCTACTTCGTCACCAATTTTAGCTTCCACGCTCTCTGCAAATTTTTCACCAGACCCTTTAATACGTACAGTCTTGGCAAGTTTAGAACTTACAGAAGTATGCGCCTTCACCTGAATAGTTACCTCACCATCATAATCATAACAGCCAGGAATTTCACCATTCATAGAAGTATAGCCAAGGTTTACATTGCCCGTAATAATTTCGTCACTAAGCGCAAAAGTACCTTGGGTATTTGTGTACTTAGCCGAACCTTTTACGTATTCAATGTAAAAGTTATCGTCAGACTTCAAAGTCACCTCATCCCAGTAACGAGTTGGAGTAGCGTTTGAAGCATTAAGATAACCAATTACAGTCTGTTCCTTCGCTACGGTAGTAGGAAGTGAGAAGTTAGCGGATACACCCTTAGCGATTGCATCCGTACCCTTCGGGCTGTTGTTGTGTACGTAAAGACGGATCGTATAAGTTTGACCGTCTTCTACGTTAATCTCATTAGCGTTGTAAACACTAGCACTACCAGAAGTAAGTCTAGCGCCTACGAAGTTACGCTCATCACCGATCTTACCATTGGTAATCGAGTTAAAGGTGATAGTATCACCAAGTTTACCAGAGTTAATATCGGCAAGAGTGTATACCGCGCGACCTTCTTTGGTCCCGGTATTGTCGCCGTAAGCACCTGCAAGACCTACTGGAATCAGCGTAGCAGTTGCTACGATTACCGCAGCAGATACACTAAGAGCAGATTTAGCAAATTTATTCATAATATTTTAGTCCTTTCTTAAAAATTTCCTAAAAAATTAAGTTAATAATTAGAGTTTCTTAAAATTCAAAACTAAAAGCTTTTATTACTAGCCGAATTGTTAAATTCCATCTAATCCTAACAACCGAATCATCTCAAATTTCAAATATTTTTGTCAAAAACTTGGTGAGACTCGGCGGCTTAAAAGCCGCCGAGCGAACTAATGTACTTGGACTCTTTTCATCGCCCCTGTCCACGGGGTCCCACTCTTTGCCTATATATACATGTCTAGTCTGAAGGCCCGTCCCAATGGTCTCCAGGCGAGTCATGAGCAACAGAACTATCCGACTTTTCAGTCGGTTCGTCGATTCCTCCGTGTCCGGTCCCCTCGTCAGCATTATTGTCGACGTGAGTATCCTCCGACGGCGCTGGCGTAGACGGTTCATTACTATCCCCGCCTTCTCGGCCAACTTCATTCGCCCAATGGTTGTCTTCCATAGCTTTATCATAATCACTAGGAGTGATATGATTGCTATTGGTCGGTTGATCCTTAGTCGAATAGTCGGGGTTGTCCGGGTTATTAGTATTCTCACCCGGACCCGGATCGTCATTCGGCAGCACCGGAGTTCCATTCGTCGGGTCCTTCGCCGGCGTCGACGTTGGATCCGGCGGTACCGGTATCGGATCAGGTTCATCCGGCTTATCCGGTACCGGAGTCGGGCCAGGGCCCGGCGGATCCGGATCGGGATTTACCGGGTCCGGATTGACCGGATCGGGCTTCGGATTATCCGGCTTACTCGGCTTATCCGGCGTAGATGGCCTACTCGGCACCGAAATCGACGGTACAGACGGTATCGTCACCGGTGTATTGGTTATCACCGGCGTCTGAATCGACTGCGTAACCACCGGTTTTTTATTGGTGATTACCTTCGTCTTCTTGTTCGGATTCTTCTTGGCAGTGACTTTCATCACCTTTGCTACGTTGGTCGGCTGATAGCCACAATCAAGTCTAAACTTGATTTCCTTCGTAGCGGTTTCCTTGATGGTAAAAGTATAAACCAAGAACCATCCTGCATGGTCAGCAGATTCCATAACTATGATGTCGGGTACTTCATCCTTGGTATACGGGTTCATGTACATCTGATCGGTCAGACCAGATGTCTGCTTTTTGATTTCCACCTTGGTAGCGTGATCTAGGTGCTTTTCAAACGCATCAAGCGTTTTGTAATAGTCCTCTTTGTCCGAGATAAAGTGTTCCTTAGCGTCATTCATTGCTACATCCCACTTTTCCTTAGCCTCCGAGTAAAACGTACCTAAATACCTCGTACCGAGAATAGAATCAGCCCACGCCATATCAGCCGCTCCGAGTGCCGGGTCTTTCCGCATTCTTTCACGAAAATCTTCGTCGATCTTCTTCGGATCAACTTCCCCGGCTACCTCCTCCATAGTAATGGTATCCTTGAGGCCTTTTTTATCGAGAATTTTAGTAAAATTCTCCAGGGCTTCCGGACTACCTAGCACCGGATTTGGGCCGAAGTTGTAGTCATTCAGAATGACTCCGTCGTCCTGAAGGTCAGTATTGTAATAATGCCAATCTTCCTCCAACTCGACCTCGTCCCTAGCACCAGTGTCAGGAGTTTTTGCCTTCAACTCTACCACGTCTGACGAAACCACAATCGGTTTCTCAGCGTCATCATCGACGGTTTTCTCTGCCGCCAGCGCTTCGACTTTCTCCGGCTTCGCCGGAATCGCCGCTGTCTTAATCCCATAAGCTGATAATATGTTACCAGCGAGTATCAAGAGCGACAAGACTGCCGCACAGCCGATTGAGAAATATCCCAGCCAGTGCTTCTTAACCGATGACTTCTTTTCCAGCTTCCGTTCATTTACTTCTTCCTTCACTTCTAACCTCATCGCTCTTTCCTCCCTTCCAAAATTTTTTGAATAAATTCAACTTGCCACCATTCGATGACGTATTCCACCAAACGATGTCAGCCACCAAAAACCCTATTAAAAGAATTAAGGCTATCGATGCCAACGATTCAAATAGTGCGATTATCCACCGGATAGTAGTCAAATCACGGATTCTCGCTGCTGCGCCTCTTAGCGGAACGGAAACGATCAGATTGATTAGCATAAATACTAACGCTTCTTTGATCGTACTTCCTTCCTCATTCCACCAGAGAAAAAGATAAACCATCCCCAAAATCGGTACTAACACCAAAATGATTGCGAGCCCCGCCGGGATTTTGATAGTCATAAAGTTCACGACCGTAAAAACCACGCCCGCAACAACCGCTCTTCCAAACGGTGACAGTTCTTTCTTCTTCTCTTTATTCTTCTCTTCTTCGGTCTTGCTCTTCTGTTCCTCTTCGTAGTACTTATCTTCTTCAAAGAAGTACGTGGACAACCAGTTCATCAGAGCGGCTAATGTAATGCCGAGCACAATGCTTCCAAGTAAAGCAATCATATCTCTACCTCCTAATCGTAAATCAGGGGGCATCCGCCCCCGTTGTTGTTTATAGTAACAGGGACGTGAGGGTTTAACCCCTCTATATATAGGCAAACAGGTTCCAAAAATTGAAACCTGAGATGATTCGGTTGTTAATGGGCTTCTCGTCTTGAAAACACCCAAAACTCAGACTACTTTCATTATATCACACATAACCGTTTTTGTCAATATTCTTAACACCTTTTACCGCTTATGTCTATTCTTAAAAAATATTAGTCTAAAAAAATAAACCCCCGATATGATATCGGGGGTTTAACGTGCCTGTAACTTACAACGAGAAGAAACCGTGCTCCTTTGCTTCAGCGGGAGTAAGCTTGCGAATCCACTCGCCTTTTATCCATAATGACGGGAACGAATCTATAGCAGATAGCGGAGCGTATGCTCTAGCCATTGTAACATTTGGGCTAGAATAAACCACACCGTCCACCTTGAAAAGATAGGCCATTTCGTATCTTGTATTGGCCTCTATTTCAGCTTTTTCCCTAGCCTCCGCTTCCGCCTTGGCTTTCGCCTCTGCTTCCGCCTTGGCTTTCGCCTCTGCCTTTTCAGCCGCTTCCGCCGCCTCAGTGAGAGCCTTGATCTTATCCTCGCAACGCTTTTTCTGAGCAGATATTCTTGCCATCTCCTCATCCAGTTTTGCCTGCATCGCATCGGCTCTAGCACGCATCTCCTCAGGCGTCTCTTCCTGTTTCTCAGGTTCAATCGCCGTTTCCGGCTCAGGTTCTGCCGCCAGTTCGGGTTTAACCTCCGGTTCGGCCTTAGGTTTAACCTCAGACTCCGGTTTAATTTCCGGTTCAGGTTCGGCCACAGGTTCCGGTTCAGCATCTGGTGTCAGTTCTTCCAAATCCGGATCCGGTACCGATTCCGACTCCTCGGGCTCGGGTTCAGGTTCAGATTCAATCTGTGAATCCGGCCTTGCTACCAAAACCTCATCAGAAGGATCAGTATCCTTGCTCTTTGCTTCTGCCAGCTGAGCTTCCAGCTCAGCCATCCTATTTATTAAGTCCTTTTTCTTTGCCATTTTTCACCCTCCTTTTCTTCTATAGAAATATAAAAAAACGGCCGTTTTTAAGTTACATAGCCTCATTATATCACACTTTACTCAAAATGTCAATGGTTATAACATAAACTCCGCTAAATAAATTTGATTTTTAAGAGTGGATGGTGTATAATCACAATATATTTAACAATACGGTGGGATTAGCTCAGATGGTTAGAGCGTCTGATTGTGGTCCAGAAGGTCGTCGGTTCGATCCCGATATCCCACCCCAGAACAAGTGCGAGTGTAGTACAGCGGTTAGTATACAAGTTTTCCAAACTTGGGATGAGGGTTCGACTCCCTCCACTCGCACCATTTTTGTTATTTTATTGAAATCCCCATTCTTTTCATCGGTACCTGCGGCGCTCGAGCAGCTCCATTAGCTCTGTTAGACACCACCGCATTGCCCACTTTACCCCTGTTAGATATCATCGCATCGCCCACTTTACCTCGATTAGAAATCACCGCACTGCCAACATCGCCTCTGTTAGATACCACTGCATCATTAGAGCCCGGCCTAGTTGTTGCTATATCAGCCGTCTTCCCCTGCTCCGACTGCTCCCACGTCTTCGCTTTCGGAGCATTTTTATTGGCATCCGCCATTATCTTCGAATCTCTATACCCCCGCACTATCTGCCGATTCTGATTCACATTCACCCTTACGTTAAAGCTTTCGGTCGAAGCTGCCCCAATCGCTGCCCCACTCTGTGCTTTCGCATAAGCCGAAGAGTGAAAAACATCCTTTTTCTCGTCTTTCATCATATATTTTAGAAAAGGATTTTTTTGAATCATTTTACCTCCAACCCATTTCAAAAGTTATTTAGGCAAAAGCAAAAACGCCACCGTCCCCGCTGCCGCCCCCAGAATAATCGTCAAAATCACTGCTACAATCAATCCTACCTTTGAGTCCTTCTCTGGTTTGGCAATAATTACTACTGGCTTCTTAGACTTCTCCTTGACACTTTCTTTTGGTGCCTCTGACACTGCCGTCGCTTTTTTTGTATAAACGTTTTTCGACAGAGGTCGCTTTTCTACTTTTCCTACGTTGATAAAATTCGCCTGTACCGCCCCTGTTTGTATCGCCTTCGATGACACCACCTTAGACGAAGTTCTAACTCCACCGGTAGCCCGTGCCACCGGAGCAGCTTTTGTCGCCGACTTCGCTACCGTTCTTGTCGCTGGCTTCACGGCTGGCTTTGTACCAAGCGGCCGCTTTTTTACCTCTGTCTGGACAAACTTCGGATGATAATCTTCAATTACACCAAGCTGAGGCGCCGCCTTGCCACTAGCATTTCTACTAAAAGTCGCAACTGGCTTAGGGCTGGCGATAATCGGCTTCTCTACCGACTCTTTCACTGGTTGCTTTACCACCGGTTTTCTTGCTACTGGCTGTTTTGCCACCGATTTTCTTGCTGCCGGCTGCTTTGCTACCGGTTTTTTCGCCACTATAGGAGCCGGCTTGGCGCCTCCCCTTCTATCCACTGGCACAAAATCAATGTAGCGTTTATTCATAACAATCTTATTTTACTCTCTTTGCTGTTTCTATTATATCAACAAATTCATCAAGTATCAAGCTTGCTCCACCAATGAGTAGCCCATTTACACCCGGCACCGTCAGGTACGCTCCCGCATTGGTTGGTTTCACACTTCCACCGAAGAGAATCGGCACTTCTTCGGCAATTTTTGCCCCATAAATTTCTTTCAAATTCTCCCGAATCAGCCCCACCACCTCAGCAATCTCATCTGGAGTAGCAATCTTTGCATCTTTTGTAGAAGAAATCGCCCAGACTGGTTCATAGGCTATCAAAACTTTCGAAATATCTTCCACGCTTACCTCTGACAAACCGCCAAACAGCTGGTCTTTGATCACGTCCGCCGTTTCGCCAAACGCCCTTTCACTTTCAATTTCACCAATACAAAGAATCGGTCGAATCCCATTTCGAATCGCGGCTGCCACTTTTTTAGCAATCATCTTATCATCTTCGTGAAAAATATACCGCCTTTCTGAATGACCAATTATACAATAGTTCACCAGCCCCTTTAGCTCCGCAAACGAAATCTCCCCTGTAAACGCTCCGAAATCCCGATAAAACGCATTTTGCGCCGCAAGTTTAATCTTAGATCTATCAAGTTGTAAAGATAGTGGTTGTAGACACAACGCCGTTGGCGCCACTACCACCTCCACATCCCTATAATTCGCAATTTTTCTCTGTATTTTATGTAAATAAACCGACGCCTCCCCCACGTTAAAGTTTAACTTCCAATTGCCCACAATAAAAGTCTTCATGATATAATTATAACATGAAAAAAGTACTTGCATTCGATATTGATCAAACTTTAAACGTGGCGAAGACGCCGATTCCAGACGAAATCGCCGATTTACTAACTAAGTGTCTGGATCATTTTGAAATCTGCCCTATTTCCGGCCAAAAGTTCGATCAATTCTTAATCCAAATCGTCGACAGACTAAAAGATGCCACCCCAGAGCAACTGTCCCATCTCCATCTTTTTGTAGCCCAAGGGACACAATATTATAGATTTAATATAGCAAAAAACGACTGGGAACTAGTTTATAATTACCCGCTTACAGATGAGCAAGTAACAAAAATCTCAGAAACTATCGAAAAATCCGCCAAAGAATTAGGCTATTGGGAAGAAGACAAATTACAACCAGGTGACGAAATCATCGAAAACCGCCTTTCTCAAGTTACTTTCTCGGCTCTCGGCCAAAAAGCCGGCACCAAGGAAAAGTACGAATGGGACCCAGACTGTAAAAAGCGCGAAAAAATCGTCGCAAAATGTAAAGAATACGCCCCCGAATTTGACTACGAAATCGGTGGTACTACCTCTATCAATGCCATTACCCCTGGTATGAACAAAGAATTCGGTATGACCCATCTACTAGAAGAATTAAACGTTACTAAAGAAGATGTATTATATTTCGGCGATATGACTCAACCCGGCGGCAACGATTACCCCGTCGTAAAGATGGGTATCGACACCATCACGGTTAGATCCCACGAAGACACTGCCTACGCCCTGAGAGGGATTCTAGAAGTAATAAAATAAGGTGATTTTTGAACATTTGATGAGCCCAGTTAATTTTACAACATTTCCCCATCCGAGACGAGTAACCTGGGATCGAGGTGAGGATTGGGTGAATATGTTGTAAAATTAACTAGGCGCGAAATCAACCGCGAAAAAATCACCTTATTTTATTACGCTACAATTAGCTATCAAGCGTTCAGTCAGCGCTTCCTGCGCTTTTTCTCTGTTATCATTATCCCCTCCCCACGCAACAAGCGCCGGGTCCTGAAGCGCTCTTGAGAACGAAAACGATACCGGCCACGCAAACGGCCCCTTCGCCATAATCGCCGCTAGATTATCCGTCGCCTGTTCTGGCGTCTGCCCACCAGAGAGGAATACCACCCCGGCACATTCCGCCGGTACGTACTCGTGAAGAAGTCTAGCCGTCGCTTTTCCAATTTCTTCAGGGGTAGTTCCGCTGTTTACTGAATTTCCAGCATAATCTTTCCCCGCCATCACCATATTACATTTGACAATACAAGCTCGAAGGTTTACGCGATGTCGCCGAAGCGCTCTAAATAATTCATCTAGCACCCTGCCAGTTGCTCTTGCGCACTGCTCAATTGTATGATTTCCATCATACAAAATCTCCGGCTCCACCACTGGCACCAAACCAGCCGACTGACAAGCCACCGCATACTCGGCCATTACCCTACAATTCTCTCTAATCGCTGCCGTCGTTGGAGTCAACATCACCCCCTCGTCACCTAGTCTAATTTCAAACACTGCTCGCCACTTAGCAAACCGAAGTCCCATCTGATAATATTCGCGTAACCTCGCCGGCAGATCATCTAACCCTTCTGTAATCGTTTCGTTGTCATCGGCATCGGTAAGGTCAAGTAATCGTTTCAAACCCTTATCTACCTTAATTCCCGGCACAATCCCTCTCGAAATCAGAAAATCCGGCACGCTTCTACCATCTTCTACTACATCTCTCGCCGTTTCATCAAATAGAATCACCCCGTTAAGATAATTTTCTAGTCCCGGAGTATTCAAAATAATATCCCGATAACTATGTCTTTTCTCTACAGTATCTTCAATTCCTAATTTTTCAAACTTTTTCTTGATTGATCCACCCGATTCATCCATCGCAAGAATCCCCTTGCCTGGCATCATCATCGCCGCCGCGATTAGCTCAAGGTTACTTTCCGACGTAGAAGTCGCGATATTTTCTAGTTCATCAATCGTGAGAGTCGCGTCTAGTGTTGCATTTTCTACATTAATCCGCGCCATTTTGAGCGCATATTCCACGGTTTTACCCAAAATAAATCCACCTAGCACTGTCGCCGCGATAATCGAATAAGCCGATAAGTGCGTCAGCCTATCAATTCTTTCTACCGACACATTTTCCACAAAATCTCTGTATCTCAACCGATTTTCCGACACCCGAATCACTCTGTCTTCTGGGTAATTCTCTAGTCTTCCCTTATTCTCCTCCAAAAACACCAAATCCGCGTGTTTGACTAATCCACCCAAATTTTCCACTGTCAAATCGCGCAGGTACAGCACCAACTTTGTCCTCTTTGAATAATCAAGATACGAAACTAGCCGATCTATCACTGCCGGCGTCAAACACGCCGACCTATCCACAAAGATATAATCCACCTTATCTGTCGGTGTGGTAAAGGCCGTCTTTTGTTCGCTACTTGGCACCATATAAGCCACCCCGGAATCCGAAGTCAAAATATACCGATACACCCCCGTCGGACCGCTAATCACCGGCCCGTTTTCATCAAAATGAAAACTCGTATCCGAAATATCCGCCTCAAGCCCCATCTTTTGAAGAACCTCTAGAGTAATCGCCGCCCCACCAAAGCTACTCGTCCGCGCCATATAATGATGTTCCGAGGCATTAAAGCTAAAATCTAGCCATTCCTTACCCCTTCCATCTTGTTCAAAATCCTCTGTTCTCGGATCAAGATTTAGATATACATCTTTTAAGACATTGCCCACTACCAATATATGCATAACTTTATTATATCACATAATTACATAAAATAGTTTAATTTTATCGTATTTTTGCAAACATGATTTTATGTTATAATAATGGAATAAAATAAAGGAGTTAATATGGCAGATTTTAACAAAGTTTTAGAACCTGGCGACTACGAAAACGGCGAGCTAAACGTCGTCATCGAAATCCCTACCGGCAGTAATCACAAAATCGAATGGGATAGAAAGCACGCCTGTTTTATGCTTGACCGCATCGAACCAATCGCTTTTGCCAAACCTTGTAACTACGGTTTTATCCCGCAGACTTTAGACGAGGATGGTGACGAACTCGATGTTCTTATGATTACCGACCAACCTCTCACCACCGGTATCTGGATGAAAGGTAGAATCCTTGGCGTTATGAAATTTGTTGATGACGGCGAAGTCGACGACAAAATCATCTGCGTCCCAGAAGACGATCGGAATAACGGCGACAAATACCAAACTCTGGAAGATTTACCAAAAAGAACTTTGGAGCAAATCGAGTTTCATTTCAACCATTACAAGGATCTGAAAAAACCCGGCACCACCAAAGTCGTCGCTTTCGAAGGTTTGGATACCGCCAAAAAGGTCATCAAAGACGCGATTGAAAGGTATCAGAAGTAATTTAGAGTTCTTCTATTTTTACCCGAACTTGAGAAGTAGTGTCACGGTCACGCACCGTGACACTTTTGTCTTCCAAGGTATCAAAGTCAATTACCACACACTTCGGCGTCCCAATTTCATCTTGTTTGCGATAGCGTTTGCCAATATTCCCCGAATCATCCCAAGTCACATTTCCGTATTTTTCTTTAAGCAGTACATATACTTCTCGAGCTTTTCCAACGAGTTCCGACTTGTTCTTTAAAAGCGGCGATACACAGAATCTATACGGCGCCAAATTCTCCGGCAGTTTCAAAACCGTCCGTTTCTCACCATTTACCTCGTCCTCAATATAAGCATTCGAAAGCACCGCGAGGAACAACCTCTCCACCCCAATCGACGGCTCAATCACGTGTGGCACAAACACTTCACCAGTTATCTTATCACGATATTCCATCGACTTACCCGACTCGCGAGCAATATTAGAAAGGTCAAAATCCGTCCGGTAAGCTAGCCCCATCAACTCCTCACAACCATTCGGATAGTCAAACATAAAGTCAATCGTCCGTTTCGAATAATGTGCCCTATCTTCCGCCGGCACTTCTAGCTCGTGAATCAAGCTCGCGTCAAGCCCCATCTCCTTCTCCAAAAATTCGTGAAACAATTCTCGCATCTTTTCAAAATTCTCTTCCCAGTCCGCCGGTTTTACAAAATATTCAATCTCCATTTGCGAACATTCTCGATCTCTCAATATAAAATCTCGCGGCGAAATCTCATTCCGAAATGCTTTCCCTTGCTGTGCCAAACCAAACGGCAAAGACGGATAAAAAGTATCTACTACATTTTTGAAATTTGTAAAAATCCCCTGCGCCGTTTCTGGACGTAGATACGCAATTGATTTTTCCGCTAGCTCTCCCGTATCCTCAGGGAGCACCGCCCCCACGTGTGTCAAAAACATCATATTAAATTTCCGAATTGGCCCCCAATTTTCTTTGCCACACACCGGACATTTGACGTGTAAGTCCCAGAATTCTTCCGAAGAAACGCTCTCGTTAATTCCATCCGCAATTTTATCCGCCCGAAAGCGCGATTTACATTCTTTACACTCTACCAAAGGATCCGCAAAGGTTGCCGTATGTCCCGAGGCTACCCAAGTCTTCGGATTCATCAAAATCGCCGCATCCACCCCATACATATCATCACGCCCCTCCACGAAAAACGACCACCAGGAATCCATAATTTTTTTCTTCAAAATCACCCCAAGCGGCCCAAAGTCCCACGTCCCGGCAAACCCACCATACACATCCGATCCCGGAAATACAAACCCCCTTCTTTTACATAAACTCACAATATCATCTAATTTACTCATATTTTTATTATACCACCTCTCTATAAAGTTTTCACGATTTCAAGAGTTCCTGGTAGATATTTTTCTATATCTTTAATCCGAAAAACCACTTCAAGGTCCGCCGACACCATTAGTCTTAGTACCTTCACAAAATCCGCTTCGTATTCTCCATCTTCTTTCGGCTGAAACGCCATTTCCATCCCGTCCCAAATATATTTTTTATCTTCCTCTAATTTTACCCCATTTACATCCATATATAAATTCAATTGCTCCCCCATCGCTCGCTTCAAATTTAAGAAAAACCAAGCGTACACCAAATCTCCCGGATAGCCCGAATCAAGCCCAAATAGACATTTGTCTAATATCTCAAATAGCTCCGGATTTTCAACATGTTCCGCCGCCCGATTAATTTCTTTCAAAAACACACTAGCCATTGTCATTCGTGTATAATCTTTCACAATATTAGCATAGTACCGTTGCATCCTTGCGCCTGTCAGTATCGCTAAATCACTTTTACCAAAATGTAAATTTGCTTCAAATAGCGTCAGAAGTTCCACCGAACCAGCTAGTTTTGACAAAGGTTTCCGTACCCCCTTGGCAATCGCCGAAACTTTCCCCTCCGGCGTAATTAGATTCAGAATCCTGTCCGCCTCCCCATAGTTTGTCCGCCTTAATACATAGGCATCAGTTTTGACGTCTTTAGGTGTATTTGTTGGCATATTCTACTACCTCCTCCGGCTTCATCGTCTTTTTATCAAGTATTCCCACCACCCCATAAGCCTTCAAATCAAACTTCAAAAAACCCCTTTCGCTCACAATCACAATTGGCGTTTCAAAAGTATCCGCATACGACGCCATCTCATTAAGAAACGTAAATCCATCCGGCCCCGCCAGCATCACATCAATAAACACCAAATCCGGCGCCCCCGTCCTAGAAATCTCCTCCATCGCTTCAATCGCATTATTAAAAAGCTGGGCTTCAAATCCATTTTTTTTAAGTGCTCTCACTACACACTTACCAAACACTTCCTCACTATCAATTACAAAAATCATTTAAACACCCCAAATCGACATTTGCCGCGCCGTAGGCAATTTAACAAAAAAGCTCACCCCATCATTATGCCTAGTAACCCCCACTTCCGCTTTCATATATTTAGAAAATTTTGAAGCAATATAAAACCCTAAAGCCGAAGACCCTGGCCGCATCGCAATTTCTTGCGGCTCAAACACTTCTTCCTTCATTTCTCGCCATACATCTGCCGGTAATGCTGGTCCAAAATCTCGCACTTTTATCTCTACTTTGCCCTTGGATTCCGAAACTAAAAGACTCGTTTTTAATTCCTTGTCTTCATATTTTGTCGCATTGAGTAGTAAATTTCGTACCACACTTTTCAAAAGCTCCGCATTGGCACTGACGAGTCTTGAACGGTTGGAATATTTCACGTTCATTTCACATTTTTTCCCGCCAAAAAGTCCCTGAACTTCTTCCAGTACATCATCACAAAGCGCTCTCACCGCCACCGGCCCCATCTCAAATCCACCATTTTCAAGCTCCCGGAACCTAGTCAAATCATCCACCTGCCGCATCGCTCTTTCGCTCACTGCCACCATTTCGGCCCGAATCCTCTCGTCCTCCAGACCATTCCCATCAAACCCGAGCGCGAGTTGTCTCAGTTCCAAAAGCGGGCGCTTGAGCTCCCGCGCCACCACCATCGCACCTTGTACCTCCAGCATATACCACTATTATACAGTTCTTAGTTAAAAATGTCACGCACTCACGCGCACAGTTGAAAGTATCCTCTGATAATCCCCCTCAAACAGCACTGAATCAGTTTGTAATATCACTGTTTTATCACGTAGTTTAAATATTATGATATAACCCTGAAATTCCGTATTAGGAATAGCTCCCGTATATAAGTTTGCTACTATGTCATTATCCTGGCCAATCGTCACCGATTCCAATCTCATCGCCGGCGGAGTCCCATCTCGACCCGCTTCCAAATATGGCTGATACCCGGCTACCACAGAGTCAAAAGCTGCATTTACGATTTTCACGTTTAAAGCACAAATCGTAGTATTCGAGACCGCATATACTTCACCTGGGTTTAAATATGCCTCAAAATCCCCGCCACCTGACGCATCGTTAGCTATATAAACACTCCATGTATCCGGATACTCAAAAGTCAAACTACCATAATCCGCCGGTCCTGCGAATGGTCTATAAGGAAACTTTTCTCGCTCGGCAAATTCTTCCTCTAATTTTGTAGTTGTTTCATTCCTTGCATCATATACCGCCTTAGCAATCCGTCCATCTACATCCGATTTTATCGTGCTATACTCCGTAAACATCCAAAGAAACAGTCCAATAAAAGTCACCAAAGTAAGCGACAACGCAATAATCGCAATCGTCTTAATCAGTGCTTTGTTATCCTTCTTTTCTACTACCACCTGCCCCGCCGATTGCATCATCATCGGCTGACCAGTAATCGGATTTTGCTCCATATCCGGCATTTGCGGCGCCACTCCTGGCATCTGTCCAGGCATTGCTTGCCCAGGCATTTGTCCCGGCATCGCTTGCCCTGACTGCCCCGGTTGAATCGGCTGAATCGGCTCACTCATCATCGGCTGCCCCGGCTGTATCGGTTGCCCCGTCATTGGCTGCGCCGGTTGAATCGGCTGTCCCATTGACGTCGGCTCCGATTGTTCACCCATCGGCGTACTAATCGGTTGTGTAAAAGCAGCCGTATACGGAGACTCATTAGCAGGAGAAACAATCGGCCCTACCGGCTGTCCATTCATTCCAAAAGAAGATTTGTTATCCATAATCACATTATATCACAAACTAAGAGTCTTTTGAAAAATCTTGGTCAAGCACCTCTACTTCGTTTTTCAAATTTTTCAAATCTTCTTCAATTTCAACCGCTAGCCCTAGAGCCTCCTTATAATTTTCTACTGCTTTATCAAGCTCAAATTCATCCGAATTAAACCATTCTACTTTCTCGTCTAACTCTTTGATTTTTTGATTCAAATTTTGCGTATTAGCCATTTATTTCCTTTCTCTTATTTTTATCACTTCCGCTTCTATCTCTTTTTCAAATGTTGTAATTTTTACAACACTACCAATCGACACATCACCAACAAGAATCGCATATCCTTGTTTCAAAACCTTTTCCGGATTTAGAAGTTCTAACATCCGTTTTTTCTGCGCCACATCACTTTCTATATTTCTAATCTCAAGCTCGATTCGCTGCCGAATCATCCGAATTTTTTCCAAAATCTTTTCGCTTTTTCGATCTTTAGTCAGAAGCTCCGCCGCATTCGACGGCGTCGAAGCCCTCACATCGCAGGCGAGATCGCACAGTGATTCGTCTATCTCATGTCCCACTCCACACACCACCGGAATTTTTGAAGCCGCCACCGCCCTCACTAGCGCCTCGTCATTATAACACGAGAGATCATCCTTGCTCCCTCCACCCCGAATTAGCACAATCACGTCCACATCCGTCCGCTCATTAAAATATTTAAGAGCCCTTATCATTTGCTCCGGCGCATCCAAACCTTGTACCTGTGTATGCGCGGTCAAAACTTTCATTCCACCCCACCTCGCGTTGATAATTTTAATAAAATCTTTATACCCGGCCGCATCCACCGAAGAAATTACCCCGATTTTATTAAGCTCTTCCGGCAAAGATCGCTTCCTTGCTCGGTCGAATAGTCCCTCTCCCGCCAACTTTTTCTTTAGTAGTTCATACGCTTTTTTAAGCGAACCTTCTCCCACCGGCTGAATTTTTGACACCGTGAAAGAAAATTTACCCCACTTAGTCAGTTTCGGGGTGCCCCTTACTACTACCTTCATTCCATCTTCAATTGGTTGACTAAGCGACCACAAAGTCATAAAGCAAGGAATCGACGTTTCCTCATCTTTGATGTTAAAAAACACCCATTTCCCTTGATTCACCTTAAACTCACTCACCTCCCCCACCACCACTACTGACGAGTACGCATATTCTAACGTTTGGTTAACGACGGCAATAAATTGGGTTGGGGAAAGCGTAACATCGACGGG
This sequence comes from Candidatus Saccharimonadota bacterium, assembly GCA_017514125.1. GTDB lineage: Bacteria > Patescibacteriota > Saccharimonadia > Saccharimonadales > Saccharimonadaceae > Nanosyncoccus. The sequence goes on from JAFWKW010000020.1 coordinate 26,736, forward strand.
TGACGCCAAGTCACTCATTCTTTACTCCTAATCGCCTGCTGATATGGCCACCAACCCGTTCCAATCGTAAATATAAGCGACAATGCTCTCGCCATCACCACCGTAATTAAAGATATCGCAATCGCTTCTTCCGTTCCACCTAAGAGTATCCCCATCACCCCCGCCATCCCAAGCTCGTACGGTCCATATGGCACAATCCCATCAAACACCGACCCAATCGCCTCCCCCACCATAATCACTGGCAAAATCTCCGGCCGCCCCATCGCCGCCGCCACAATCCAATACACCCCAATTTCACAAAGACTATAAATAAACCCCCAAACAGTTGGGCGAATCAATGATTTTTTGTCTTTTTTGACAATCACTACACAGTCGTGAATCGAAAGAAAGTAATTCTGTACCCGTTCCCGCCTGAATAAACTCCTTTTCTGCCCAAAAGTCACCGTCCGAACCACAAAGGCAATCAGCTTTCCGACCAACTTAGCAAACCACTCAATTCGTTTTTTCGAACTCGCCACATAGATGATTAACCCAAGTATCACAAACACCCCGGCGTTCATCAAAAGCGACACCCAAATAATCCAAGTCGCCTCCTCCGGCACCGAACCGAGCGCATAGAGAATCAAAATCGCAACCAGCGCTTGTACATAATTCACCACCGTCGTAATCGCAAACCGAAAGATATAGAGAAAACTCGCCTGTCCCGCATCCACTCCAAATGGTTTTAGCCGGTAAGTAAGATATGCTAGTCCCCCTACCGCCCCCGCCGGCACCGCTCGGTTTACAAAGTTTAGCTCCGTCGAAATCCTTAGCTTCTGTTTCCATCCAAACACCATTTTGTATTTACTCTCAAGATACGAGAAAAAAATCTGCCCACAAGCATAATACATAAATAGCTGCTCCGGCACGAGTAAGAGTATCACAAAAATATTTGCGTGGTTCAAATTTTCAAAAGTTTCAACAAACCCGTCCCAGTTTTGATAGACTACATACCCCACAAGTGCCAAAGTCGCAATCGAAACCACCGTCCGCCACGGAAATTTAAACTTTTTCTTTTTGGTAGCCATAACAAAATTATACCACTATGGCGAACTTATTTTTGCCTTTTTTGATAATCGCATTTTGATTAATCGGTATATCTTCTTTCACCTTCACCCCACTAACCGACACTGCCCCTCCCGCGATGAATTCCCGCGCTTTTTTCTTTGATTCAGCCAACCCCGTATTTACCAAAATATCAACCAACATATTACCCTTAGCAATCGTCGGCAAATACGCCGCAAATTCGGTAATTTCGTCTTCCGAAAAGTCCGAAAAATCCGTTTCTTTGTTAAACAAAGTTTCCGACAAATTCTCCACCGCTTCTGCCGCACCTGCACCGTGTACTACGAAAGTCACACCTCGTGCCAGTGCCTTTTGCGCCAGTCTCATTTCTGGATGTTCCTTATGCTCCGCCAAAATCTTTTCAATTTCCTCTGGCTCTAGCAGAGTATAGATTTTAAGCAAACTCTCCACTGCCTCATCCGGCTGATTCATCCAAAATTGATAAAAATCAAAAATCGATGTATAGTTCCCCGACCCATTATCAGAAGCCGCCAACCACACGGCATTTCCCTCGGACTTGCCAAATTTCTTCCCCGTCACTGGATCAATCACGAGCGGCGTACTCCACACATCCGCTCTTGCTCCTTCAAGTCGAGAAATCAAATGAATTCCACTTGTACAGTTACCATACTGATCCGCCCCACAAAGTTGGAGTGAAACTCCATACTCACGATAAAGATGAAGAAAATCATACCCCTGAATCAAGGTATAAGAAAACTCCGCATAAGATATCCCCGACCCGCCACTACCTATCCGATTCTGTACAAACTGCCGGTCGAGTAACTGCGTCATCGAAAAGTTCTTACCCACTTCGCGCAAGAACGAAAGATAATTAATATCTTTAAACCAATCATAATTATCCACCATCACAAGGCCTGGTGTTTCATGATCACGTACATCGCCATCACCTGCATTTATAACTCTCTCGATTTGTTCACGAATACATTTCTTGTTATGTTCCACCTCCTCAAGAGTCTTTAGGTCGCGTTCCCCATTTTCTTTCGGATCCCCAATTTGTCCTGTCGCCCCACCAACCAAAAGATACGGAGTATACCCATGCCGCACAAAGCAGGCACACATCATCAGAGCCGCGAGATTTCCAATCGTAAGAGAATCCGCTGATGGATCCGCCCCCCAGTAAAATTTCTTTGACTCTCTAGTGTCTAGCTCTTCCGGATTTTCAATAGTAGTCTTGGCCAAAAAGCCTCGATAGATTAGTTCCTCTGATAATTTCATATCCCCATTATACCATATGATATAATAATTATATGTATTTAGCCGTACTTGGCCGAGAGCCAGAATTATCAAACGCCGAATTAGAAGCTCTTTTTGGCAAAATCAAACCTTTGTCCAGTAGCCTATCTTTGTTCGAAAGCAAAACCACTCCAGACATTAATCGTCTCGGCGGTTCTCTTAAACTCGCCGAAAAATTACCAGAAAAACCTCTAGATTTTTTGATTAAAACCGCAGGCAAAATCACCCTCGGTGTTTCTGACTATAGCAAAAACGCTTCCAAGAAATCGGCTAGCTCCGAGGCTATGAAACTCAAAAAAATCCTCACTCGCCACGGTCGGAGCGTAAGAGTAGTTTTGGGTGACACGGCCGTTCTTTCTACCGCCACTTCTCTCCACAACGGTCTTTCTGGCAAAAACCCCAAAAAATGCGAATTCATCAAAGTCGAAAACGATTGGTTTAGAGTCATCGGCATCCAAAATATCGACGCCTACTCCCGCCGCGACCAAGGCCGGCCCAAAAGAGATGCTAAAGTCGGTATGCTCCCACCCAAACTTGCCCAAATCTTAATCAACCTCTGCGGCCCTCTCCCCGCAAGCTCCACCATTTTAGACCCCTTCTGCGGCACCGGCGTCCTCCTCCAAGAAGCCCTACTTATGGGCTATAAAGCCTACGGCACCGATCTTTCCGAAAAAATGGTAGATTTTTCTGAAAGAAACCTAGAATGGTTGGTTCGAGGGATTGCGGAGCGCGGCAGCGCGAGCCGAAGCGCCGGCCGCCCGTGGCAGACCGCCCCTTGGGACGCGGACGACCCGAAGGGTCGACGGGCCGGCCGGACGCGGCCCGAGAACCAACTATTCCAGGTTTCTCCTGGAAATGCTACAGAATTCAAATGGGAGAATATTGACGCGGTAGCTTGTGAGAGTTATTTAGGTAAACCTATGAGTAGCATCCCGTCCGAGATAGAACTAAAAGAGCAAAAGCAAGAATGCAGCAATATTGTTTTAGGTTTTTTAAAAAACCTGGCTGGTCAAATTAAAAAAGGCACTCCCGTCGTCATCGCCATCCCCGCTTGGCTCCGCAAAAACGGCTCCTATTCTAGGCTAGAAATACTTGACCAAATAAGCGATATGGGGTATAATGTTAATAATAAATCGCGCGAGGGACTTTTTTATTACAGAGAGGGTCAGATTGTCGCGAGAGATATAATAATATTAAGGAAAG
>JAFWKW010000021.1 GCA_017514125.1 Candidatus Saccharimonadota bacterium
CCGTGGATATTTTTACACTGTTAGGTTGTAAAAATAGCATTCGCAAATCTGGTCTAAATCTCATTTATGCTATTAAAAAATCTATTTTGTTGTTTTCGCATCCATCCCTTGATACATTAGTGGATATAAAAAGACTAGACTGTGTCTTTGCTTGGCAATGTCCAGCCTTTAGGGCTATCTGCTACCTTTGCTGTCATATCCTGCATATAGGTTAAGTCTGATACATCCTTTTCCTCACTAACACAGCGGATGTAGGCGCCACTGCGGCGGAGGCCACCGTCGGTGTATAAGCTACTACTATTATAATCTAAGCGATACCGAGCTGCGCCGCTATACGCTGTAGAACCCCACCAGTACCCGTATGTAGATTCGTTAACCAACACACCATTACCATAACCACCGCCTAGAACTGGAGAAAAACCGTCAACATAAGCACTACTACCAGGGTTTTCTCCACCAAGAGCGTTTATCTGCATCGTACTTGGCAATGTCCAACCTTTTGGGCAGATACTTTCCGTAGTAATATTCCAATTACTATAAGACTCTGTGCTATTGAGATTTTTTATAGTTTCAGCAGTAGCCGCTGCGTAGTTGTACCATACCGTATCTCCGCCACTGTAGTCGTTAGAACCACTATGGATACAAGAATTTACGAATCCTGTTCCACCGCCAGTTCCAGTACTAGCGTTAGCCCATCCATAGCACTCACCCCCGCTGGTGCCGCGTTTCTCTATCTGTCCCAAAGGCTGGACATTGCCAAGTAAAACACAAATAGATAGCATTGGCGGAGCGTCACCAGGCAGTACTACTTATGTATCAAGCTTTTCCCCAGTCCTAGGCGGATATTACTATGGTGGCTCGTCACACGATGAATCTTCGCGCGGAAACTGGTGGGGCTCCACAGCATATAATGGTGCGAGACGGTACGCTTTGAATTATTATAATAGTAGTTTATATACTGGTAATGGTGCCAGTCGTTCTAACGGGAGTTCCATCCGCTGTATCCAGGCCTCCTAAAGTCTAGTCTTTTTATATCCACTAATGTATCAAGGGATGGATGCTGTCATATCCTGCATATAGGTTAAGTCTGATACATCCTTTTCCTCACTAACACAGCGGATGTAGTTGCCATAGTCGCGTTTCTTAGGTTGGATTTATTTATTTCTGTAATTATTTATGGCGTCTTTTAAGGCGTCGTGGCCTAAGATTGAGCAGTGGAATTTGTGTTTGGGGAGAGTGCCGAGGTAGTCGTCGATATCTTTGGCGGTGATTTTTAGGGCGTCGTCTAGGGTTTTTCCTTTGGCCATCTCGGAGAGAGCGGAAGTGGAGGCGATGGCGGAAGCGCAACCGTATGTTTTCCATCTGATATCGGTGATGGTGTCGGATTTTTTATCGATTTTGAGATACATCTTCATTTGATCGCCACAGATAGGATTACCAACGATACCACAAGTGTCATATTTAAATTTGGACTCGTCGCCCATTAAGAAATTGCGCGGATTTAGAAAATGGTCTTTCACGATGTCTGAATACACCCAATTTTGCTCAGTCATGCTATAATTATATCATGAAAATTGCGATTTTAGGTGCGGGGGCTTTTGGAACAGCGCTCGGAGGGATTTTGGCTGACAAAGGCTATGATATTGATTATTATGATTCTAGGCTCGAAAAAGAAAAGCTGTCGGACGTGCTGGCCAAAGTAAAATACATCGTACTCGCGGTGCCATCCCAAGCAGCGCCTTATCTTTTGCCGTATTTACCAAAAAACATACCTTTAATCGTAGCGACTAAAGGCTTTCTTGATGACCATAATTTTACAGATTTCACGGACTATATGGTGCTATCAGGGCCGGGATTTGCAGTAGACATCAAAGCAGGCAAAGAAACCCATCTGACCACCACTGATGACAGAGTAGTAGAGCTATTTACAACGGATTTTTTGACTTTTGACCGGACGCACGACAAAAAGGGCGTTTTGATGTGTGGTGCACTCAAAAATATTTATGCTTTGCTTGCGGGGCTACTTAATTTAAAGGCGGGTACGGATTTACACGAACAATATTTAACAGAGGCGGCGGAAGAAATGAAGGCGCTTCTATCAGCTAATGGAGCTGATTACAAAACGGTAGATTTGGAGTGCGGAATAGGGGATCTTAGGTTGACCTGCGACTATCCTTCGCGCAATTATGAGTTTGGACAAATCTTGAGAAAAGACCCCAAGGCTGTGCCAACTAAGACCGTAGAAGGCCTTACAGCGCTTTCTAAGGTCAAGCGGGGCGATATCAAAGTCCCAGATGAAGCTCGCCATCTAAAAGATTTGATAAAAATAAGTGATAACTGGAGGAAAGATGGGGTTAAATGAGAAACAAAGGGAAGCTGTAGAATATCTATCGGGGCCCCTTTTGGTTCTCGCTGGTCCAGGAACTGGCAAGACGCAGCTTCTGTCTGAAAAGGTGGCTTATATTTTGAAAAAAACTGATACTAATGCCTCGAATATTTTATGTCTTACGTTTACGGAGTCGGGTGCGTCAAATATGCGTGAGCGTTTGAAATCTATAATCGGAAACGATGCGTTAAAAGTAAACATCGGGACCTATCATTCTTTTGGACAGGATATTTTGGCACAGTATCGTAATTTTTCACCGGATTACGACCGCGTGATTGATGCGGCGATTGATGAAGTGACGCAGTTCAAGATTGTAAAAGAGATTCGAGATACCTTGCCCGCGAAGGATATTCTGTACGGAGATAAGATTAAGGATATTGTAAGCGTGATTTCGGAAGCAAAGGCGGCCGGGCTATCGAGTGCGGAGCTCTCTTTGGTGGCCAAGCAAAATATGGAAGATTCTAAGGTGCTATCTTCTGCGATTTCACCGCTACTCTCAAATATCGTACCGAGGAAGTTTAAAGAATCCTACGAGAGGGCGTATGCCCCGGTTTATGAAATTTTGAAGAAGTATGAAAATTTGGAACCGATTGTACCAGGAGTGGAGAGAATAATTGTAGGGATGGCTCGGACGCTTAAGGCGGCAATTCTAGAGGCGGAGGCGGCTGAGAAAATCGGGCCTCTATCTAGCTGGAAAGATGAGTATTTTGAGAAAGACGGACGAGGCGGTTATCGCTTAGCAGATAGGGTAGCTAATAAGAAACTATCTTCGGTTGCCGTAGTGATGGAAAAATATCAAGAGTATCTTACCCAAAATGGGCTGTGTGATTTTGATGATATGATTATCGAGGCGGGGCGAATTTTGAAAGAGGACGATGGATTTAGAGATACACTTCAGGAGCGTTATCAGTTTATTATGTTGGACGAGTTTCAGGATACTAACCCATCTCAGCTGACAATTGTGAAACAACTGACGGATTACGAAAAGCCGATAATTATGGCGGTAGGAGATGACGACCAGGCGATTTACGAATTTCAGGGTGCCAACGCGACGAATTTGTCAGATTTTCAGGAGTACTATGAGGCTCACGTAGTGACTTTGGTAGAGAACTACCGTTCGACCCAGGAAATTTTGGATTTTTCAAAACAGGTGATTGACCAGGCGCCTAACCGCTTTGTAGGAGAGAAACCTTTGACGGCACATCGTGAGAATCCCAAAAAGTCGCAGATTCATCGAGTGGAATTTTTGTCTTCTGATCAAGAATACGCCTTTGTGGCGGATAAAATCGCAGAGCTTATCAAATCTGGGGTAAAGCAGAGTGAGATTGCAGTAATTTCCAATAAACATAAGTATTTTATGCCGCTTTTGCCATATCTAAAAGCTCACGCGGAAATCAAAATCGCCTATGAAAGACGCGATAACCTGTTTGAAGATGAAAAAATCCACGAAATTTTGACGATTCTAAGGCTTGTCGACGAAATTTCTCGAGAAGTTAAGCCGACAGTGTCGATGCTTGAGGTGTTTGCCTATGATTGGTTGGATGTACCAATGCTGACGGCGGTAAAGTTGGTTGGTGAGGCGCGCGCAGCGCATAAGCCGGTGTTTGACTATCTTTTGAACACCAAAAGTTCCGAAGAAATCCATACGACGATGGAGTTTTTGTCGGAACTACTCAAAAAATCTCTGACCGAACCTTTGGAACTGGTATTATCTTTCGTAGCCTCCAAGATGAACGTTGATACGATGGAGCCGTACGAGATGTTTTCTTTTTATGAGAATCTGGCATCTTTAAAGGCTAAACTCATCAAACACGTAGGCGAAAAGCCTCTGAGAGTACGGGATTTGATACAGATGGTGGATGATTATGCGCAGGCGGAGATGCCACTAAACACCACGAGTCCTTATAAAGATGCGGATGAGGCGGTGCAGATTTTGTCAGCGCATAAAGCTAAGGGGTTGGAGTTTGAATATGTATTTATTTTGTCGGCAGATCATTCTGGTTGGGGTAAAGGTAAGGGGAATAACAGTTTCTTGACCTTGCCCGATAACCTGACCCATATTAGACACACGGGGATTACAGATAGTGAACGGATTCGGGTGCTCTATGTGGCTCTGACTAGGGCTAAACAGACCCTATTCATTACTAACTCGTTACACGATTTTGCAGGGAAGTCACCGGATAGACTAGAATATTTGGAAGAATATGTCAACCAGCTCGATAATGGTGGTATAGAGGTAATTTCGCCGTTTTTGCCTGACAAAAAAGTACAGCTAGCCTATACAGAGGGTGAACTTTCTCAGTTTGATGAGGAGAATCCTTGCGCTCTTTTATTTTCCGCAAACCAGAGGTCGGCGGGGGTCCTCAAAAAATATTTGGTGCCGTTTGTGGATTTTACACCGGATATGAATACAGTGTACCTTGAGAGATTGAAAGGTTGGCGAATGTCGGCGTCGGCTTTGACATCGTTTATCGACATCGTGAATGCGGGGCCGGAAGAGTTTTTCAAAAATACCGTTCTTAGGGCGGAGAGGGAGCCAGAAGACGAATCTTTGGCGCTAGGAAATTTGGCGCACGCGACTTTTGAACAGGTGACAAACTCTGGGTTGTCGGACGCAGCGGCGATGGAATTTTATCTTTCGGAATTAGACAAAAAAGATTTGCTGCCAGAGGTAAAAGATCGTATCAGGGAGAAAGGACCCGAGGAAATTTCGATAGCCTTGAAAGAGTTTTCGTCGATTCTTCGGTCTGGCAAGGCTGAAGTGAATTTAGCCTTTGAGAAACTAGCGATTGACGGAGTACCGGTGACTGGCAAGATTGACCATATCGCTGTCGACGAAGAGGCAAAAACTATTGAAATTTATGACTTTAAGACCGGGAAATACTACAAAGAAAAATGGCAGAGCCAACCGACTCTGTATAAATATATGTTGCAACTTTTGTTTTATAAGTTACTGCTTAATAATTCACCGACTTTTTCGAAATATAAGGTGACGCGGGGGCATATCCTCTTTGTGAGGCCGGATGTGGATGGGGAGGTTTATGACAAGGTTTATGAATTTGACCCGGAAGATGAAAAAATGCTTTTGGAACTAATACAGGCGGTATATTATCAGATTTCTGATCTGAAGTTTTTGGGTGATAAAGATGTTATGATGCCAGCCAATAAGGATTTCAAACTTCGAGAGATAAAAGCCTTTATTAAGCTCTTGCTTGCGAAATTTGAGGAAAGATAGTAAAATTCGAATTGTTGTACCTTAGGTTTTGTAGATGAAGGAGGTGGAATGATGTTTTTGAAGCATATTTATCGTAAAATTCGGTGTATTACTTGGAGTTGTCCGCGTTGCGGGAGGCCGTTTACCTCAGAAATCGAGAGAAATATTCATATGCTTTCTTGCGGCTCCGCCCGAATACTGTTCTAACCATCTACGTCTTTAGGCCCTCTACGCGAGGGCCTTTTTCTATCTAAAAAACCTCTTGAAAATTTATAGAATTTGTGGTAAGATTGTATATAATTATGGCAAAGAAGAATAATACGAAGAGAAAACTAGTGGGTTTGGTGTCTGAGGAGTCAGGGGTCAGGGCTTATTATACCAAGAAAAATACTATGAACACCCCAGACAAACTTTCACTTAGGAAGTACGATCCAGTTTTACGCAAACACGTACTTTTTGTGGAAACCAAGAAAAACCTTGGTAGAAACGAAGTTAAAGAGAAGAAACGGTAAAAGGTCTGATGGCAAAAATCACTAGGATAAAGGCAAAAGATGAGCCCAGAGAGGAAAAACCCGCTGGGCATATTGATGAGCCCCCGATCACCCGGGAAAAAGTGGTTTTGAAAGACAAAAAGACCGAAAAAGCTAAGGCAAAAGAAGCCAAAGCTAAGGCCACTACTAAGAAATCTGAGTCTGACGGTAAGAAGGTCTTTATCCTTTTTTGCCCGTTTGTGGCGCTTGGTCGGTATCTTAAAGAGTCGTGGCAGGAGATTCGCCAAGTAAGGTGGCCAAATCGCAAGGCTACCTGGAAGATGGTACTAGCAGTATTGGCTTACACCGCTTTGTTTGTACTATTCATTTCTCTACTCGATTTGTTCTTTACTTGGTTGTTTAGTTTAATTATAAAATAAGGAGTTAAAGGAGTAGAATGGCAGTAAACAGATATGATGGAAAGAGGGCGTGGTACGCTATTTCGACCTATAGCGGCTACGAGGATAAGGTAGCTTACTCAATTAACCAACGGGTAGGTAGCGTGGAAATGGCCGGAAAGATTTTTGAAGCAATCGTACCAAAGGAAAAGCAAATTGAGATTAAGAACGGCAAGCGCAAAGTCGTAGACCGAAAGATTCTTCAGGGTTATGTGCTAGTAAATATGAAACTTTCGGATGGGACTTGGTATATTATTCGTAATACTCCTGGTGTGACTGGCTTTATTGGTACCGGGACACAACCAACTCCAGTATCAGAGAAAGAGATTGCTAAGATTAAGAAACGGATGGGGGTGGAAGATCCGAAGTTTTCTGTGAAATACGAGATTGGGGAAGTGGTGTCTATTACCGATGGACCGTTTAAGGGATTTGATGGAACAGTATCGGAGATTGATGCGGCTAAGGGTAAGCTTAAGGTGATGGTGTCGATGTTTGGACGCGAGACACCGGTAGAGCTCGACGCACTTCAGGTCAAACAACTAAACTGACTTAAACTTTTTCCGGAGGAAAAAGTTTAGCAAAAAAGGCTAGCAAGAAAAATAAATCAGGCACATGTCCTGATTTATTTTTTTGATTATCACTTTTGAACCCCGTTGGGGTTCAAAAGATACATTAGTCTACCACCTCGACACCCATACTGCGAGCGGTGCCGGCGACGATCTTGACGGCGGCGTCGAGGTCGTTCGCGTTTAGCTGGTCCATTTTCTTATTGGCGATTTCTTCGAGTTGTGCTCTTGTGATCTTTCCAACTTTGTCTACGTTTGGCTTGCCAGAGCCCTTTTGAATCTTGATAGCCTCACGAATAAGGTCGTCTACTGGCTGGCCAAGACAGGTCCAGTCAAAGCTACGGTCATCGTAGACCTTGATATGAACAATTACGTTTTTGCCCATAAATTCTTTGGTGGCTTCGTTGAATGGGTTGATAAAATCCATCATATTAAGGCCCCATTGACCGAGGGTGCTACCTACCGGAGGGCCAGCAGTAGCTTTGCCACCAGGGATACGTAATTTCAAATTTCCAATAACTTTTTTGGCTTCTGCCATATATAATATCCTTGTTTAGATTATATTTAGAAGCATTCTTGCGTAACGTTTTATATTATACTCTCTCTTGAGACTTCTGTCAACCATTGACTTTTTAGCTTAACTGTGATATAATGGGATGAGTTACTTAAAAACGTGTGCCACAGTAACAGAAAGTGGGGTGATTTTTATTGGCACAAGAAATTTTTAAAACAGAGGAGAAAAGAAAAAGAGAGGAACTGGAGAGTCAGGTAAAAAAGGCTATCAGTCTGTGGCGTAATAATGCTGCAGAATATCGGTCTTTGCCGCTGAAGTATGACTTTCTCTTAAACGAGAAGCGGGCGGCGAACATCAAACCACTCAAAGCGGTTTCAAAACGGATGCTTGATGAGTATCCTAAAATACCGCTATTTGACCTCTTTACTGAAGAAGAGGCAAAAATTTTTATCGAGGACCTGAAAGCTAGTGGTGAGCTTGGCAAAACAATCGAGAAAGTAGAGTTTGTACTTTCAACCAACTACACCTACAACACCCTGAAAGATTGGGTGAAAGAAACCAGGTATGAGCTCTCCAAAATAAAATATCGGGCAACCAAAAAAGCGGCATTGTGCCAAAAATCCACCGCTTTGGCGGGAGCCTTTTAGGTCATCCTACCCTCCTTTATGGGCGGCTTTAAAAGCCGCCCTTTTTCATGCTTTTATTTTTGAGATTTTTATGCTATAATAATATTTAATATTAATTAGATGTGGGAGGATTTGTCCGCTTGTACCACAGAAAGGATATTTATGGCTGAAGAAGAAGCCAAGAAAATCGAAGAGACTCCAGTGGTCGAAACTACTGAAGAAGTAGCTGAAGAAAAAGAGACTTTTGCAAAATCTGGTAAAAAGTCGAAGAAACACATTGAAGAGGTAAAAGCCGAGGAAGAACGCCAAGAGCGCAAAAAAGAGCGAATTGAAGCAGATAAGGCTGCCGCTGAGAAACCAAAAGGCGCCAAGCCAGTAACTCGCCCAGTTCTGGAGCGTAGAGGCAAAAAATATCAGGAAGCCCACAAATTGATCGAAAAGGGCAAAATCTATACCTTGAAAGACGGGGTAGAACTTGCGATTAAGACTAGCCCGGTAAAATTTGACGCATCTCTAGAAGCACACGTAAGACTTGGCGTAGATCCACGTCAGGCTGATCAAAACATCCGTACCACTCTGGTACTTCCAAATGGTAACGGCAAGACCGTACGTGTGGCTGTATTTGCGCCACTCGATGTGGCCAAAGCTGCCAAAGCTGCCGGCGCTGATATCGCCGAGGATGAAGAGTTTTTGAAGAGACTAGAGAAGGGCGAAATCGAATTTGATGTTTTGATTTCTACCCCTCAATATATGCCGAAACTTGGTAAATTTGCTAGACTACTTGGCCCTAAGGGTTTGATGCCGAATCCAAAGGCTGGTACCGTAACTGCCGATGTAGAGAAGGCCGTAAAAGAGGCTAAGGCTGGTAAGGTAGAATACCGCGTAGACAAGCAAGCAATTGTCCATATTGGTCTTGGTAAAGTTTCCTTTGGGGCAGACAAGCTGTTCGAAAACGCCGAAGCTTTCTTTGAATCTTTGAAGGCCCAAAAACCAGCCTCGATTAAAGGTTCTTACGTCAAGTCTGTTTATCTTACGACTTCGATGGGACCATCGATTCAAATCGAAAACCTCTACAATTAGTAGAAAATCTAAAAAGAGCCTTGAAAAAGAAGGCTCTTTTTTATGATATAATAAGGTTATGAATAATGTAGTCGAAGATTTTAAAAACGCAAAGTTAGATTTGTCGCACTATGAAGCTTGGCAAATGTGGCTGATTGGAGCGATTGGGCTAGCTTTGATGTTTGTAGGATACAAAATCAAGAGGGTGGCCTTTTTTATTATCTGGTTTCTTTTGGGATATATTGGCACCGGGTATTTGCTACCGATTATTAATGGCAACCTGCCAGACATCGCGGGGAGTAGTTTTTGGCAGGGGTTGATACCAATTCTGGGTGGATTGCTCCTTGGCCTGATGGGGTTTATGGTAGAAAAAATTTGTATTGCCGGGGTGACTTTTGGCCTTACAATTATGATGACAGCACAATATTTTGGCACAGAGATGCAGCCAATGATTATTGGAGCAATTATTGGCGCGGTGCTAGCGGGCTTTGCCACGATGATGATTAAGCCGGCTACGATTGTAGCAACAGCGGTGGCGGGGGCTTATGCTTTGACCTTGGCGGTACTAGCGATAGGTTCTTCTAATCTAAACGGAAGCGATTTGTTTTGGCCGATGATTATTGGTTTTTCGGCTTTGGGGTCGGTAGTACAGTTTATGACTACTAGACACGATCTCTAAAGTGTGCTATAATTAGGTTAGTTACCAAAGACAGTGGCGGTGTTACCACTTAATTATGCCACCGAGGATTATTCTTATTAGAGTTTTGGTGACGATGTTTAACAACTAGCTAACATTTTTATCAAAAAATAACCAATTTAACTTTTAATTAACTAAAGGAACTTTTTATGGCAATTTCGAAAGATAAAAAGAACGAATTGGTTGCTGATTTGACTGAGCTTTTGTCCGGCGCTAAGACTACTGTCTATGCCAAATATCAAGGTTTGACCGTGGCTGAGATTCAAGAACTAAGAAGAGCTGCGCGTGAAGCTGGCGTAAAGATCAAGGTGGTCAAAAACCGCTTGGTAAAGGTAGCGATGGGGCAAATCGCCGTTTATAAAGATACCGATACCACTGGCCTCACTGGTCAGTTGCTATATGCTATATCGGATACGGACGAAGTTGCTCCGGCAAAAGTTTTGGCTGAGTTTGCCAAAAACCACGATGCTTTGAGCCTTGCTGGTGGTTTTTCGGACGCTGGAAATAGCCTATCCGAGGATGAGGTAAAAGCACTTGCGGCTATGCCTACCAAGAATGAACTTATCGCTCAGGTGGTGGCTCAACTTCTTTCACCGGTTACAGACTCTGTGTCTGGCTTGACTTCTGGACTTCCTGGGATTATCTCCGGCCTTGAAGCACACGCAAATTAGTAACTATTTTATAATAATAAATGATTTTGGAAAGGAATTATTATGGCTACAGATATTAAAAAATTAGCTGAAGAATTGGTAAATCTTACCGTTCTTGAAGTAAACGAACTCAAAAACACTCTTAAAGATGAATATGGCATTGAGCCAGCTGCTGCCGCTGTGGCAGTTGCTGCTGGTCCTGCCGCTGGCGCTGACGCCGCTGCTGATGAAGGCAAGTCTGAATACGATGTCGTCCTCAAAGACGCTGGCGCTCAGAAGATTGCTGTGATCAAGGCTGTCAAGGAAGCTACTGGTCTTGGTCTTGGTGAAGCAAAAGCTATCGTAGATGGCGCTCCTGCTACCGTAAAGGAGAAGGTTGCTAAGGACGAGGCCGAAGCTATGAAGAAGGCACTAGAAGAAGCTGGTGCTACTGTAGAATTAGCTTAATTTATGATAATTGTTAGCTAGTTAGTGGAAAATCACCCGTGAGGGTGATTTTTCGTGTGCTATAATAATATGTATGAATGATTTTGATTATTTAGGTGAGGGTGAGGTATACTTGGATGCGGCGTGTCAGTCACTCCGGCCGCGGCCTGTAATAGAGGCGCTAGAAAAATATTACGTCAAGCATAATTCTTGTGGCGAGCGGGTAAAGTATGAGTGGGGCAAGATTACAGATTCTCTCGTGGAAGAAACTAGAGAGAAAGTTTTGAAGTTTCTTAAATTATCTCCGCGTAAATACACGACTTCTTTTACGCTGAACACTACTTATGGGATTAATTTGATTCTGAGCCAGATTGACGCGAAACATTTTGACAAGATTATGACTTCGGAGATTGAGCATAATTCGCCGTTTCTAGCCTCTTTGGCTTTTTCTGAAAGAACTGGACTCCCGCGCGAGGTAATGAAGAGAAATGAAGACGGTTCGATTGAAATTTCTGATTATGATTTTACGAAAGCAATTGTAGTAGTAAACTGTGCTGCGAATTTTGACGGAAGAAAACTTTTGAATATCAAAGAGTATTGTAAGGCTATCCATAAAGCTGGCGGGATTTTGATTATTGATGCGGCACAGGCGATGGCACATTCTTCAGATATTTTGAAAGGGGTGGAGGTGGATGCGATTTGTTTTTCGGCTCACAAGATGTACGCACCGTCTCTAGGAGTAATCGTCTGGCGAGATGATTTGCTGCGGTATTTGGAGCCGTTGTGGCTGGGCGGTGGTATGGTGGATGACGTCGAGAAGGAAAAATTTGTTTTGTCGGCCGAGAATAAGGAACATCGCTACACTCGGTTTGAATCTGGGCTCCAGGCTTGGGGCGAAATTGTTGCTCTTGGTGAAGCGATTGACTGGCTAGAGCATCTTCCGAAAAAGGATTGGCAGAATTTGGAGAAAAACACAGAGGAGATTTATGAATTTTTGAATAGTTCTCCTAAGGTACATTTGATTAATAAAAAACCGAATCCGACGATGTCGTTTTATGTGGAGGGGTTAGACTCGCATCTACTTGGAGAAGCTTTGTCCCGAGAGAACATTATGGCGAGGACTGGGTATTTTTGCGTTCACTATTACCTTGATCACGTGCTGGGGTTACCGCCTCTCATAAGATTTTCTTTCGGAGTTCATAATCGTCCAGAAGACGTCGAAAAAATCAAGATGGTTATGAAAAACGTGATATAATAGATATATTATGGTGTGTATAGCTGCTTTTATTATTTTGGCCATTATTGGGGTGTTTGTGGCGATTGTATCGATTTTTAAGCCAAAGGTCGGGAAGGCTTATCTTAAAATGTTTAAGAAGGCTTGGGGGTGCCTCTGGAAAAAGGTGCGCCTTCAGAAATGTGAAACCGGATTTAAAGACGATGTAAAGAACACGATTCTCTCGCGGGTAATTGTGAAGCATCCTAAATGGGTGAAGCCACTGTCGGTGATTATTGAAATTCTATCAGTGGTGATTGTAATTATAGCAGTATGGGCACTACTTACAGCGATTAAATCACTCCTTGCGCTCTGGGCGCTGGGTAGTTGCAACGTGACTAAACCATCGGCTTGTTCAATGGGGGCGGAAGTGTGTTCGATTGATGAGTCGGAGCCGCAGAATCCGATTGAGGGTACCGTGCGTTGGTTTACAGAGTGGGGTGAAATCTTTGAGGCGATTCCAGATAAGTTTAAGACCTATGATGCGGCGAGCTATGATTTTAATTATGTGTCGGTGAATCCTGATATTGGTGCGGATAAGCCTATCGCAGTAGATATATTCGATCCGGGATGTTCTGTCTGTATGGTGTCTTATCGAAATCAAAAAGAGGCGGGATTCTTCGATAATTATGATGTACACCTGGTGCCGTTTGCGATTCAGGATGCGGATGGCAAGTTTAAATTTGCTAATTCGGAGATTATTGTGAAGTATATGCTGGCAGCGGAACAAGTGCGATCTGGACTAGCTGTACAAATAATTGATAAGATATTTACGGCCAAAAACCACGACGGAATTTATTATCAAGAAATGTTTAACAACTATTATTCGCGCGAAGAAGCGGTAGCAAAACTAGAGTCGTGGCTAAAAGAGTTTGGAATTGATGAAAAAGGTGTGGCTGAGATTCGCAAGATCGTAGATTATCCAGAAACTACAAATAAAATGGCAGAAAATCGCAAAATCGTGGAAGACGAGCTGAGGGTTAAGGGTATTCCGACGATGATTTATGACGGAGCTCGTCATACTGGATTATTCAAAGCAGATTGAAGTTTTTAGAGATGGGGTTTTATGTAATTTTTACAACACTTTTTATGTCTTACCTGTTATGGTAGTGGAAAACTTTTTTAGAAGTTTCTTCTTATTTTACTTGACTTTGGAATAGAATAGAGATATTATAGTATTAAATATTGTATAGACAGGATGCGAGGTGATGTCTGATATATCAGAAAAACAAATAAAGAGATTAAGGAGTCTTCTTTCTGAGGCCGAAACTAACCTTTCTGCTGCTAAGGAGCTATTGATTTCGATTATTGGTGACGGGGAGGCGATTACGGCGCCGCGAGATTCGATTGTGTCGGCTCCAGAGGGCAAAATTATCGAGGGGATTTTTGATGGACAAATTATGATAGGTCCAGATGGCAAAAATTATCCAGTGCCAGCTAACTACGCATCTAAGTCTAAGCTCGTCGAGGGCGATATTCTGAAACTCACTATTACGGATGATGGTAAGTTCTTGTACAAACAGATTGGCCCGGTAGAGAGGAAGACCGTAATTGGGACGCTTCTGATGCACGATGATAAATATTATGTAGAAGTCGCAGGCAGAGAATATCAGATTCTTTATGCTTCGGTGACTTATTTCCATTTGAGGGAAGGGTCGCAAGTATCCGTAGTAATTCCGGCGAAGAATGATGACGCAGCGTGGGCAGCCGTAGAGGCAGCTCTATAGATGAAGAGTCTGTACAGGAGGTATAGACCGCTGGCTTTGGCGGAGGTAGTGGGGCAGGAGCAGGTAACTGAGCCGCTTTCTAGCGCGATTCAACAAGGGAAGATTGGGCATGCATATCTTTTTACGGGACCAAGAGGGACGGGGAAGACGTCGGTGGCGAGGATTTTTGCTCACGCGGTGAATGATTTTGATTATCAGCTCGAGGATGATTATGTAGATATTATCGAGATCGATGGTGCTTCGAATCGTGGGATTGATGATATTAGGGAAATTCGCGAGAAGGCCGCGATTAAACCTACGCTTGGTAAATATAAGGTTTATATCATTGACGAAGTTCATATGCTCACCAAAGAAGCTTTTAACGCGCTTCTTAAAACCCTAGAAGAACCACCAGCACACGTAATTTTCATTATGGCGACCACTGATCTTCACAAGGTGCCGGCTACGATTCTTTCGAGAACCCAAGTTTTTAATTTTAAATTGGCTGATACAAGAGTAATTTTGGACCATCTCAAGAAAATTTCAGAACAAGAAAAAATCGAGATTGAAGAAGACGCCCTTAAGATTATTATCAAGCGTGGCGGTGGGTCTTTTCGAGATTCTTTATCACTCTTAGACCAAATTTCCACAATCTCTAGCAGCAAAATTACTCACGAGATGATTGAAAAGACTCTAGGGTTGCCAGAAGACGCCAAAATCACTAGCATATTAGAAGCTTACAAAACTCGTGACGTTTCTAAAATTACTGCCGATTTGAAAGATTTGCTCAATATGGGGATAAAAGCCGAGATTATCGCAGAAGAATTGATAGACAAGATTGTTGAGGAGCCTAAAGCAGAGCTTTTGCCACTGCTTGACACTTTGCCAGACGTAAAAGAGCCGTTTGCTGAAGCAAGGTTGATTGCCGGACTACTCGCTAATGTCAAGGTGACCCCAGCCCCAGCCCTATCTCCTACTTCGTCGCCCGTAAAAGACGTAAAAAATGATAAAAAAGTAGAAAAACCAAATCTGAAAGACAAAATATCTGCTATAATGGGAGGTGAGGTAAAAGACTATGGAGGAGGTAACCCATTCTAGCAAGGACGGTCGCGTACCGCCGCAGGATTTAGTCGCTGAGAAATCTTTGCTTGGCGCCATAATGTTGGACGAGAATATTTTGCCGGAAATTATGACGATGATTAAGGCTGCGGACTTTTATGAAGAACGACACGGCAAGATTTTTAAAGCAATGTCGAATCTCTACGATGCGCATCGACCGATTGACCTTTTGACACTCACAAACGAGCTTAAAAGTTTGAAACTTTTAAAAGAGGTTGGTGGAGCTTCGTATCTTACGGAGCTCTCTAATTTTGTGCCGGCGGCATCCCACGCCAAAGCCTACGCGGAAATCGTAGAAAAGAATGCTACGAGGAGAAGACTAATTAAGGCTGGTACAGAAATCGCCAATAAAGCCTATATGGATGACGCCGAAGTAAACGAGTTAATCGGTAAGGCCGAACAAGAATTATTTGAAGTTTCGGATAAAATCATCAAAAGCGATTACAAACCGATGGGAGAGCTCCTAGATGATGCGTTTAATAGAATTGAAACTTTACACAATAACAAAGGGGCTCTAAGAGGACTTAAAACCGGTTTTCGTGATATCGATAAAAAGACGGCTGGGCTTCAGAAGGGTGACCTGGTAATTATTGGTGCGAGGCCGGCTATGGGTAAAACTACCTTTGCACAAAATTTAGCTTACAATGTGGCTAGCATCAACAATAAAGGTGTGTTGTTCTTTTCGATGGAGATGGCGGCGAATGAAATTATTGACCGGATGATTTCGGATGTCTCAGGAGTAGGGAACTGGGGGATTCGAACAGGAAATTTGTCGGATGAAGAATTTGCCAAGATTGGAGACGCGATGGGGGAAATGGCGGAAATCCCGATTTATATTGATGATACCAGCTCGATGACAATTATGGAGCTCAGAAATAAAGCGAGGCGAGCAGTACACGATCACGATATCGGAGTAGTAATTATTGATTATTTACAGCTGCTTGATGGTTCTGATCGTTATAAAGGGCAACGTGTACAGGAGGTGACAGAAATTTCGCGTGGCCTTAAGATTCTAGCTAGGGAACTGAATATTCCTGTGATAGCCTTGGCCCAGCTTTCGCGTAATGTGACTGGACGAGAAAATCCCCGACCGATTTTGTCCGACCTTAGGGATTCGGGCTCAATCGAGCAGGATGCTGACCTTGTGATGTTTTTACACCGCCCAGATTATTATAAACAAAACGATGACAATTATGAAGAAACCCATATTACGGAAGTAATTATCGCCAAACATCGTCACGGTGAAACTGGTAGAGTGGATCTTTACTTCCATCCAGACTTGCTTCGTTTTATGTCGCTTGATAAAACACGAGAAGAATAGTATAATGGAAAAGTGAAGAAAATAATCATTTCTAAGCTTTTTCTGTATCGTCATAGGTTTGTGATTTCTTATGTAATTTTGACTTTGGCATTCGTGGCGCTTCTATTTGGATTACCACTGATTGCTCAAGATGGGCTTTCGAATACTGAAATGGAATCCGCTACCAGTTCTTATCATTTGGCAATGGACGCGCCAATTAATGGAGACCTCACCGATTTGCCGTACAAGATGCTACAAAAAGTTTCAATTCGAATATTTGGTTTGACACCTTACGCGATCAAGCTTCCAAGCATTTTGTTGGGGCTAATTCTCGGAGTGTTGTTTATTTTGCTTCTTAACCGCTGGTTTAAGAATAACGTTTCTTTACTAGCTTCGTGTCTCGTAATACTCTCGACTCCGTTTCTATTTTTAGCAGGTTCTGGGACACCACTTATTATGTTGGTGTTTTGGCCAACTCTGCTTTTGTGGCTGGGGTCAAAAATTCAAGGTGAAAAACGCCCCAAACCGATGTATTCTTTTTTGTTTTCGATATCGATGGCGTTAGCGATTTTCACGCCTTTTATGCTATATTTTGCGCTATTTTGCGTGATTTTTGTGGCAGTTCAACCGCATCTCAGATTCGTAGTGAGGAGTTTGCCAAAATTGCCTTTTACAGTGACTATTCTAATTATCTTGGCTGGGATTGCTGCCATCGTAGTCAACACGATTAATCAGCCTACCACTATCCAAGAACTTTTGGGAATTAGAGGTTTTGATTTTGCAAATTTCTTCCCGAATATTGTCGATGGACTGAAGCCAGTTTTCCAATGGTTTGGTAATACAGATAGTATTTACCTAGCACCCTTAATTGGCCTTCCGGTGTTGTCTTTGGCGCTCACGGGGCTCTTTTCTACTACTAAAGGTTTCTTTGCGTCACGTAATTCAATTGCTTCGGTTTTGATTATTTTTGGCCTAGTCATTACGGGGTTAAATCCCGATGCGGCGATTTTCTTAATTTTGCCATTGTCGATTTTGGTGGCGCACGGGTTGAAGTATTTACTGGAAAAATGGTATGGGCTGTTCCCAGAAAATCCGTACGCTAGACTTTCGGCACTTTTGCCTCTCACGATTTTGTTTGGGATTATAATTTTGCCGAGTCTTCTCCAATATATCTATGGTTATCATTATAATTCAAAGGTGGCTTCTCAGTTTGACTACAGTCTAGAGATTATTCATAAAAATTTGACGGATGAAGTTTTGGTAGCACGTGACAATTATGATTTTTATAAGATTCTGGAAGATTCTATGGGGATAAAGGTGGCAAACGAACTAGATAATCTTTCGGACACAAAAGTTGCCGTATTAAAGGCACAGACTGACGATGAGTCCTACCAGCTTTCCCGCATAATCACCTCGCCAATGAAAGAAAATTCTGATATAATATATCTATACACGAAAAAAGGAGAAGAAAATGGGACAGACAATTGACCAAATGAAAATGATCAATCAACTTCGTAAAGCACAGAAAGAGCTTAAGAACGAAATTGTAGAGGTAGAGGCAGGAGATGGTGCTGTAGTAGTGCAGATTACTGGCGAGCTTAAAGTTAAAAAAGTTTCGATTGACCCTGACAAGGTTGATCTTGATGATATTCACGAGCTTGAACGTTGGATTGAAAATTGTATGCGAGATGGTTTTGCTAAGGCGCAGGAAATTGCGACCGACAAAATGAAGCCACTAATGGGTGGGTTATCTGGACTAGGCTTGTAGGGGCAAAGATGCTACCAAAAGCACTTGCTAGCACGATTGAGGCGCTCTCAATGCTTCCTGGCGTGGGTTCAAAAACAGCGGAGCGCTACGCGTATTATTTGTTTAAGTCTTCTGATGCGGTATCCAAAAATATCGCGGAGGCATTAGAATCGCTCCATTCAGGGGTAAAAAGTTGCCCTGTGACTTTTGCTTTGATTGATGCGGATGAGGATTTGTCGCCGTTTTATTCGGACCCCGCTCGGGATAAAAGTGTGATTTTGGTAGTAGAAGAGCCTCTGGATATTTATGCAATTGAGCAAACAAAGACGTACAAAGGAACTTACCACGTACTAGGTGGGGCGATTTCGCCGATTGATGGCGTAACACCAGAACAACTACATATTGGAGAGCTAATTAAGCGCGTAAACGACGATAATGTAAAGGAAGTAATAATCGCAACTAATCCCTCAGTGGAGGGGGAATCGACGGCACTGTTGCTCGAAAAAATGCTCCACGAACAAAATCCGAATTTGAAGTTGACGAGGCTCGCACGCGGGCTACCACTCGGCGTGGACCTGTCGTATGCTGACCAAATTACACTTAGTGCGGCATTAGAAAACCGACAGACATTCTAATTTTCTCGGTTTTTCAACGCGACGAAGTCTACTTTGCCGAGCTTAGTCTTGGGGAGGCTGTCGATGAATTCAAGCTCGCGAGGAATTTCATACTTAGCGAGGTATTTTTTGTAAATTTTGTTTAGTTCTTTTCTGGTGGAGTGTTCGTGGGCGTTTGGCTTTAGAACGATGAAGACTTTGACCTTTTCGCCACGCAACTTATCTGGTACGCCGATACAAGCACATGTATCAACGCTGTCGGATTTCAAAGTAGCCTCCTCGATATTGCCGGGGTATATGTTGTAGCCGTTCGAAATAATCATCCGTTTAAGACGGGTTTTGAAATAGACCAAACCGCTCTCATCCATATAGCCAATATCACCAGTCCTGAGGTATTTTTTGTTGCCAATTTTAATAAAGGTTTTTTCAGTTTCTTTGGGATTATTTAGATACTCTTTCATAACGGTAAGACCTCGGACTAAGATTTCGCCGTCTTCGCCAACCTTTAGTGGTTTTTTGGTCTTGGGGTCGATAATAAGCGCTTCACTATCTGGGAGAGGAAAGCCAATAGCACCCGGAATGCCAGCTACTTTCTTGGCCGAGAAAATCATACCACCGGCAGCCTCGGTAAGACCATAACCGTTCTGGATTACTGCTTTTGAACCGTGGTCTTTTAAGAACTTATTGATGCTGGTTTTGAGATTGTCTGATACGATGTCACCTCCTGATACTACACCCTTGATACGCCTTAGATCGTGTGGGCCGAATTTGACTTTCATCATATATTCAAAGACGGTAGGGACACCAACTAAAATATTGACGCGATAATTGATGATGTATTTTTTAAGTTTCCTGGCATTAAACTGAGGAATTAGAACCATACGCATACCACAATACAAAGGAATATGCATACAGACGCCGAGGCCAAAAGCGTGGAAATTTGGTAAAAAACAAAGCATAGAATATTTTGGCTTTAAGAGCTCGGAAACGAGATATTTGGCGCCGAGAGCCTGAGCGTTAAAATTCATACTACTAAGCACTACTCCTTTAGGCTTCCCAGTGGTGCCACCGGAGTAAAGGATAACCGCAGGGGCGTCTGGGTTCATATGAACGTGAGGGTCGTCGGTGTATTTGAGGGACTGAAACATAAATCGGTCCCAAGTCATAACTTTTTGAGATTTTTTGATGTGATTTTTGCGACCTTTTGTGAGTTTGAAAATCGCGCGGACCAAAAAATCCATCGAGCGAGTGGGGGAAACTACGATTAGATGCTCTACGGGGGTGTTTTTGATGATATTCTCTACTCTAGGATAGGATACGTCGATACAGAGCATCACTTTGGAGCCAGACTGGATTAAATATTCTTCTATTTCCTTTTCGGAAGAGAGGGGGTGAACCATATTGGCGATGGCGCCAATTTCGTTGACCGCATAAAACATATAGACCGCCTCTGGGGTATTCGGCATACAGATAGTGACAGTGTCACCTTTTTCGACGCCAATAGCTTTCATAGCGGCGGCAGCTTTGTTGATTTTTTTGATCATCTCTTTGTAAGAGATTTCCATTTTAAAATATTCAAGAGCGGTGCGATTAGGATAACGCTCAGCGGTTTTTAAAATGGCTTCGTACATACTGCCGTCGAAGTATTTAACTTCTTTTGGTAGCTTCTCGATATAGCCGTATTTATCACGCTCGATTACGACGTCTAGCTTGCGCATACCACTACGCAGTTTATTATACAGGAATTCCAACATAATATATATTATATGATATAATCAGGATATGGACAAGAATTTTAAGGTTCGTCTAATAGTGGGGCTTTCAATGTTTGCAGTGGCGCTAATTGGGCTTTATACGTTTGATTCAATACCTTTTAAAATTATCTTCGGGTTCTTTGCGGGGATGTCGATAGTGGAATTGCTCTCTTTTTTCAAGAAAAAACACCGAGTTTTTAATATTGTTTTGGCGCTGTTTGAGGTTTTGTTCTTGGTTTTTGGAACAGTATTTGTGGTGAGAGTAGATCTTAATCATTTTTGGTATATTATTCTAGGTGTATGTGGATACGATATTTTTGCTTACTTATTTGGTAAGCTATTTGGCGGAAAGATATTTAAAAAATCCCGGCCTTTTCCACGCGTGTCTAAAAACAAGACTTGGGAAGGGACGTTTCTTGGGCTTGCGACTTCTGCTATTCTAGTAGCGATTAAAATGGGCGCGCAGGGGAGTTTTGAGACAGATTGGATGTTTCTTCTTTGCGGGCCGTTAGCGTTGTGCGGAGATTTGTTTGAAAGTTTCTTGAAACGACAATTCGGGGTAAAAGATTCCAACGAAATCATTATCAAAAACAAATTCTTTAAGTTTGTCGAACTATTTGTAGGTGGAAGCGAAGGACACGGAGGGTTTTTGGACCGAGTGGATTCTACTGCCTTTACCGGAACAGTGCTTCTTATAATTATTTTAGTTTCTTATACCCCTTGGTAAGATAGTCTAGACCAGAGAAAATCGTAAGAGCAACTACTATATATAATAATATCGTGTTTACGATGTTTAGAGGCTCGAGATTTAGAATGCGATTCAAAAGAACAGAGATGACGGTAACCATCTGGATGGTGGTTTTCCACTTGCCGTAAATAGAGGCAGAAATCACTGTACCTGTCTTTGCGATCATCATACGCATACCATCGACAGCGAAATCGCGAATAAGGATAACAGCAAACATCCATAGTGGCATCAAATCCATCACGACTAACGCTAGAAAGGTAAGGTTGATTAACATCTTGTCGGCTAGAGGATCTAGAAAGGCGCCGAGGTCAGTGACTTGTTTGGTGTTTCTGGCCCAACGACCATCGATAAAGTCAGTAAGGGAAGCTATGGCAAAAATAATGATAGTGGCGATTTTGGCCGGGAGGTTATCCATAAAAATACAAGTCATCAAAGGCGCGACGAGAAGAATGCGGAGTATTGTAAGAATGGTGGGGCCGTTCATACTATGTCCTTTCGATGCTCCACCTTCCAGGCTCGGACTTTGGCGAATTTGGCAGCTAATACGTCTGTGGACCATTTATCGCCAAGCATAGCCGTTTCTTCGGGTTTGACGCTATGTTTTTCCATAGCTTCGGTAAGTTTGGTGGAAACCGGTTTTTTGGCCCACCAGACACAATCAATACCGAGTGGTTCACAAAATTTTTGCATCATTTTTTTGCGGCCATTGTTAGAGATGATGATGATTTTAACACCGGCATTTTTTAAATCTTCTACCCAATCAGCTAGCTCGTCGGCAGGCTCCTTTTCGGAATGGAGCCTTAAGGTGTTGTCAAGATCGCATAAAAGTAGTTTAACGCGCTCTTTTTTCAAGAGCTCTGGAGTCACGTCTTCAAAGCGTTCAAATTTTTTGTCTGCGCGAAAAACAGTCATATATATATAATACCATACTGTGGTATAATTATTCTATATGTATGATAAATTTACGGAGTTTTTGACAGGAAAAAAGAAAATCTGCGTGATACAGGCAGAGAATCCGGATGGAGATTCTTTGGGGAGTGCGATTGCTCTGGATTATTTGTTGGAAAATTACGAACTGTCTTTGTATTGCCCGATTGATATTCCGAAATATTTACATTATTTTCCAGATTGGTCTAGGGTGACAACGGATTTTGATTTTAGGGCGGATGGATATATTATTGTAGATACGGCAGCGACGGTACTTCTTTCTAAACTTCTAGATGACACAGCGATTCGTAATCGTCTTTACTCGGC
This sequence comes from Candidatus Saccharimonadota bacterium, assembly GCA_017514125.1. Lineage (GTDB taxonomy): Bacteria > Patescibacteriota > Saccharimonadia > Saccharimonadales > Saccharimonadaceae > Nanosyncoccus. The sequence goes on from JAFWKW010000021.1 coordinate 22,582, forward strand.
GCCAGTGTTTGTGATTGATCATCACGAAACTGAGGATGATTTAGATTTTCCGCACGAGAGTATTATTGAAACAAGGCCAGCAGCGGCGGAAGTGATTTTTGAAATCGCGTCGGCTACTAGCCTTTCGATTTCAAAACCGGCGGCGGAAGCGATGATGCAGGGGATTATGTCGGATACTTTGGGGCTAACTGGTGTTTCGGTGACGGCAAGGACTTTTGAAGTGATGGCGGAGCTTTCTAAGTGCGGCGCCGTAATTGGGGAGCTAGAAGAAAATCGCCGTGAATATATGAAAAAATCACAGAGGATTTTTGAATACAAGGCTAAACTGATTGAGAGATCAGAATTTCACTTGGACGGAATGCTTGCCACGGTTTTGATTCCGTGGGAAGATATTGAGGAATATTCGGATGAATACAACCCGAATGTTTTGATTTTGGAAGAGCTTCGGATGGTGGAAGGAGTAAAAGTGGCAGTAGCGGTGAAGACTTACCCGGATGGCAAAGTGACTGGCAAAATTAGATGCTCAGGAGATGCTACGATTGCGGACAAGGTGGCGGGGTATTTTGGTGGCGGCGGTCATCCTTATGCGGCTGGGTTTAGGACTTATGATACATCTTATGAAGAAGTGGTAAAAGATTTAGTCAAAATAGTGCCAGAGCTCTTGGCAGAGGAGGAACAAGATGTTTAATAATCTATTAAATAAACCATTAAAGCTTACAAAAACACATGATTTTTGCCCTTCGGGTAAACCACGATTAACGGCGGTTTTTTTACATGGTATTGCAAGCGAATCTTCAACTTTCAAGAGTGCAATTGATTACCTTGAAGGGACTACTTCACTTAAAGATATCCGATTTGTGACCTTTGATCTTTTGGGTAGCGGAAAATCCCTAAAATCTGATAAATTAAATTACGATTTTAAAGAGCAACTGGAAGCGCTTGATAATGCGATTTCTGATTTGAAACTAGATACGCCGATGGTCCTAGTCGGACATTCGATGGGGTGTCTAATTTCGGCGCGATATACAGATTTACATAAGAGAAAGGTAAAGGAACTAGTTTTGATTTCGCCACCAATTTACCGACCGGAAGATTTTAAAAGCCCAGCTTTTATGATGGGGCAAGACGGATTCAAAAAAGTAGTTTTTCAAAAAAATCCTAGCTTGAAAACTGATATGGCATTTAATAACGAGATGGAAAAGATTGTGCTTAATCCTAAGAATTACGAGATTTATGGCCGGCTTACCAGGCCGACAACTATTATTTTTGGTTTGGCTGATCAGATTATTGCGAATTTTAATATCCCCGGGCTACTTCGAAAAAATCCCAAAATTATAGCAGTTGAAACTCCGGGTGGTCATTCTGTGTCGCGCGATAAATACATCAAATTGCTACCGATCTTAGAAAGGATACTAAATGAAACTGTATAATACTCTGACCAGGAAGGTAGAAGATTTTAAGCCTCTGGGAGATACGGTTAAGATATATACTTGCGGGCCGACGGTGTATAATTTTCCACATATCGGAAATTATGCGGCGTATGCCTACTGGGATCTTTTAGTAAGGTGTCTTCGTTTGAATGGATATAAAGTGAAGCGGGTTCTCAATTTGACAGATGTAGGGCATTTGACTTCGGATGGCGATGAAGGAGAGGATAAGCTTGAGAAGGGTGCTAGGCTAGAGGGAAAGACTCCGTTTGAAATCGCGGATTTTTACGCGAAGGTTTATCTTGATAATTATGCGGCGATGGAATTTTTGCCGGCGGATGTAATTGCTCGGGCTACCGATTATATTACTGAGGATATGAAGGCGGTGGATTTGATGACCGAACGTGGCTATACTTATGAAACACGAGATGGAGTGTATTTTAATACTGCGAAATTTGCTGAGTACGCGGATTTTGCGAGATTAGATCTTGCTGGGCTTCAGGCAGGGGCTAGAGTAGACTTTTCCTCTGAAAAGCGGAATGTGTCGGATTTTGCCGTATGGAAATTTATCCAGCCGGGAGAAAAGCACGCGATGCGTTGGGATTATCTAGGACGACCAGGCTACCCAGGATGGCATCTAGAGTGCGCTACGATTATTCATAAAGAACTAGGGGAACCGATTGATATTCATACTGGGGGGATTGATCACATTCCGGTTCATCATACCAATGAAATTGCGGAAACTTATGCGGCGTATGGGACTGAGTTGTCTCGTTTTTGGCTACATTGTGATTTTATTACAATTGACGGGCAGAAGATTTCTAAATCGCTGGGGAATACTTACACTCTTGAAGATTTGGAAAAACGGGGATTTTCACCGATGGATTACAAGATGTGGCTTCTTTCTGGCCACTATCAGGGGACGCGCAATTTTACCTTTGAGAGCCTGGAAGCTTCACATAATAGAAGGCGGAATTGGCGAGAGAGGATTGCGATGTGCTATCAAAAGGAAATGAAGGGCGGACATTTTGCTGAAATTTTGGAGGCGGTATCGGATAATTTGAATTCGGCTGAGGCGTGTGCCTTGATTGACAATCTGGAGCTTGATCTTTCTGATTGGGAAAAAATTGATGCGTTGTTTGGACTTCGGTTGATTGATGATACGCCGGATGTTTCAGCCGAGGTGTATAATTTGATTCGTGACAGAGATGCCGCTAGGACTAATAAAGATTTTGAAAAATCTGATAAAATCCGAGATGAATTATATAAACGCGGGATAGCGCTTAATGATTCGCCAGATGGGGCGATGTGGTATTATACAAGTTAGTTATAAACTAGAGCTTTAGGATTCGTAGTCTCTGCCCCAAAGATTGAACATTGCCAAATAGATTTTATCCATCTTTCGTGAACGGTTAATTAAACGCCAGGAATTATCGAGAACAACAAAATAAGATTTTTTAATAGCTTAGACTTGCTCATTGCTATTTTCACAACATAAAGTCAGGTAAAAATATCCTTAGCGACTACTGTATCTATTTTTATATTATTCTCATTAG
>JAFWKW010000022.1 GCA_017514125.1 Candidatus Saccharimonadota bacterium
CCTTTAAACGCGCTGCCAAACAGTCCGAGAATATTATTATAGATTTAAGGAGAACTAAAATACCTACTGACCAATCTAAGACTTCTCTAGAAAAACTATTTAAGGCATCGAGAAGAATTAGGAATCTTAAAATCAGCACGGTAGAAAATCAACGTATTGATTTTAAAAAGTAAGCATGGTATAATGTGAGTATTGAGGGCGACCTTTTGTCGAAGAGCAAAAGGCCAAGCCCTCATTTTTTATCCTGACGAAATATAATGGGAATAGCCTTGTATGTCTTAGTATAATTGGATTCATACTAATTATTGATATCGTATGACCTATTATAAATGAAATAAACAGGTTCGCCAGCAAGTAAATCTTTCTCAATTAGGGTTCGAACTTCGTTCGCTGTGTTCCACCATTTTTTATGAAATAAAAAACACAAAAAGCAGGACATCGTTCTTCGCTATCGCTCAGATCGAGCCCTCTATGATCCACCATTTTTTGTTTCGCAAAAACTTAAAAAAGACCACCTACTGGTGGTCTTTTGAATATTGCTCTTTGAAATCGCTGTAGGAAATTAGACTACTAGGATCAATCTCCAAATCGTCAACCTTACATAAGCGAATTGATTTAAGGTCTGGTATGGTTCCTTTTGAGATAAGGATGCTATCTTCTAGGTTGTCTATTGGGGCGAAACGGTATAACCAGTGTGAGCTGTGCTCTTTTTGACGACTTTTGATTGCTGCGCCATAAATTTCGCCACCGTTTGCTAGATAGATAATTTGACCTAGTTGATAGTCTAGGAGTCCTATTTCTAAATTTTTATCAAAGAGGTAGGTATCTAGTCCGTGCTTTTTTGTTATAATTAAATCATCTCGATTTAGGCCTACCGTACCATCAACATCGCCGTTTGTAGAGGATATGGCATCTCCAGGATTTAACCCAAATCTTAGATCTGTGATATAAACTTTTTTGTCGCCATAATGCTTACAGGTTAATTCAAAGTTTACATCTTTAATTTTGCCTGAGATACCACTGTATGTGTCGTTATGATCTATATCTGTACACTCTGCACCTCGCCCCTTTAATAGGCTAATCATGTCTACTTCAAGAACTTCTGTCTTTGGTAGGCTGTCTCTATAGGCGTTTTCGACTAAAAAATAGATAATCGATATAGTCAAAAACGCGAGTACCATATATAAAAAAGCCTTTATCTTGTCCATATTCACCCTCCTTAGCTATGATTTCCAAGAACATGTTAAAGTGCCTGTCTTTGATTTTATCATATTTTTAATGAAAAGTCAATGTGCTTATACTATGTTCTATGGTATAATGAAGGTATAAAGGAGATTTTCATGAAAAATATAAAACCAATCATTTGGGGGATAGCGATTATCGCGCTAGGGGTGATATTTGGCGGGAATGCTATCGGACTTTTTAATATCGACATATTCTTTAATGGGTGGTGGACGCTATTTATTATTGTGCCGAGCGCGATTAGCTTAATCACCGAGAAGGAAAAATTAGTTAGTCTAGCCTTTATTGCGGCAGGAGTGTTGCTACTTTTGGCAGCACAAGAGGTATTTAGCTACGATGTGGCGTGGAAAGCGATTCTGGCGGTGGGTTTGATTTTGTTTGGTTGCTCTATCCTATTCAAAACTATTTTTCACAGCGATAGCGACAAGGAGGTAGAGAAAAAGGTCAAAGAACTGAAAGATGATAAGACGATGGATGCTCAGGTAGCGGTGTTTTCGGGGAGTGACAGGGCTTATAAAGGCGAGAAATTTTCGGGTTCTAATCTAACCGCGGTGTTTGGTGGGGTAGATACAGATCTTAGAGAAGCAGTTTTTGATAAAGACGTGGTGATCAAGGCCTTTGCTCTCTTTGGGGGAATTGAAATCGCGGTGCCGGATGACGTAGAGATTAAGACAAAGTCGGCGTTTCTATTTGGTGGAATTTCGGATGATAGGAAAGAAACCGTCAAGGCGAAACACACAATTTATCTAGATGCAGCTGGGGGATTTGGTGGAATTAGTATTACTGATAAAAAGAAGAAACACTAGACTCATTAAAAAGCCCGGCGATGTAGCTGCCGGGCTAAAATGGGGGTGAATGCGAATAAATGCTGGTTGTCTTTATGAAGTTTCTATACTATTGGCATAGCTTTCCCAAGCTCTTAATATTAAATTATATGTGTCCTGTAGATTTTCTATGTCTGTACAATCGATCGGAATAGTTTGACCGTAATCCGTCTCAATTTCTATCCAACAGTGCTGATATCTGTTTCGACCGTGTCCTTCAATATCTATAAATTGTCTCATTCCGAATATTTTACTTAAGTCGATGTGGAAACCTTCTTGTACTTCGTAGATTTTATTTATTTTATATCCCATATACACCTCCAAATAGTAAATGTACACCCCATTGTCTTTATTATAGCATATTTTGTTTAATTTGTCCATACTTTTTATGATAATTTTGTGGTGAATTGGGGTATTTTATCTTAGAATGTTGTAATTTTGACATTTTTAGCATAAAAGCCTTGAAATCGCTAGATATAGTGTGTTAGAATAAATATTAGACGCTATATGTGGGGGTAACAGCTATAGTGAAGCAAATAATGGTCATACTTTGAACAAACTGAAGGAGGTATAAATGTTCAAAAAAATCAAAAAAAGGGATGGGAAAATTGTCAATTTTAACCCAGATAAGATTACTGAGGCGATTGCTAAGGCGGGAGCAGCAACCGAGGAGTTTAAACTGGATCGGGCAAAAGCTTTGTCTGAGAAGGTATTAAAAAGGGCAGAAGAGACAATTACGGTAAGGACCCCTTCGGTGGAACAAATTCAAGACATCGTAGAAGAAGTTCTGATGGAGTCGTCTTTTAAGCGGACGGCTCGAGAATATATCAGGTTTCGTCAGGAGAGATCGAGGGTTCGCGAAGCAAAATCGGATCTGATGAATATATATAAGACGATTAGCCACGCGGATGCGAGTGAAGATTCTGATGTGAAACGTTCGAATGCCAACGTAGATGGCAATTCCGCTATGGGTAAAATGCTGCAGTTTGGCGCAGAAGGGTCGAAAGTCTTTGCCAAGACGTTAATGCTCCGTCCGGATATCGCGGCGGCGCATGATAACGGCGATATCCATATTCACGACCTGGATTTTTACGCGACGGGAACGCTGACTTGTTGTCAGAGTGATCCGTTTGTGCTGTTTGAAAATGGCGGGTTTAATACTGGACACGGACACCTGAGGACACCAAATTCGATTGGTTCTTATGGGGCGCTCGCCGCTATTCTCCTTCAGGCCAACCAAAACGAACAGCACGGTGGACAGTCGATTCCGAATTTTGACTACGCTATGGCACCAGGGGTGAATAAATCCTTTAGAAAGGCTCTCAAACGGAATTTGGAGAAATATAACAAATTCTCGGGCAAGAAGTTAGACCTAGAGGTAAAGGATGCTTATGAATATGGTGATGATGAGAAGTTGAAGAAGGACAAATGGCCGCGTGAGGTGGTAGAAGCCTCGAATGAAGATGTGGAAAGAGAAACGCTTCAGGCGATGGAGGGCTTTGTTCATAACCTGAACACGATGCATTCTAGAGCGGGGGCGCAGGTACCGTTTACTTCGATTAACTTTGGTACCGATACGACTCCGGCAGGGCGTTTGGTGTCGCTAGATTTGCTCCAGGCTACTGAAAACGGTCTTGGTAAGGGAGAAACTCCGATTTTTCCGATTTCGATTTTTAAAGTGAAAAGTGGGATAAATTATGAGCCGGATGATCCAAACTATGACCTCTTTAAGAAGTCGATGGAAGTGTCGGCTAAGAGACTATTTCCGAATTTCTGCTTTATTGATGCGCCGTATAACCTTAAATATTATAAAAAGGGTGACTATCGGACTGAAATTGCGACGATGGGGTGTCGGACAAGGGTGTTTGCGAGTGTATTCCCAGAATCAGATGGGATTGTAACTGGACGCGGCAACTGTTCGTTTACTACGGTGAATTTGGTGAGAATTGGTATCAAACACGGAATTTGCCTAGGTGAGAGAAAAGAAGCCGACTGGGATGGGTTCTATAAAGAACTTGATGAAAAAATGGACCTAGTAAAAGATGAACTACTCGAGAGGTTTGAGTTTCAGGCGAATCAGCACGTGAGGAATTTTCCGTTTTTGATGGGGCAGGGGAACTGGTTTGGAAGCGAAAAGCTAGGGTGGAACGATACGCTTCGCGATGTGATTAAACACGGAACTCTCTCGATCGGGTTTATTGGCCTAGCCGAAACGCTGGTTGCGATGGTAGGTAAACACCACGGTGAAGATGAGGATGCTAGAGAACTCGGGCTTGATATTATTACCCATATGAGAGAAAAATGCGATGAATATTGTAAAAAATATCATCTTAATTTCTCACTTCTCGCGACGCCGGCTGAGGGGATTGCGGGGAGGTTTACCAAGATTGATCGAAAAGAATTTGGCAAAATTAAGGGTGTGACGGATAGGGATTTTTATACTAATTCATTCCACGTGCCGGTATATTATCCGATTTCTGCGTTTGATAAGATCGATATTGAAGCACCGTACCATAATCTCTGTAATGCTGGGCATATTACCTATATCGAGCTCGACGGTGATCCGTCGCAAAACTTGCCAGCTTTTGAGGCGGTGATTAGAAAAATGCACGATGCGGGGATTGGTTATGGATCGGTCAACCATCCAGTAGATAGAGACCCCGTGTGTGGATATTCTGGTATAATTAAAGGTGAAAGATGCCCTCATTGTGGCCGGCTAGAAGGTGAGGTCGCATTTGAAAAAGTAGCATGTTGCGCTAAAGGAAACTAATGGTTGATTATAATAAAAAGGCAATTGATAATATCAGAAATGCGCCGCAGCCACCGGAGGGTTTTATCAGGCTCTCCGGGCCGCTGGAACACGATAACATCGTGAACGGCGACGGCCTTAGGGCAGTGATTTGGACGCAAGGGTGCCCGAATCACTGCCCAGGGTGCCAAAATCCAGAAACGTGGGACTACGAGGGAGGATTTTTGGTATCAATCGACGAGATATTGGAGCGCCTTTCAAAATTCCGCGGACAGACTGGACTGACCTTTTGTGGAGGAGAGCCGTTTGTACAGCCAAAAGCCTGTCGTGAAATAGCCGAAAGAGTGCGGAAGGAATTTGGTTGGGATGTGTGGAGCTTTTCGGGGTTTGTCTATGAACAGATTAAGGAAGCTGGCGGGGAAGCGTGGGAGTTTTTGAAATCTTTGGATGCTCTAATCGACGGACCATTCATCTTGAAACAAAAGGATCTTTCGCTTAAATATAGGGGGTCTAGCAATCAAAGACTTTTGCATTTAGAGCCTTCTAGTGGTAAAATTATAAAAGTAGAATAGGAGGTTACCAATGCAAAATACGTTTGTAGTGTCGCCAATGAGCCAGAATATCACCTTGGATCCGGGGCAAGTTTATAATGGTTCAATTACGGTGGCGAATCCAGCGACGGCGACTTCTGACTTTCACTATAAGGTGTCGGTTTCTCCTTATTCGGTGAGCGGGACGGATTATAAACCGGATTTTCAGACTCAGTCTGACTGGTCAAGAATCGTGGATTGGTTTAAAATCGAAAATGCCAGCGGAACTCTGAAACCCAATGAGAGTAAACAAATTAAATTTACGATTACGGTGCCTTCGGATGCTTTGGCTGGTGGCCAATACGCTATGATTGGAGTGAGCTCTGACGATCATCCTGAGTCGGGTGACAACGCGATGGTACAAAATGTTTTTGAGATGGCAAGCTTGGTTTTTGCTAATGTGTCGGGTAACGTAGTGAGGTCGGGAGAAATTCTCAAAAATTATGTGCCGGGATTTGTAGCAACTGGCGAACCTACAGTGGAAGTTAGCTTTTCGAATACTGGTAATATCCACGAAGTAGCGACTACCAAACTTACGGTTAAAAATGTGGTCACTGGAGAAACGGTTTTGCCAAAGGAAGATCACGACGCTATTTACGAAACCACAGTAATGCCTGATTCTACTCGGACTTTTTTCAGGGCGATAGACGAAGTGGCAGCGCTAGGGATTTATGAGGTTAAGCAAGACATTAACTATCTTGGCGAAGATTCTTCAACTTCTACGATTATGATAGTTTGTCCGATTTGGTTTGTGGCTTTAGTGATTTTTACGATTAGTTCAATCATCGCGATGATTGTGTATTCTCGAGTTTTGAGGAAAAAACGTTTTTCAAAGAAAGAATCGACGGATTTTGATGAAAAAGCCTAGGAATTATGATAAAAACGGTTGATTTTTGAAAAAGCTAATGTTAAAATATACTCATAATCAGGTCAAAATTATGAAAAATAAAATCACATATCTACCAATAGGAATATTAACACTTACTACAGCGCTAGCTGGAGTATCTTTGTCTTCGACTGGAGTAGCAGCGGACACTTCTGGCTCTAAGGCGGCGACTGTAACTGTGGGGTCGTCTTGTACTTTTACTGGTACGACTAGTTATTCGGCCACAGTGGCGGTTTATGCAGGAAATACGTCAGAGAGCGATACTTCGAGGAGTCCATATTCAATTAGCTGTAATAATCCTAGTGGTTTTGTGGTTCAAGCAATTGGCTTTTCGCCAGATAGCACTCATCCGGCTGGCCTTGATGGTAACACTGCTATGTATAACAGTGAATCAGGCACAACGATCTCGACTGGCACTAGTGGGCCAGACTCTTACTGGGGTTTTAGGATAGGGTTTGCTTATGCTACGGCTGGAACCGCTACGATAGAAACCGGATATAACGCTTATGCGGCAGTTCCAAGTAGCGCTACTGATGTGATTTCTTTCTCTGGCTCTACGGCTTCGGTAGTTACGGGGCTATTTAGACCGGATTATCAGGTATATGCGGCTCCATCTCTGACCGCGGGTTCTTATTCTGGAGCTGTGAAATATACGTTGGTACCTAACTCCTGATTATTATAAAGATTTTTATAGAGATCTGAATGGGTCGGATTTACTTCCGGCTCATTTTTTGGTATATATAAGATATGGTTTATCTTGACTTTGCAGCGACAACACCGCTTCTTCCAGAGGTGGTTCAAGCGATGCGGGAGGCGGAGCAAAAGTTTTTTGCTAATGCGTCGGCACTACATACGCCGGGGCACCTGGCTTTTAATGAGATTGAAAAGTGCCGGGAACTCTTGGCCGAGATGGTGGGATGCTCTTCCCCTGAGATTATTTTTACGTCAGGAGCGACGGAGTCTAATAATACCGTGATTCGGACTTTTGAGGGATGTAAGATTGAGACTTCGCCCTTAGAGCATCATTCGATAATCGAGGCGGCTCGTGTATATAGGGGGGATAAGGAGCCGGGGCTATATTCGTGTATGTTGGCGAATAATGAGACGGGGGAGTTTTTGAAATTCCCAGACCCGGCGGGTCCTGCTGCGCCTTCTCCTCCCCCACCTCACTTCGACTCGGCGGGGGTCCCCCTCCAGGCGCATCACCCGCCGGTGTATCGCCATTCAGATCTCACCCAGACACTAGGCAAGATTCCTATTAACGTAAAAGAACTTGGGCTTGATTATGCGACTTTCTCGGCACATAAGATTGGGGGACCGGTAGGGGTGGGTGCGCTATATGTACGAGAGGGGGCGCCGTTTAAGCCTTTAATGATTGGAGGCTTACAAGAGAAGGGTCGGCGGGGTGGCACCTATAATACGGTGGGGATTGCGGGATTTAGAGCGGCGCTTGAATTCGTCAAAAACAGGGATGTTTTTGAAATTTACGATACGAAAGTCCGCGAGCTGCGTGATACTTTAGCCTCCAGAATATTAGAGGAGGTACCCGGTAGCTCGCTTAACACTGACATTTCTAAAGATAAATCTTTGCCAAATATCTTGAATGTGTCTTTTAGAGCGGCGGAGGGGGAGTCAATACAACTATATTTGGATGCGGAGGGAATTATTGTTTCTACCGGGTCGGCCTGTGCGGCTGGGGACATTAAACCATCCCACGTCTTGATGGCAAAAACCGGAGACGCGGAAATCGCACATTCGTCCATTCGGTTTTCCTTTGGGCTCGACAACACTATGGAGGATGTAAACAAAGTAATGGAAGTGTTGCCAAAAATTGTTGAAAGATTACAACAGATAAGCACCATAAGCAAATAAAGTTTAAGTCCTCCAAGAGAGGATTTTTATCTATCTTTCGTGAACGGTTGATTAAACGCCAGGAATTATCGAGAACAACAAAATAAGATTTTTTAATAGCTTAGACTTGCTCATTGCTATTTTCACAACATAAAGTCAGGTAAAAATATCCTTAGCGACTACTGTATCTATTTTTATATTATTCTCATTAG
>JAFWKW010000023.1 GCA_017514125.1 Candidatus Saccharimonadota bacterium
AGGTTGTAAAAATAGCATTCGCAAATCTGGTCTAAATCTCATTTATGCTATTAAAAAATCTATTTTGTTGTTTTCGCATCCATCCCTTGATACATTAGTGGATATAAAAAGACTAGACTTTAGGAGGCCTGGATACAGCGGATGTAGAACCCAGCGCTGCGGCGGTTGCTGTCGGTATATAGGCTACTACCATGGTAATCCAGGCTGTACCGCCTCGCACCACCATACGCCGTACTACCCCACCAGTACCCGTACGTAGACTCATTCTTCAGCGTACCATTGCCGTAAAACCCGCCCAGGACTGGGGAAAAGCTACTGACGTAGGTAGTACTACCAGCATCAGGTCCAATACTCCGAGTTTGTTCATCACTTGGCAATGTCCAGCCTTTGGGGGGATTAGAAGTGGCGGCGGATGCGGCGGAGGAACTGGTAGAGATTGTATTTGGCGGGCTTTAAGATGATGTCGTAGGTGCCGGCGAAATCGCGTTCGGTACCCTTAAAAGTCTTTTTGAAATTGGTAAAGCCGGCCCAAGGGTGGTCTTTTCCTGCTCCTTCGGGGGCGATACCCCAGAAATCAAAATCCTTTAGGCTCTTTTCTCTAGCGTCTAAAATAAGTTGAATTGTGAGGATGCCGGTAGCGTGGAGAGTTCTTCCCTCCTCGCTCTGGGCGCCCTGGAGGTTGTATCTAGTCTTGTCGTGGTCAAAAACTAGGCCGGCGGCAACGATGTTTCCATCTTTTTTCACCAAATAAAGGGTGGAAAAAGGTTGAGCAAGCTCGGTTTTTAGATATTTTTCGGAGAAAGTGCTGATGTTTTTCTCTCTCGCTAGAGCTTTTTGGAGGTCTAGCAAATGTTTGATATCATCAGGGTTGTGCGAAGTTTCGATAGTGATGCCGGTTTTTTCTCGGTTTTTATAATACCTAAGGAGCCTCGATGGGAGCCTACTCTTAAATTCCTCATCCGAGCCGGTAAGATCTAGGACCCAAGTTTCTTTGGGGTTTAAATCGTGGGATTTGATGGCATTTTTTGGTAAAAGTTTGGCAAAATCGGGATTTCTTGGCTCAATGCGGATAAAAACCGCCTTTTCTTCCCTGGCGAGAGATTCGAGGTCTTTTAAAGCATTCTTAAAACCTTCTTTGGTATCTGCTACAGGGCCATAGGGTAAATAAAGATAAGAGCCGAGAGGCACAGGCTTCACGATTGCAAGATACGAGAAATCCTTTTCTTCCCTATAAAAACTGGTTTCATCCAAGTCTTTTTGTAGTTTCTCCCATTCCCTGCTTTGCGTAATCGGAATTTCCATAGTTACAATTATAGCACAAAATTTTGCTTATGATTTTCCCTGTTGAACCGCACCTTAAGCACGTGTTATTTTTTGACTGCTTAAGCTTTTTGTGATTTTGCTTATGGAAATCCAAAAACTCCGGCTTTTTTGTTAGTCGGTAGACAAAATCTGTCTGTAATGCTCCCAACTCAAGGCCCATCTCATTGAGTTGCTACTTTGATTTTAGCGCAAGCGGGATGGTTTGTCAATGGTGGTTGCTAGGCTTTTTGGTTGCTAGCATAACGGATGTGGTTAGAAAAACCACAAGCGTTTTCTGTGGAAAAAACTTGTGGTAAAGCTGTGAATAAACTGGGGGATATGTTACAATTAAGATATGGCGTATATTCGGAGATTCAAGACGACTTCGGGGGCGACAGGAGTGCAGGTGTGCTATAAAGAGGGAAACAAAGTAGTAAAAACCGTCCATATAGGCTCGGCTTCGTCAGAGGTGGGGCTCAAGAGATTAGAAAGAAAAGCGCAGGGAATTATCGACGCAGGGAAGCACTCACTCTTCAATCTGGATAAGTTTAATGTCAAGAAATAACATCGACGAAATCGGTGATGACTTTGATATCTGATGCAACTTTGTCAGTTTCGGCTTTTTCGTCGATGGGTTTGCTGGGCCTAGGCGGCTCAAAAGAATCTTTGCCGTCATCTAGAGCCACTAGCATTTTGTTGTCGTAGAAGCCAAGAAGAACTTTGTCTTTGTAATGCTCGGCGATGGCCTGGATCCTTACAATCATAGCTGGATCTAAGATGTAAAAAGTCTCAAAACCGTCTTGGCCGAAGATTTTGAAAGTCTGGTTGAACTCGGTAGATTCGGTATCGATTTTGACCATTTTGCGGCCGGTAGATTGATCCTTTCCGGGCACTCTGTAAGCACGGAATTTTTTGCCGATTAATTCGAGTTTAAAATCGAACTTTTTGGGGAATTCAAAAATCATTACTCTACCCTTGAAAATGGTGGTATAAGTAGTATTGCCGTCGGAATCGGTGGACACAGTCTGAATATGGACATCAGACTGGGTAAAGCCGGTGTTTTTGTATTTAGCGATAGTGAGGTCGTTAGAGGAATAATCGTCACCTATGTTAATCATACCGGTAGCACTGAGTAGATAAGCGCTAAGCCCCTTTTGATGGTCGTAGGTAAGATCGGTAAAAGTTTTTCTTAGAGTTTGCTCAACAAAGTAGGCCTTGTAAGCTTTGTGGTAGGCGGCGCGGGGTTTGGCAATTATGAAAAATAAAATGATAGCACCGGCGATGCTGGCGACCCCTGCGGTGATAGCAGTAAACATAGTGGCGCTACCCCCAGAACTTGCGAAAGAACCAAAAGAGAAAAACGTAGCAATAAGAAGGGGGATTTCTATGGCAGCTGGAATAATAACAATGGGAAGGCCTTTTTTCAGCTTGCTCCAATAAGCTTTTCTGGCGCTTTCAACATCTGCGAATGTCATGCTTTTATTGTAGCACGATTTTAGAATTTTGACCTTAAGAGGTGGAGAAGTTTTGGATTTTATGGAAGTCGGTTTTTTCGGCGGCCACTCTCAGAGCCTGTTCGGAGTCGTAGTGAGTATGGACACCGGGAGCGTCGGAGAGCATATGTTGGGCGTAAGGGAAGGAGATAACTTTATCCAGAATAGCACCGAATTTGCCAGCGGTATCGGAGGCAACTTTGGCGATTCTCACGTCTTTTAGGGGAATATCGAGAGCCTCCTTCATTTCTTCAGGGAAGAAAGTGAGGGAAAAGAGGCCGCCATCCTCTTCGCCGGCGCGAGGGCCATAGGCGATGGAGGTGTTACCTTCGATCCAGAGACGCTGGTTTAATGGCCTCATTTTGGCGTTTTTTAGGTTAAAATCAGCTTTGACGTATTTTTTGTGGTCCGTTGTTTCCATATCACAGATAAAATCACCTTCACAAGTGGTGGTGACACAGGCGTTTTTAATATCAGGGGACTTAAGGCCGGACTTTTCATCGTAACTGATAGTGTCGCTGATATAGTCCATCATTACCCAGCTCAAAAGCCCGGTCTTCTCGTTTTCGGCGACTAGATAATACTCGGCTCTGGCACCCCAGAAGACGCTAGTGTGAATCCGAAACATACTGACGATGCCGTAATATTCCTCTTGGTCGTTTGTAAAAGCGGCGGATTTTGCCGGTCTAAACCCCTCTGGCATAAATTTTTCGACTTTGGTAGGATCGGGGATTTTGTAAAAGAAAAAGCTACAATACGGCTCGACCACGAAAGGCATCTGACCAGCCTTTTTTGTATGACTTTTGATAATCTTTTTTTGAAGACAAACAGGGAGCTTTTTTAGTTTGGTTTGAAGGTAGTGGACTTTGCCGACTGCCATAGGGTCGACTAATTTTTCTACACCTTCGGCGAAATTATGGACGTTCATAGTTTGATTATAGCAGAAAATACTGGCGAGGAAAAAGCCCTAAGCATAATGCTTAGGGCGACGACTTAGTGGTTCAAAATTGAGGTAATTGAGTTATAAAGGACGACAGCTCGGAGACGATATTCTTCATCTATGCCTTTTAATCTGTTGATGGCTGAGTAAGCGGTCGATTCTATTCTTTTTAGTTCTTCATCTGAGCGAATTTCTCTAACGCTCACGCCTAGTCTATCGCTATCCTCTATTCCCTTTTTGTACTTCGTGTCTGCCTCGTCCAACTCTTTTTTGATACACTCTATCTCGTTGTTTAATGTGCGATTCATCATAGTCTTTGCCCCCTTTCGCAATCTAAGTGAAACTGTTTATATTATAACATATTTTGGGTGTATTTGTCTAGTCTTTTTATGCTTGTGCTATAATTGAGGTAGATGGCAAAAAAGAAAACATCTTTTGGGAAGTTTGTAGGGAAATTGAAAAGGGAGGAGGATTTCCGTGCCGAAATGAAACTTTATGGGGGTGCGATTTTTAATCTGTTTTTTGCGGGAACGATGTTTTATAGCGGTATCCGTTATCAATCGGCGTGGTTTATTGCTCTAGGGATTTACTATGCGGTGCTGACGATTGTAAAATTTTACATCGGGATATCGTCGAGATGGCGGGGAAGCAAGAAAAAATGGCGGGTCTTGAGGAACTCTGGGATAGTGATGACGGTAATGAACTTGGCGCTAGTGGTAATGATTGCGATTATGGTGGCGGATCCGTCGATTGCCTTGCATGGATATAGTAAGGTGGTAGCGATAATGATGGCTGGTTGGTCAATTTATCTTTTTGTGACGTCAATTAGGGGGCTACTTTTAATACGAGGGAAGCGCGACCCCTGGCTAATTGCAAGGTGGGATATAAGATTTATTGCGGCGCTGGTGTCGGTTTTGATGCTACAGACGGCGCTGACAGCGAGTTTTGGGACGGGGAGCGGGGAAGATTTGCTGGGGGATATGGCGGATATAGAGATAGAAGTGATTGATGTGGGCAAAGAAGCAACGGAAGGGATAGAGGAGGCGACAGGGGTGCCAATCTGGTCTGGGGTAGTAGAAAAAGTTTTGCCCGACGAAGAGATTACTCGGGATAAAATTGTAAACGATCAGACGATGGAGGTTTTGATGGAGGCAAATCGAATTACTGGGGTGGTAGTGGGGTCGATTGTGCTAGGGTTGACGATTTATATGATTGTGCGGGGGCATAGGGAAGAGAAGAGGCTGCGGCAGTTGGGGTAGGTGGGGGATTGTTTTGGTCTTTTTGGTTTGGACGTGCTGATTTTTCGTTGGGAGCGTTTTGGTGTGGTATAATGGAAGTGCGAAACCATTTGTATTTTTTACCTAATTGAACGAAGAATGCGGCTATTTACGCATTGTTCAATTAGGATGATGATGGTTTCGCGACTAACGTAAATAGTCGCATTTTTCTTGGTGAATTAGATGCGAGATTAAGGAGGTAAAATGTCATCACCAAACAAATTGAGCGGAAATAATGAATCACAGGACGCTAGCTGGGATGTTTTAATGAAATCGCCTTCCACGACTCCCCAACTAAGTGAAATAAAAGCCACCCCTAGTCCTTCGGCCCTAGTACAAGAGTATGGAGATAGAGTGATTTATACTGATAAAAATGGAAAAGAGCAAAAGATAACCCTGAATCCTTGGGGAATGAAGGGGGATATGTTTAAGGCTCCTGAAAATTTGATGATTTTGGGCCAAACTCTTACACATATGGCTAAGAAATGGAAAGAGGGGAATAGCAACCCAAGCGAACAGGTCCGACAAAACGACAAAGGAGAGATAGAAAGGACTGGTTGGGATAAGGCCGCCAGGGTGAGTGCCGACTCTATGCTCGGGAACTATATTGAACAACTAAATCATCCTGAAACCGGAGGTAGGTTTAGCTTTGATAGGCTAACGCCTGATCTTGGAACGTTGATGGAAAAATATGGCGAACGTGTTATTTATACTGACGAAACGGGGAAAGAAGAAAAAATGACGCTAAACCCGTATACGATGATGGAAGATGCTATGGATAACCCAGACGACATGAGAAACACAGGAGTGTTGATGAAGAAGATGGCTACCCGTTGGCATAATGACGAGCGGAACCCTGGAAGAAGACGATATGTAGACGAAAACGGTGAAGTCACAGAAACGGGTTGGGATAAGGCGACCAGAGTTGACGATAGTTCTGCACTTGGAAGATATATAAAGAAGGCGCTAAAAAAGCAGGAGGAAATGTTTAAGCCTAAAACAGAGGGTGGTTCTAGGGGCGGTGAGGATTATTTTATCTGACAAAAAATCTTGCTGGTTTAGATTAGGCAAAAGAGGTCGCTAAAATTTTTCCACCTTCTCAGCTTTGCACCCGCGCTTTAGGGCGCGTTTATATTCTTTTTTGAATTTGTTGTCAAAGACGATTTCAAGCATTTAGGTAGTTCATCGCTTCCTCCACCGTCTTAAAAGGGCCGACCATATTTTTGTTATTGATTGCGTTTTTGATGGCACGGCGAGTCTTTAGATTAGGAATTTCCTTGCGGGAAATCTCAAAAGGAATACCGTCTTTTCTAATACACTCGCGAAGGAACATATTAATGGCACTGGACATATCTAGGCCAAGATCATCAAAAAGCGCTGCAGCGGTCTTTTTGACCTCACTGTTAGTGCGGATTGTCATTGTTACATCGTTTGTGCTTGCCATAATTGTTCCTTATCTTAAACTATGATTCTATTGTAGCACACTTTAAATACAATGTAAATACAGTTTTAAATGAGGGATTGCTGGGCCTTGAGACGGTCAATCAGAGCTTGTTTTTCTTTGATTTGATCTTTGGTCTCTTTAACGAGGTGTTCGGGAGCTTTTTCTACGTAATTGGGGTTCATCATGCGAGCATTAAGAGCATCTAATTCGCGGCCGACAGCGAGAATCTTCTCGGTGAGAGCGTCTTTGTAATCTGTGACGACTTTTTCTGGGACGTCTAGGTAGAGCTCGTGGTTCGCGAGAGCTAACCTTAGGCCTCTCGGGGCGCCGTTTAATGGGTTGATGTCTGGAACTCTGGTTAATGCCTTGATCAAGAGTAGGTTGTCTTCCACTATACTGTCATTATCGTAGAGCAGTGGGTATTTTTTGCCCTTATTGGCCCCTGGAAGGGCCTGGGTGGTGCCTCTGACCTCGGAGACGATAGTTCTTATGGTTTCAAACTGCTCGGCCGTGATTGGGTCGTATTTTAGCTCTCCTGGCCATTTAGCCGTAATAATAAAACCGTCCGTCCAGCTGAGGTTCTGCCAGATAGTCTCCGTGACGAAGGGAGCGAAAGGATGGAGAGCTATTAAGAGATGCTCCAAAGTGATTTTGAGAAGTGGGACGTTTCGGTAAATCTTTTGGCTCTCTAGGAACCAGTCGGCGTATTTGTCCCAGATGGTGCTATACAAAGTCTCGACGGCTTCGGCGAAACGATATTCTTTCATATCGGTCGCAATCTGTTCTAAACAGCTGTTGATTTCGCGACAGATCCAGTCTTCGCCCATGTTATTAGTAAGAGGGCTTGAAATGGTACTTTTGGGAACCGCTCCTTCGCGCCCGTCGTTACGGGGCTCAGTCGCTTCTCGTGCTCCCCGTTGGTCGCACAAATTCCCAAAAGAACCATCTTCAAGCCCCTCCAACTCGTCCTCATCGACGATAGATTGGATGAGGCGGGAGATGTTCCAGAGCTTGTTGCAGAGGTTGCGACCGGAGATTACGCTGTTCTCGGAGAAGGCTTGATTCATACCGGCGGAGCGGCCGCGGAGGATACCAAGACGGAAGGCGTCGGAGCCGTATTTGGCGACGAGTTCGATAGGGTTAATCACGTTGCCCTTGGACTTACTCATTTTTTGGCCGTGTTCGTCTAGCACGAGGCCGTGGAGATAGACCTCTTTGAACGGAACTTCGCCGGTGACGTAAAGACCCATCATAATCATCCTGGCAACCCAGGCGAAGAGGATGTCGGCGCCGGTTTCCATGACATTGAGCGGATAATAAGGCGTGGGGTTTTCTTCGGACCAGTCGGTACAGACGATTGGCCAGTGGGAAGAAGAAAACCAAGTGTCAAAAGTATCTTCGTCTCTTACGTAAGTGACGCCGGATTTTTCAATCTCAGTGAGATTGGTGCGGCGATCAAAAATCCAGTCGGGCTCATCGGTAGCCTCGGTCGTCACCTTTCTAAACATGGGGATAGCGATACCCCAGGGGATTTGACGGGAGATGTTCCAGTCTTTGAGGTTTTTCAGATAATTGATGAGGACTCGCTTTTTGTTCTCGGGGTAGAATTTGATTTCGTCGTTTTCGAGATGTTCTATCGCGACTTTGGCTAGTTTTTCGACGTCAATAAACCACTGCTCTTTGAGCATAGGCTCGAGGACGGTGCCACATTTGTAACAATGCGCCACGGAGTGAACAATTTTTTTCTCGCCGGTGAGCAAACCTTGTTCTTTTAAGTCTTTCAAAACCTGTTTTCGGCATTCTTCGGTAGTGAGACCGTCGTATTTATCTGGGACATTGATCATGTGGCCGTCTTCAGAAATAACTTGGATTCTCGGAAGATGGTGACGCTCGCCCACCTCGAAATCATCAAAATCGTGAGCAGGAGTGATTTTGACGGCGCCGGTACCGTATTCTGGGTCTGCGTGCTCGTCCGCAACCACTGGGATTTCGCGGTCGGTCAAGGGGAGATGGACGGTTTTGCCAATCAGGTGCTTGTAGCGTTTATCCTCTGGATTGACTGCGACAGCGGTGTCACCAAAGAGAGTTTCTGGCCTGGTGGTAGAGACAGTTAGTTCGTCATATTTGATTTCCCAGAGGGTGCCTTTTTCGTCTTTGTGGTCTACCTCTATGTCGGCAAAAGCGGTTTGATGCTTGGGGCAGAAGTTGACAAGTTTTTCGCCTCTGTAAATCAAGCCGTCGTTCCACATTTTTTCGAAGGTGGTATAGACGCGGTCGATAACGTTTTCATCCAAAGTAAAGGTGAGATCGTCCCAAGAACAGGAAGCGCCGAGGGCCCTTAATTGTAGTTCCATGTTGCCGCGTTGCATCTGGACAAAATCCCAAACTCTAGCGTAGAGCTCGTCTCTGCTAAATTCGAAACGGGTGTGGCCGTCTTTTTCGAGAGCTTTTTCGTAGACTACCCAAGTCTCGAAACCGGCGTGATCGGCGCCAGGAATATACCAAGTGGAGTCACCTTTTAATCGGTGGTAACGAGTGAGGGAGTCCTCAAGGGCTACGGTGAGACCATGACCGATGTGGAGGTTGCCGTTGGCGTTGGGTGGGGGCATGACGATTGAATAGCAGGGAAGGTTTGAAGCAGTGCTTCCTCGACGCGCTTCGTCGCGCCCGTCGTCACGGGGCTCCTCGCTCATTCCGCTCCCGTTGTCGCGGACGGTCTCGAAAACAGTGCGTTCGGCTCCTTCTAGCTCCTCAAATCTATCATCCACACCATCGCTATTGTCATCCACTGGGATGGTGGGGACTTTTGGTTTGAATACACCAGCGGTTTCCCAGGCGGCATAGATATCGGTTTCGTATTGATTTGGCTCGTAGCTTTTTGCAAATTTCATAATTACTCTGATTATACCACTTTTTCTTTATATTGACAAAAATAAGCATATGTGATATAATGGGATTAATGCTTTAGAGGTTGGCAGGTGTAGCTTAAAAATGATTCCATAAAGGGGGTAAAATATGGATAAAAGAAATCTAGTGAATGTAATTTTAATAGGAGCGCTGGTCGTAGCGGTTGTTTGTTTTTTCAAATATCGGAACGTACCGATCGATCCTCATGAGAGTGAAGAAATTATGCGGGAAAGTTTGAATAGTATGAGAGAACGGAATACCGACTCGAGCTATGAACTCCCCAATGAGCCAGCAGAGATTACGAATGATCAGTCTAGCGAAGAACCTTGGGAAAAACCCGCTGGCAACGCAATGACAGAGCCCACAGTAATAAAAGGAACCGGTAATACTGGTAAGTTTTTTTACGTGGGAGATGCGGATTCGGATGATGGAAAGTTAGTCGTGATACTAACAGATTCTGGGATTTGTAAAAGAGATTCTGAGTTTTATAATTCATTGATTAGTTATGCAAATATAATGATTGATGACGAGATGTCTGATCTTCCTACTTACGCAGGAGGGCCTGGCAAAGGTGCGCCAGTTTGCCTCGTAATTGACGATGGGGAACACCCTTACGCACAGATCTACACGGGATCCACAGAAGTAAAGACGGTAGATTCAGAGCTTGTAGATCTATTGCTGTTATATGGGGACATATTGATTGATCCCGAGCTTAAGATAACTAACCAAAGTGATGAAGCTTTTGAATCACGCACGGATTTACCTACACCGACACCAATAAGACCAGGACCGCCAAAGCGGGTAGAAATTCAGGATGATAATGGTGTGTCAGGTTCGGTACCCATTCCAGACATGCAGGAGTGGCGGCAGTCTGAGCCCGATGCAACACCTCCGCCTCCAACACCAGATGATTGAGTTTATAAACCTCTAGTTTTTTTAAATGAAAAGCCCCCTTACTGGGGGCTTTTTGATTGGTGAGGTTAATATCGTCCAAATTCGTCGGGTTGCCACCACTCAAAAAATGGACGGTCAATAGTTCTCAGACCACAGGTTAGAAATTGGATGCCTATCTGGACTAACCTTTTTACTTACGCCCCTTTGAATAAGGGGCGTTCTTTAGATTTTTTATTCTAGTGCCAGTTTTTGTTGAATTTCTTGAAATTCTGCTTCGGTGGGCTCAAGGGTTTTGCCATACTGCCAATTTTCGTCTAGGGGCATGAGATGAACGTGAGCGTGAGGGACGTCGGTGCCGACGACTTTCCACAAAATGCGGGTGCCGAGTATTTTTTCCATATGTTTGGACAATTTTTTGACGGTTTTCATAAGAGCATCGTAGTCTTCATCGGGTAATTCGTAGATTTTGTCAACTTCATTTTTGGGAACAACTAGCACATGCCCCTTGGTCTCGGGGTGGATATCTAGAAAGGCGTAGGTTTTGTCGTCTTCGTAGATTTTATACGAGGGGATTTCACCATTAATAATTTGGGTAAAAATACTACTCATATTGCTCCTTTTTTGAATTTTTTGACTTTTCTGGGGTTTTGCGTGAATTTTTACTATTTTCGAGATTTTTCACGGTAAGATAATAAATGCCGGCGAAAATAACAGAGAAAATGATGGCGCCGATACAGTCAGAGACCCAGTGCTTATCAGCGAGGACGCGGCCGACAGGAACAAGGATAACAAAAGCCAGCATGACAAGATCTAGAAAAGCGAGGAGATATTTGTTTTTGACATATCTAGGCAAAGCGATGGCGACACAGAAGAAAATGGTGGCGGTAATCATGGTATGAGTAGAAGGGAAGCTGGCTTCACCGGAGCCGTCGGGACGAGTATTCCAGATAAAGACGTGGTCAAAGAGAAAATAAGTAATGACAACAAGTACCGCGGGAACGATAAGGGCGATGAGGGTTTTGTCGATCTTCCAAAAGGATTTTCTGGTGATCCATTGATAAATCGCCAGTATTGCAAGAATCCCAGCAGTAGCGACGGCGGTATAAACCATAATATCTGTTGCTTTGTCCCAATTCATGGATTTATTATAGCACAAAAACCATTTTTTATGGATGTATACAAACTCTTGACATGGGTGTTTACTTTTTTTATGATAGTATAAGAGGATTGAGTAAATATAGTGGGGTTTTGTTAAATATATTTTGAGTAATAAAGCAGTATGATAAAAGAAAAGGTTGATGCCTTCAAAAAGTATTTTAAGGGCAAAAAAATAGAAGTGCTGGTGGCGATATTTTTGGGGATAGCGACGCTTCTTGTGGCGTGGACTGGCTGGATTGGAGCGCTTCATGGCGGAAATCAGGCGACCAACTATACCAAAAGCAACAATCTAGCAGCTGAAGGCAATGCCGCCTATAATGTGGCGGCGCAGGTTTATATATCAGATTTGTTCACTTGGAATACGATTGCTAATTTGAAGTTGGATATGGAGGCCGCTAAAGAAAGGGGCGATTCGGCTGAGGTGAAGGTTGTTAAAGCCAAGATAGAGAAGATTAAACAAAATAATTGTTCGCCGAAACTCTTAGAGGCTATGAATAAAGCGGATTCTCAAGGAGGGAGTGCTTCGCCTTTTGATAACGAGGAGTTTACGAATAGCTATTTTGAGGAGGCGAAAAAGCTACTAGATGAGTCGCAAGAGCTTTTGAAGGAAGGGGAGACAGACAATAAGCGTGGTGATTCATACCAGTTAGCCTCAGTACTGTACTCTCTGGTGCTATTCTTGCTTGGTATAATTGGGGTGCTTAGGGATTATCAAACTCGTAAGATGCTGCTTATTTATTCGGTATGTATTCTGATTATTGCGATAATATATATGGTTACGATACCGATGCCGACTGGGTTTGATTTGAGTAGTTTTTTCAATAATAAATAATGTCAGATTTTTTATCTGTCTCTCGTGAATAGATGATTTTTTGATAGAAATAATAAAATACTATTTTCCTCATCGATAAAATTCCGCCAAGATAATTTTTACAACGCTAGGCAGGTTTTTGGCTCTGTAAGCAAGTTCAGAGTCCAAAAACCGTAGCGTTGTGAAAATTATATGGGGAATTTTAT
>JAFWKW010000024.1 GCA_017514125.1 Candidatus Saccharimonadota bacterium
AAAAAACCATCCAAATTGCTGGATCGATTACTGTTGATGAGCTAAGCCAGGCCCTCGGCCTTTCTGTAACCGAACTTATCGGGACGTTATTCAAAAACGGCATCGTCGCCACTATTAATCAAAGGCTAGATTACGAAACCGCCCAGATTATCATCGATGAGCTAGGTCTTAAAAATGTCAAACTCGAAAAGAAAAACACCGCCACTAAGACTTCTGATTTTCATAGGGAATTATCAGACAGAGCAGTTTTGAGACCTCCAGTAGTCGCAGTGATGGGGCACGTCGATCACGGCAAAACCACTTTGCTTGATACTCTATTACACAAGAAAACCGTAGACGACGAAGCCGGCGGCATCACTCAGCACATTTCTGCTTACCAGCTCAAATATAACGACCGGCTAATCACTTTTCTAGATACCCCTGGCCACGAGGCCTTTGCCGCGATTCGCCAGCACGGTGCCATGCTTACTGATATCGTAGTTATCGTGGTAGCAGCCGACGATGGCGTGAAGCCTCAGACTGTTGAGGCTATCAACTTTGCCAAATCCGCCAACGCCAAAATCATCGTAGCAATCAATAAAATCGACCGCGAAGGTGCCGATATCGACCGTACCAAAGCCGACCTCTCAAACCACGGTTTACAGCCAGAAGAATGGGGTGGTGACATTACTATGGTCCCAATTTCCGCCAAACAAAATCAAAACCTCGACCAGCTTCTAGATATGATTCTTCTGACCGCTGATATTGAAGAGCTAAAAGCCGATGTCGACATCCCAGCCGAAGGTCTTGTGATCGAATCTCATATGGAGACCGGCAAAGGCTCGGTAGTAAACTTACTCGTTACCGGTGGGGAACTAAGGACCGGCGAATTTGTCGTGGCTGGCAGCACTTATGGCAAAGTCCGCACTATGCTAGACTGGCAGGGTAAGCCTAAGGGCAAAGCCACTCCATCTACACCTGTTACAATCACTGGCTTTAAAGATTTGCCAAACTTCGGCGATCGCTTTATGGAAGTGGGAGACGAAAAAACCGCCAGAAAAATGGCGCTATTAAATGCTCAAGCGGCGGCTAACGAGTCTGCTAATGCCAATGTCACCAGCACAGACCTCCTCCGGATGATGAATGTGGCCGACAATTCCAAAGTCTTCAATGTAATCATCAAAGGCGACGTGCTCGGCTCTGTTACGAGCGTGGTTGATAGCCTTAAACTTATCGATACTCACGGCGAAATCACCCTCAATATTGTATCAACTGGTGTGGGCGACATCAACGAAAACGACGTTTATATGGCCGCCGGCGAAAACACTGTGATTTACGGTTTCAACGTTTCTGTCCCAATTAACATTTCCAAAATGGCAGCAAGAGATGGCGTGCCTATCAGGACTTATAAAGTAATTTACGAGCTCCTAGATGACGCCAAACACGAAATGGAAAACCTCCTCGACGCCGAAATCGTCGAAGAAGACAAAGGTGAAATGAAAGTCCTCGGCGTCTTCCGCACTGAGAAGACCAGCATCATCGCCGGCGGGGAAGTATTAAAAGGCGAAGTGAAGCCTGGCTATCTCGCAAGAGTAGTGAGGGATAAGAAGTTCCAGGCAGAAGCCGAAGTTACCTCCACTCAAAAAGAAAAAATGACCGTCGATAGCCTAGTCGCTGGCGAAACTGGCGGCCTCGCCCTCAAAACCGAGCACAAAATCGACCTTCAGATAAACGACCGCCTCGTCTTCTTCACCCGCGAAACCAAGAAACGCACGTTGTAGCTTATGCTATAATGAGAGTATATGGATAACGGGCAGATAGACAAAAATGAGCAGTCAGATTACCCTAAATTATTAGAGGACGATCAATCTAGATCTCCAGATCAAACTCCAGAACAAAAAGAAGAATTTTATGACAAAAATGCGATCATTGCGATTATTACAGCTATGGTCTCTGTTATATTTTGGACTATTTACATTGGAGTAACCAGTAAAAATCGCGGGACTGGATATTCAGCCGGTGCGATAGATGGACTTATTATTACTAGCTATGAAATAGTTATAGGTATTCCTACGACTTTTATATCTCTAAGTCGTGGATATTGGGCTTTGAAAGGTAAATTGAAATGGCTAGCTGCCATTAGTCTATTAATTAAGATACTGACAATAATTTTTGTTATATGGCTGTTTTTTAAGCCCTTTGATTCTTGGCCGTCTTTTTGAAATACTATATTCTTCACTCGCGAAACCAAAAAACGTACACTATAAACAACCCACAACTTTGTGATATAATAAGCACAAGGAGTATCAAAAATGCAATTCGACGAAAAATTTCTACAAGAAATGGGGCTCTCAAGTATGCCAGAGAGCAAAAAACAAGAATTTTTGAAGTATATTCAAGAAGAATTAGAGGTGAGAATCGGTGAAAGAATTTCCAAGGGTCTTACCGACGAGCAGTTAAAGGAGTTTGACAGCCTTACTGAGGCTAAAGATATCGCCGACTGGCTCGAAAAAAACCGCCCCGACTACCGCGAAATCGTCGATCGCACGATTGCAGAAATGAAACAAGCCATCGCCAAAAACCGCGATAAACTCATTTCTTAGAGGATTTTATGGCACAGAACAAGAAAGCCCCTTATACGCATATCGATAATACTGACGACAAATTGACAATGGCCGCTATACTTGCTTTTATTCCACCTACTGGGATACTTGGTGTCCATAACTTCCTAATTAAAAGGTATTGGCAAGGTATAATACGACTAATTTTTATCGTTGTAGCCATCGTTATAATTAACACAATTGATATTAATGGTTCGTATAGCAGTAGCTACATGCGTTTTTCTTTTAGTTATATTTTTATCCCATTAGTTGCATATGTATGGTCCGTCGCACAAGCGATTGTGATACTAGTCGTCAATAGTCATAAAATCGAAAAAGAAAATAAACCTAAACTTTTAAGTCACGGTACTCTCGCTATCGACATAGTAGCTGTGCTCCTAATTATCTATCGGTTAATCAGCTATGTAATTGAATTTAAAAAATAAAACCGAAGACACCTACCGCGAGGGCTTCTTTTTTGTTTCTTATATCCATTGATAAAGCTTTTGGCATCCATCACCTTCGCCCCTCAAAATGTGGTATAATTAAACCAATATAGCCAATCACTTGTAAGAATAAAACAGAAAGGTTTGTTTTTTTGTATGCGTAAGCAAAGAAAAGGAATTATTATCGCCTCAAAACGTAAACTATGGCCTCACGAGCTACGTGTTGCCAGAATTTTGGCAGCAGCAAATCACACGGTTGAATTTTTGGAAGAATCTAGTTTACATACGGCAGATATTCTTCTCGACGGAGTTGAATATGAGATTAAATCACCCAAATCTGGGACCGCTAATTCGCTAGAGCACTTATTGAAAAAAGCCCTAAAGCAATCGCCGAATATTATAATCGATACTTCGAGAATAAAAAATTTACAAGATAAGGCCATACGCAATTTTCTACGTGTACAAGTAAAATCTAGGAAACAAGTTAAAAAGATGCTTATGGTTGACAAAAAAGGCCGAATTGTTGACATTTCTATTCTGGTTTGATACAATAAACTTATTGAAGCACCCGCACGGCGCCGAAGGTACCTACCGCGAGAGCTTCTTTTTTTATTTCTTGTATCCATTGATAAAACTTTTGGCGTCCATCACCTTACGCCCCTCTGGTTGCAAGCGGTCAACCGCAATAGAAACCCCGTCAGCACAGGGAATAGCAAGAAGCGCCGTCTCACCCTTGTCACATATATGCGCCTCTAAAATTATGCATTTTACGCCGTAGAATTCATATTTAGCTTTTGGAAAACCAGCAAAAGCCAAAATTTTACGAAAAGTCTGTTCTGTCGTATCTGTTTCTGGTGTCAAAACCGACATATTCTTGTCTAATTTACCGCAATAAGTGGCTTTTGAATCATCTTGTGGCTTAGGCACCACCGGCTTTTTGGCCGTCAAAACCGAAAACACCAGCGAAATTCCCACTTCCGCCGCGGTTTTATAGAGAAGGTCCTTTAATCCATCCCGAATCGGCGCATCTTCAAAAGTAGCATAACTGTAAATCGGTCCCGCATCCATAGCTTTTACTAGTTTCATTACCGACACTCCAAAAGTAGTATCACCAGCAAGAATCGCCGACTCTATCGGCGAAGCCCCCCTGTATAAAGGAAGCAGTGACGGATGAATATTCAAAATCCCCTCCGGCTCAAACACCTCCAACACCGAGGAGGGAATCAGTACCCCAAAAGAAGCTAGCACCCCATGCGCGTCTGGATTTTCTTGCTTCAAACGCACCGCCTCAGATAAATCCTCCCGAGTATGCGCATGAAAAATCACCTCATAATCAGTATAATCACGCTCCAGCGCCGCCAAAGCATATTCAGATAGAGGCCCATTTCCAAAGAAGATAATTTTGATTTTTTTCATTAAAATTACTCCTCACCCCAGAGTTTCTTGTTGTCGCGAACGTCCTTTTCGTAATTTTTCACCGGCAAAAGCTCCCCCTTATCATCCATATAATAAAACGCATCCGACTTATCCCGAATATGATCGATAAAAAGAACCCCATTTAAGTGGTCGATCTCGTGAAGCAGCGTCCGCGCGAGCTCCCCCGTAGCCTTAATCCGTATCTCTTTACCATCCTCGGTTTTGGCCTTTACTCGCACCTTAAGAGGGCGCGGCACTTTACCATAAATTTTAGGAACCGATAAACACCCCTCAAAATCCACCACGGTCTTACCCTCGGTCTTGGTTACCTCTGGATTAATCAACGCAGTAAAGTGGGCATTTTTCTTATCCTCCATATCATCACGGATGATAATAATCCGTTTCAGAACGCCCATCTGAGGTGCTGCCATTGCCGCCGAGAGTTCGTAAGGGTGTTTAGCCTCCCAATCAAGAGAGAGCTTCCGCATATCGTTAATAATATCCAGAACCTCAAAATTAATCTGTCTTACCTTTTCAGACTTCTCCCTCAGGCGCTTATCTGGCGTCGTAATAATTTTCATAAGATTAATTATATCATAAAAGGGATGGCAAATCCAGGGAAGTATGGAAATTAGCATCTAGCTCGGCGAAATTTTCTAGCAGCGCTTTTCTAGAGCTAGACCTTACTACTACCTCCCAGGTAAAGCCTCTTAAAGTCCGCTCGTGAAAGGCGGGGAGTGGCGGGGAAACTATCAATCTATCATCGGCCGAAAATCTCCGCGCTGCCTCGCGAATTTTTTTGATGGCTGTCGCTTCAGTCTTGGCCGTCACAGCAACTTTTGCCACAAATTTAAACGGTGGAAATCCGCTTCTTCGCCTCTGTTTTAAAAGATATTCCGAAAATCCCAAATAGTCCTCATTGATTGCAAAAGACAGCACCGGATGCTCCGGCCGAAAAGTCTGAATAAACACTTCGGCCTCTATTAGATGCCCTCGCCCCACCCGGCCAATCACCTGCGTAATTAGCTGAAAGACCCGTTCTTCCGCACTAAAATCCGGGAGCGACAGCCCCGCATCCGCCTGTACCACCCCCACCGTAGCAAGTAGTGGCAAATCCAGCCCCTTGGCTAGCACCTGGGTCCCCACCAATATATCCACCTCGCCATCCCGCACGGCAGTATACATTTCTTCCAAACTCTCACCTTTCTTGCTATCCCCATCAAACCTCTTTACCCTAGCCTTTGGAAAAAGTCGCGTGAGCTCGTTTTCGAGTAGTTTAGTCCCAAACCCCTTATGAACCAAGGACCCACCCCCACATTTCGGACAGCAGGATGGCACTTTTATCTTATATCCACAGGTATGGCAACACATCTCATATCTATCTACGTGTAAAGTCAGAGGGAGAAAACAAGTCGGGCATAAAAGTTCATTGCCACAATCTTCACAGATAGTCAGCGGCGAAGACCCCCGCCGATTATGAAAAATCAAACTCTGCCTTCCGTTTTTCAAATTACTAGCGATGGCCTTGAGCAAGGAATTGGAAAAATATCGATTTTTTGAAAACTCATCTCGGTTTTTGAAATCCACTAGTCTAAAATCCGGCCGCACCGCGGTTTTTTTGGCCTTTTCGGTTAAAATCACTAGGGAATCTCGTTTCTTGGCCAGATAAAAATCTTCTACCGTCGGCGTGGCCGAACCTAGAATACAAGCACATTTACAGATGTCAGCCATTTTAGACGCCACTCGAATCGCCGAATATTTCGGTGTATTCTCTTGATAATAGGTAGACTCGTGCTCTTCGTCGATAATAATTAATCCCAGATTAGATAGGGGGGCAAACAGAGCTGATCGCGGCCCAACTACAATCTTCGGCTCATCAGATAGAAGTAGGGAATCAAAAATCAAATGCCTCTCCGCTTCTGTTTGCTTGGAGTGAATCACCGTCACAATCTCCCCAAAAGTTTCTTTAAACACCTTCACCAGCTGTGAGGTAAGGGCGATTTCTGGCACCAAAAGCACGACTGACTTTTGCCCTTGAAGGGTCCTAGCAGCCTCTGTGAGGTAGATATTTGTTTTACCACTACCAGTAACGCCAAACAGCAGTTTCGTGCCTCCTGGAGGCTCTGAGAGGGCTTTAACGGCCTTTTTTTGGGCAGAGTTGAGGGGGATAGACGGCGATTCTATTGTTTTAGAAACTGTAGAGTTGCTATCCACCCTCCTCTTCTTAAGAACGCCATTCGGCAGCATCATCCCCATCACAGCTGACAGCGGCACCGCATAATATTCAGCCATCCACTCCGCCGTTTTTAAAAGATGTTCCGGCAGCGGCTTTGAATACAAAATTTTTGTAACCTCCCGGCATTTGAATTTTGGTTGCGCAACTTTTTTGTATACTACCCCCGGCGCCTTCCCCCGCATCAACGGTACCTCCACGATCGACCCCGCCTCCACAGGTAGGGAAGAAAAATAAGTGAGCCTACTGGCACCCTTACCTACTGCCTTTCCCAGTATCACCTCCACATACATACTGCTATTATACCATTTTTTATTTCTGCCCCAAAGGCTGGACATTGCCAAGTAAAACGCAAATAGATAGCCTAAGCGGAGGTGATAGTGGTAGTATTACCTATGTTTCTAATTTTTCACCAGTCCTGGGCGGGCGTTACCGCAATGGTATGCTGGACAATGAGTCTACGCACGGGCGCTGGTGGGGCACTACTGCGTATAATGGTCCGGTACGGTACCACCTGAGTTACACTGGTAGTAGCCTATATACCGGCAACGGCACCCGCGACATTGGGCTCTACGTGCGCTGTATCCAGGCCTCCTAAAGTCTAGTCTTTTTATATCCACTAATGTATCAAGGGGGTGATGTATGTAAAACAGGAAAGATAGATAAAAAATCTATCTGGCAATGTCCAGCCTTTGGGGCAGATGGATTAAATCCGAAAGACCTAATTTTAAAAAAATACGGCTCTCAGATTCCATATCCCGTTGTAATTTTAACATTTTGTATGCTATAATAGAGTAAGTTAAGGAGGTAAGAGTGCTAGACTTGTTTATTTCTTCGCGTGTCCGTAGAAAAATTGTGGTGGTTTTTGCCAAATACCCCGATTTTCGGATCCACTCTCGCGGCCTCGCCAAACTCATCAAAGAAGATCCTGGCAACATCCAAAGAGAACTCCAGCGCCTCGTAGATGGCAATTTCCTGATTGTAACCAAAAAGGGCGCCACCCGCATCTACCAGACCAACAAAAATTACCCTATCTTGAAGGAACTTCAGAGCATCGTCATTAAAAGCCAAAAGGGCGGCAAGCCCAAAAGAACCATTAACTAACAGAGGGAATAAATGGACAAAATCTTTACTCAGCTCGTCGCTGCCCGCCATCTCACCGAAGATTATCTTCATCCAAAATACGAAGATTTGGCCGACCCTACTACCCTCCCAGATATGGACAAAGCCCTAGATCGCATCGAAAAAGCCATAAAAACCGGAGAAAAAGTCCTCATTTACGGCGACTATGATGTCGATGGCGTCACCAGCTCTACCCTGATGGAGCAAGCTCTCAGGCTCACCGGGCTAAAGAATATCGAAATTATGCTCCCAGACCGTTTTATTGATGGCTATGGTATGAGTGAGCGCCTCATCAAAAAGGCCAAAAAAGACAAAATCACCCTCGTCATCACCGTAGACTGTGGCTCTCGTAACCACGCCATTATTGACGAGCTAAACCACAACAAGATCGACACCATCGTCACCGATCACCACGAATGCGAAGATACTCTCCCCGAGGCGGTAGCTATTATTAACCCTCACCGTCACGACTACAGTACCCCAGAGGATTTAAAAAATCTCGCTGGTGTTGGCGTAGCTTTTAAACTCGCCCAAAGCCTAGCAAAAAGGAACTTAATTAAAAACGGTCAAGAAAAGTGGCTCCTCGACCTAGTCCTCCTTGGTACCATCTGCGACAGTATGCTTCTCACCAAAGAAAACCGCATCCTCACCTACTTTGGTAAAATCGTCCTCGAAAAAACCAAACGCCCCGGTCTAAAAGAGCTTATCAAAAATGCCAAAACCACCAAAATCACCTCAGAAACTATCGGTTTTCAGCTCGGGCCCAGATTGAACGCCGCCGGCCGTCTTGATACTGCCGAAATCTCCCTCAACCTCCTCCGAACTACTTCCGTCACCGAGGCTGCTAAGCTTGCCGGGAAGCTAGAGGAGCTAAACCACAAACGCCGCACCGAGCAACGCGCCGCCACTTCCGAAATCGCCGAAAGGCTCCAGAAAACCAAGGAAAACACCCCTGTAATCATCGAAACCGGCAATTGGCACGAAGGCATTCTCGGTATCGTGGCCGGAAGATTGGTCGAACAATACCAAAAACCTGCTTTTGTCCTTTCCGAGGTGGAAGACGGCATCTTTAAAGGCTCCGGCCGGAGTTTTGGCGAGTTTAATCTCGCCGAGGCCCTAAATTTCGCCAAAGATGCTATCGAAGGTGGTGGCGGTCACGCCGCTGCTGCTGGCGTCCAAGTCAAAAGAGAGAATCTCTACACCTTCCGCGAAAAAATCAACGAGTATTACAACGGCCTAAACTTAAAAGACCAAGACAGATTCTTAAAGCACCACGCTGATATCGACATCGAAGAATTAAAAGATTTTAACCTTGATCTTATTAAAGATTTGAGCCTGCTCGAGCCTTTCGGCCCAGGGAACGAAGAGCCAATTTTTTGCCTAAAAAACGCCCAAATTGTAGACAGCAGGCGTATGGGCCAGGACGGTACCCACCTTCGCCTTGACTTAAAAGGGAAGGACGGCGTAGTCATCAAATCCGTCGCTTTTTCCGCTCCCGACGCATGGTTTCACCTCTATGACGACGAATTGTATAATTTTCTTATACAGCCCACAGTAAACGAATGGAACGGCACCCGCTCCGTCGAATCCCGCCTCCTAGATGTTTTATAAAAAAGGTCATTGGTGTGTTATAA
The DNA here is from genome assembly GCA_017514125.1 of Candidatus Saccharimonadota bacterium. Classification (GTDB taxonomy): domain Bacteria; phylum Patescibacteriota; class Saccharimonadia; order Saccharimonadales; family Saccharimonadaceae; genus Nanosyncoccus. The sequence continues at coordinate 9,431 of JAFWKW010000024.1, forward strand.
TAAAACCAATGCGGAAGGTAATCGTTAAATGTAAAGTCCACGACCGCGATCGGTTGGAAAAAAGATTAGAAGATGTGGGCCTAGAATTTTCGCCGGTCTATTGGCAACACAACCGCATCTACGTACCTCGCGGCTACAAGGGAAGGAGCAATTACCCCAGACTCATTATGCGGACAGAAATGCACGCAGTTGACGAGCCACCGGTTTATACTTTTAGCCTGCGCCGTCACATTGAGGATTCCGGTGTTGATATCGTAGAGGTTACCCCAGTGACCGATTATGAAGGTATGGTGAATATTATTTTACAACTTGGTTTCAAACAATTCGGCGAAGTTTCTCGCCGCCGTCAGGAACTCAAAATCAGTGAGCACTCCATCTTTTATCTCGACACCCTAGACGACACCAACGTCACCTATGCCAAACTCGAAACCATCCTCTCTGAAAAAGATTCCCCTCTAAATGCTAAGGCTGATTTAATATCTACATTAAGGTCTTTTGGTGAAACCGATGTCATAGAGAGAAGCTATTTTGAATTGTAATCAAAAATCGAAACGGAATTCACTTTCGTTTCGATTTTCAAACTATTTTCTTTTGTTAGACTTTTCTTTTTAAAAAGAAAAGTCTATATCCCTCTCGGTGGTTCTCCATCCGGTTCGCCAAGTAGCTTTTTGCTCTTAATCTCATACCGCTTCCCATTAACAGGGGAGATATAATAATCTTCATTCAAAAGATTCACAAACATTGTGAGGTCCTTATCATCCATAATAATGATCGACCCATCGTCATCTGTCATTAACTCTAGCTGCATCTCGTCTGCGTAATCAAGTAGCTTATCCTGCGGCATCTCCTCGGCAATATCCATCGCTTGGACTTTTTTCAGCAGTGGTTTCTTTTCGGCCAAAATCCCATCCAGGGTCAACCCTTCCGAGAAGGATAGTTTGTATTTCTCGGTCAATTCCTTCGCCTTCGCCTCGGCTAGCACCTGAGATTTGAAGTCATACTGAAAGAGATTCTCGAACTTCGCCTGGTTAAACACGATAATCGTGCCATCCACAATCGCCACTTGGTTGTCCTCCGGCATTTTGAGCGCAATCTCCGCCGAGAACGGTTCAAAGCTTTCTCCGTTAATCTCCCAAGAAGAAGCACCTCTAAGGGCCGAAGACGCTGGCAGAATCTTCGCGATATAAAAAGTCTTCATTCCATCCTCGCCCGGATAGGTAAACTTCGCGATAATCCCTTTTACTTTCTTAAAATCGTATTCGTTCTCGGTGAAGTAGTTGATATCTTTGTATTCGTTCTCAATCAAATGAATCAAAGTTTCCGCCTTGCCAACCTTCGACAGGGAAGCACGATAGATCACGTGCTCTTCGCCATCCGCTCTTTCGTAGTCGCGGCACTCCAACCCCTTTTCCGCCTCGTTAATAATAAAAGACACTGCCTCATTCATAAACACCGACTTCACCGCCCCAGTCAATTTGTCCGAATAGCGTATCTTATATGGCGTGTAATTCCGATTAAACAGAAACAGTTCTGCCGACACGTTATTTTTGATCGCATCCACCTGATTCGCCCACAAGAACACATCAAACGGCTCTGAATTTTCCATAGTTTACCTCGCTTATTTTTACCCATTATACCACACATTTCAACTTCGTGCGTTCGGTTATTACAAAATAAAGCGAAGAAAAGTCAATACCCAAGTGTTCGGGTATATGTTCGGTAAATCAACAGAGAAGTTTTCCCCACTTGTGGAAAACTCCCCACTTTTAAGATCACACAAAAAACTCCAAAAAAGCACTTGCGTTATTCAAAAAAACATACTATACTAAGGTCAGTGGAAGCAAAATAAACACCACGAACAAAAAAGTACATTAAAAAAGTTTGAGAACGGCCAACTAGGAGTTTCGGCGCGCATTAAATTTAGCGAAATGCGAAATCATAATCGTGCGTACCTTCTTTAAACACACCTCCCAATAAAACTCTATAGGTCTAAAAGGCCAAGCACAATAAGTCTCTCAACGGCTACAATTTTTATAATTGTGGTAGATAAATTGTGTTAAAATAAAAATCAAATCAAACACAAACCCGCTGAAGTTTCTAGTTGAGCGTTCTCAAACGTTGTATAATATAGATATGGAGAAATTACATATTCCTGTATTATTATCGGAAGTTTTGG
>JAFWKW010000025.1 GCA_017514125.1 Candidatus Saccharimonadota bacterium
CACCGTCGTCACCGATGATTTGAGTCATACCAATTTTGGTGCCGATAATGACTTGCATTTTTACCTTTCCTTTAATTTTATAACACTCTTAAAACTAGATTTTCGAGCCGGTTTCTCTGGTAGAGTGTTTTTAGCAACCAGAGACCTAACCCCATATCTAGTTATTACAAGCAATTATAGCACACTTTTTTGGAGATTACAAGAGGTTTTCTAGAGATTTTCCAAATACGCATCGATAAATTCATCGATTTTCCCATCTAGCACCGCATCTGTATCTGCTGTTTCATACCCAGTTCTGGTATCTTTCACTAGTCGATACGGTTGTAAAACGTAATTTCGTATCTGTTGACCCCAACCCGCAGATTCCCCCGCCCTTAAATCAGAAATCTCCGCAGCATCCTGCTCCATCTGCATCTGCGCTAGTTTGCCCCTAAGAATCTCCATCGCCTTTTCCTTATTTTGGTGAAAATTCCGCTCATTCTGAATCGCCACCGCTATCCCAGTCGGCAGATGCGTAATCCTTACCGCCGAATTAGTGGTATTTACCCCCTGTCCACCGTGACCACCGGAGTGATAAGTGTCAATCCTAAGGTCCTTTTCATCTATCACCACCTCTGTATCCGAATCAATCACTGGCAAAATCTCCACCAGAGAAAAAGAAGTCTGCCGAAGGTTATTGGCATTAAAAGGCGACAATCTCACCAACCGATGTACTCCATGCTCAGATTTCAAAGTTCCATAAGCATTCGGCCCCGTAATCTCATACACGGAAGTCTTAATCCCCGCTTCCTCACCAGCTGTTCTCTCAAGCAACGTAACTTTAAATCCCTTTTTCTCAAAAAATCTGAGGTACATCCTTTCCAGCATCCCCGCCCAGTCCATCGCTTCCGTCCCCCCAGCACCAGAGGTAATCCTAATAATCGCATTCGAAGAATCATACGGCCCGGTGAATCGAAGCGCCTTCTTACTTTCCGCAAAATCCGCCTCCATCGCCGCCACTTGCCCCTCAATTTCCGGCAAAAGTTCCTCGTCCGAAATAGAAATTAGCTCCTTCAAATCGTTAATCTGGGTCTTGAGTAGCAAAAACGGCCGCGTTTCCTCTGTCAAACGCGCCAACTCTTGGTTTTTCTCAGTCGCGAGCTTCACATCCCGCCAAATTTCCGGCTCCGCCACTTCCGTTTCTAGTTTAGCAATTTCCGACAGTTTCTTCTCTATCTCAAGTTTCTCATAAACTTTCAAAAACTCCTCTTCAAGCGCCAAAAGCCGTTTTTCCAGTAAATCCATACCCTATATTATACCAAAAATCATCAAAAAACCGGAGTTTTTAGAAACCCCGGTCCGCTAGCGCTCTAGGCAAGAGCCTAAGCCAGCAATGTCCAAGAAAGATCAACGGAGTTAAACTCCAACTGAACCCTTTCTCGGCCCACGAGTACGTCAAAGATGTGGAGAGTAGCTTTCCCCACAAACCGAATTTGAGTCCGGAGTAGCTCCGTCACCTCAATTTCCGGTTCGCCCTTCCGCCGAAAAGTCAGCGGTTGGCACGGCGTCATTTGATAGCCAAACAGCGCCATCACCTCGACCTTCTCTTGGTTTTTAATGTTTAAGTTTTTCATAAAGACTCCTTGATCAGATTAATAAAAGAGTCATTTATGTGAGCCAATGAGGCTCAAAGTCAAGGGCATAAATGACGATACCACAAGACCGATAAACTTTTCTCGTCGCCAGTGACCGAAGTATAGCGGGAGTTACTTCTATTTTAGCACAAATTGCTTAAAACCGCTCGTGCTTCTTCTACCGAATGCGTTTCCATCAGTCTCGCTCTGATATCCGACGCCCCCGGAAAATTATTAATATAAATTTTATAAAAATGTTTCAAAGGCTCATAACTCACTCGATGTTTTTTGCTATATTCCTCATATAAATCAAGATGAAAATTAAGAAGTCCCATCAAATCCTCCCTTGTCGGCATATAATCAGTAAAACAATACGGATTAGCAAACACTCCCCGCCCAATCATAAACCCATCCACCTCTGGGTATTTTTCATAAAGTTCTAGAGCGTGAGTCTTATCTCTAATATCGCCATTGACAACCAGTTTAGTTTCTGGACTGATTTCGTTCCTCATCTTGACAATTTCTGAGATTAGTTCGTAATGTGCCGGCACCTTACTCATTTCTTTTTTTGTCCTTAGATGTACGGTCAAAGCCGCCGGATGTTCTCGGAGAATCGTAGTAAGCCACCCCTGGTATTCCTGGGGGTCGCCCCAACCCAACCTTGTCTTTACCGACACCGGCAAGTCTGTATTTTCCCTCGCATTTTTCAGGCATTCCACGGCTAGCTCCGGAGTTTTGATCATCGCCGCACCTCCGCCCGCTCGATTCACGTTCTTATCCGGACAGCCAAAGTTCAGATCCACCCCCGAAAATCCTAAGGTTTCCAGCGCCTTGACAGTTTCCGCAAAATGTTCTGGATTTTTACCCCAAATCTGAGCAATTATCGGAGAATCAGACGGCGCTATCTCTAGCCTCTCGAGCGCATTCGCCCGCCCCTTTTCCGACGCATAAGAAGATACATTAGTAAACTCAGTAAAAAATAAATCCGGCCTTCCAGCTCTCGCCACCACCTGCCGAAAAATCACATCCGTCACCCCCTCCATCGGTGCCAAAATCAAAAACGGCCTCGTTAGACTTTCCCAAATATCCATCTTCCAATTATATCATATCTCATATTGCCACCTCCATTAAAATAGGGCGCCGAGGCGCCCTGAGAGTTAATTGCCATACTGGGTATAACTTCTGTTGTCTTTGTCCGTGTGGACATTTTTGATAGTGCCGTCAGGATATTCATCCCAAGAAAGATGTCGATTTTCGTCCTTTGAAAATGCGCTGTTATGGATATGGTCATCCTTCCAGTAGGAATCTATACCTCCGCCGTTTTCGAGAATACTCTCAGCGGCTCTTTCCACGTCAACTATACCAAGGTTATTGTATTTGGCCATTTTCGCCCTCCCTAAAATAAAAGTGCTTGATTTGTATCAACCTTCTTATTATACACTAAAAGTTTATGCTTGTCAATCCTTATGTATCTTTTCTGCCCCAAAGGCTGGACATTGCCAAATAGATTTTTTGTCTACCTTTGCTGTCATATCCTGCATATAGGTTAAGTCTGATACATCCTTTTCCTCACTAACACAGCGGATGTAGAAACCATTGGTGCGGACGCCGCTACCAGTGTATAGAACACTACCATTGTAAGCTAGGATGTATCGCTCCGCACCAGTACTCGCTGTATTGCCCCACCAGAACCCGCGTGTAGACTCATAGTTCAATATACCATTGCCGTAACGCCCACCTAGGACTGGAGAAAAGCTTGAAATGTAAGTACTACTACCGACATCTGGTCCTATGATACGGGTTTGAATTGGAGTGGGTAAACTCCAGCCCTTAGGGCAAACGCTTTCTGTAGCGATGTTCATATTGATAGCGTTACTAGTACTACTAGTATCTACTATTGTTCCGGCTGTAGCAGCACCATAGTTATACCAAACGGTATTGCCATCAGTATACTCATTAGAACCACTATGGATACAAGAATTTACATACCCAGTACCACTGCCAGTTTGGGTATTAGAACTATAAACTCCATAGCACTCACCCCCGCTGGTGCCACGTGTTATCCATCCCTTGATACATTAGTGGATATAAAAAGACTAGACTTTAGGAGGCCTGGATACAGCGCACGTAGAACCCATCGCGGCGGACGCCGCCGTTGCCGGTATATAGGCTACTACCATCGTAATTC
>JAFWKW010000026.1 GCA_017514125.1 Candidatus Saccharimonadota bacterium
GATGACGGGACCAGAACCCGTTGCCTTACCACTTGGCGAAGCCGCAGTATGATGATTCTGGTACTGGTATATTTTACCACATTGTGCGATAAAGTGCTATAATTAAGGTATGGCTAAGAAAAAAACTTTTTCGAAAAAAGAGCTTGAAACTCTTTCGGCTGAGGAAATCAACCATAAGATTATTTACGAGAATTATTCACTGCTTCGGACACTCGGAGCAGAGGATCTGAGAAAAGAAATGGTGCCGGTGGGAAAAGTTTGTAAGATGGCGGTGGATTATTTTGTGAAAACCACCGGGCCCAAGAACAATTACGAAAAACATTCCAAAAACGCGCGCAAGAAAATGGTAAAGGGCCTGTCAAAAATCGCGCCGGGCGAATATAAGGGCTTTCCGAAGGACACCAAGAATGGCTTGGTGGTAGGTTTTAATCATCCGTCGCTAGGGGAGATTGGCCGGATTATGCTGATGAAAGCTGACGTGATGGGGGATTCTTTGATGCTTTTTCCGGTGAATTTGCCGTGGTATGAGGCACTCGCGCCGTTTTATGAAGAAATCAAGATGCTCGGGATTATCATTACACCCACGATTACGCCTTCTACTTGGGAAAAAATGAAACTTAAAAAAGGCACGTTTTTATACAAACAGGGCAATCGGATTAAGCACGAGTTTAGAGATATATACACCGAACTTTCGCACGAAATAATTAAAAATGGTGGTGTGATTTTTGTAGCACCGTCGGCTACTAGACAAGCAAAAGTATTTAAGACGCCGGAGGTATATGAGGGAAAGGAACCGGTGATTCCGACGATGTCGCTTCTCGCGCTCAGACTCTATGAAGACCCAGAGATGAATTGTGACTTTTTACCGATGGCAGTTTTGCCGCCGGAGGGTTATAAGCGCGGACTAAATATCCGCAAAAAATACAGACTGATTCCAGGCAAACCGATGACCGCTAAGTATATCAGAGAAAAATATTTTGGTGATAAAACTCCAGAAAAATTAGAAGGGTTTGACTACGAGTTTCATCGCCGGATAGCGGATGAGCTACCAAAAGAAATGTGGGTATGATATAATCATAAGCATGAATGATGGAAGCGATGGGTATTTTTATCATCCTTTAGAAAATATAGAGGATGTAGAAGTTTTTGAGACGGCGATTGACAGGAGAGTTTTTAACCGCAAACTATCCGACGAGAGACCATATACTTATTGGACTTTGGAGCTTTATGACCAGGAAAATGGGATTCGTGGCGGCGGAGGCCTTGGGGTGCTGGCGGCGGATACCAGAAGAATTGCCGATCAGGTAAAGGTGCCGTTTGTGCTAATAACACCGTTTTATCCATCAGAAACACATCAAGTATGGCAGGATGGCAAAATCGTAGACATTCACAAACCTGTAGACTACAATGATTTTGGTTACAAAAAAATCGACGACGTCTTTGTGAAATGCTGTGGGAATTTGTGCCGGCTGACCGTGATAGAAAAAAAGTTTGGTTTGTCTCGAATCGTAGCGATTACGGAGCCGAATTTTGGCGAATTGTACTCTGGGCTATCTGGCTCGGATCATCGCTTATATCAAGAGGTATCTCTAGGGTTTGGTGGATACCAGGCCTTAAAACTTTTGGGACTTAGACCCGCTACAATGCAGCTAAATGAGGTAGCAACTTTCTTTGCGGCGTTGGTACGACTAGACGAGCTCGCTTCTAATGGTATGGATTTTTATGAGGCGATGGTCTATACGCGCAAACACACACTCTATACCAACCATACTTTGGTCCAGGCGGCAGAAGCGGAGTTTAGCTACGACCAGTTTGAGAGATTTGTGTTTCCAAATCTCAAATCGAAGCCGGTCAAAAAGTGGCTAAAGGATAAGTTTGTAGACGGAAAAATCAAACTGTCTTCGGTGACGATTGAAATTGCGGAACTGCGCTCGGGAGTGTCAAAACTCCACGCGCGGGTAGCAAATTATCGTGATATTGCTGGGGAAAGAGTGAAGTTTAAGGCGATTACGAACGGCATCGATATGCAGAAGTGGGTACTACCGGAAATCATGAGTTTTTATCACGATGAGGATATTTTGGATGAATTTGATTTGCCGACGGAAAATCTGTCGGAAAAAGTAAAGGCGCTTTCATCGGATACGATTTTGAGTTTCAAAGAGATTGGACGGGCGATTTTGAATCAAGAATTGTCTGGACGACCAGATCAAAACGGGGAAATTTTGAATTTTGGGCCGGGTGAGATTTTGTTTGATTTTAAGCGGAGATTCGTGGATTATAAGAGGCCGCAGCTGCCGTTCAAAGACCCGGCGAGGCTTCGGGGGATTTTGGAGCCTTTGGGTGCGCATTATATTCTAGCTGGTAGGGTCCATACCGGAGATTCAAGGATGGAGAAAGTTTTGTATGAAGTGCTTTCTACAGTGGCGGCAGATGATTATCTTCGGACGCACGTCCATTATATTGCCGATTACGACGAGAAATTAGCCTACGGCCTTTCGGTGGGGTCAAACGTGGCGATTAATGTGCCAATTGTAGGGCTCGAGGCCTGTGGGACTTCTTGGGAAAAAGACGTGGCTAATTTTAATCTTTTGATTTCGACAGCGGATGGAGGAGTGGCAGACGGCTCGACATCTTCTTATCTCAACGTTTATGGCATGAGTGAAGAGGAAGAGGTGAATGAACTGTATCTAAGGATGGAGGAGGCGGCCTCCGCCTGGCAGAATGGGTTTGATTTGGAGGTTTTGATACAAAAGCAGCTAGCTGAATTTTTGCCAGTGGTGTCTGGCACGAGGATGCTAAAAGATTATCTAGATTATCTTTTGCCTGAATAAAACTTTTATGTTATAACTCTTTTATAATGAAGTCTGGTAGAGACTTGCGTTCTATACCGTTGTGGGATTCTGAGATATTGGTATCGTCAAGTGTCAAAACGTATTTCGGGTAGTTGTCGTCAATTCCAGAGAACGCACCGAATTCTCTTTTAGACGTCTCTCTATCGGCAGTAGAAGCTGCGACTTGCAAATAGAGTTTTTGATGATTTTTTTCGGCCACAAAATCGATTTCCGCATCGCCATTGCGACCAATAGATACATCATATCCATGAGAAATCAATTCATGGTAGACTATGTTTTCTAATGTCCCTGAAAGATAAGTATCGCTCCTTCCATTTAACGCATAGAGTAGACTAATATCCCCTAGATAAATAGTGTTGTCAAGAAGTTTTTCTTCTATAGAAGAAAAACTTTTGAAAAATTTGGAGTTTTTGCTTGTATGGAAGAAGGTTTACCCCCAAAGGTTTTGGTCTTAGGGAGTGTGTCTCAGCTGTAAAGAGGTGGTGAAGTTTAAGAATTTAGGCGTATTCTAATTAAGCATGCAGCGGATCGAGATAGGAACGTCGCGCGAGGAATCACTGTCATCAGAAACACTATTAATACCATGAATCATGAGAACGTTTGCGCCGCCAGGAGTATCTATTCGGGATGACCAGAAAAATCCTGCCACACCTTGAGCGTCAGGATAATTTGCAAATGTAAGCCCAGACAACGGCAGGGAAAGTGCGGTTACAAAGCTCGCTGTATCGGGATAGGCGTTGAAAAGAATATTATACTCTCCAGAATCATTCCAATATATGGTAGGCATATGCCACCCTTTCGGGCAAACGTCTGAAACAATGTCAACCTCTACTGGTGCTTCACCGGAATCATCATAGCAAAAGGAGCCACCACTCGCTGCGCAGTAGTTGTAATATACACCATATTTATGAGAACCATTACCCCAGTTTACCGAATCGTCTGAATTGATAGTATTTTTTAGCTCACTGTAAATCTGGGGGGCAGTATAGCTATTCGTGTCACTCAGAGTGCTCGCAGGCAGGGTCCAATTGGAAGTGATGTTGGTGTCGGCTGGGGTAAGGTTGATGGCGGAGTCAGAGCCGAGTCTTAAGTTGTCTTGGAGCCAGACATTACCATCGGCTAGTTTGGAGATTTTGTAGACTTCACCATCACGAGAGTCTGGTGAGTTATAAGAAGTACCAGTGGTCATCTGCGAGAGTAGTGTGCTCTTCTCTTCACTGCTCAAATTGCCAATATCCTGCATGCTGAGCCTACCAGCTAGCAGTCTTTCGTATGGGCTTAGTACTGGAGGGTCTATGTTAGCCACCAACATAAAATTCACTACATTGCTGTAGGCACTTGGTCTTTGGTCGGAGCTGGCATAGGCGCCAATCTGTATGGAGGTTGACTCACCATAGTCTCCGGTGGTGGTAGAATTAGATTTGATTATCACTGGAGTAGTAGTACTGAGTGCGCCATAGGTAGTACCGCCATCCAGGGTGTATCCCCAGGTGCCGGGAGCAAGCTCGGTGCCAGAGCCAATCATAGCGAATCTTGCGGTACCGGTAGATGGTACTAGGTCAGTAGAAGTGTAGGTGGAATTGCCTACGGTGGCCAATAGCTGATAGCCATAGACGCTATTGGTAGTTACTGTAGCAGTAACAGTATTGCTAACACTGGATGTACCAGGAGACAGATTGTCAATGGTGAATCCGTCTGCCGATAGACCCATGGAGAGCATCGGTGCGAAAGTGAATTGTACGTCTGCGCTATCCTTATAGGTGACGATAGCGTTAGTAGGGTTAACTACTAATAACCCCCCCCAGCAAAGTTCCACATATTGCACATGCTGAGACAGCATGCTTTATGCTTTTTATTCTAGTGGTTTTATTATTCATGGTTTTATGATAACATGAGCGGGATGGGAAAGCAAGAGGTTTTTGAAGTTTAGAGAGATTTCCTATATCTTGGATTTTATGTTATAATTATAGATATGATTTATTTGGACCACGCGGCGGCGACGCCAGTATCTTCTAAGGTGTTTGAGGCGATGAAGCCGTATTTTTCTGATGAATTCTTTAATCCGTCGGCTGCGTATTTGCCGGCCAAAAAAGTGGCCTCTGAATATGAGGCGGCGAAAGGAGTGATTGCGCACGCGATTGGGGCTAAAGCCTCCGATCTTATTATGACCGCTGGGGCGACCGAAGCGAATAATTTGGCTTTTTCAGCAGCTTTGTTTGGCGATTGCTTATATCTTGCTACCGAACACGATTCAGTCCGCAAAGTAGCAGACAGGCATTATAGCAAGGAGATTATCGTAGATAAAAACGGAAGGCTTGTCTTGGATGATTTAAAAGCCAAAATGACTGATAATGTAGGACTAATTTCTATTGCACTCGTCAATAATGAATTAGGAACTATCCAGCCGCTTTCTGAGGTCGCAGCTTATATACGCGAAGTGAGAGCGGATAGGCTAGCTAGGGGTATTTTGCAGCCTCTTTATCTACATTCCGATGCTTCACAAGCGCTAAATCTCTTAAACGTAAATGTGGCGAGGTTGGGGGTGGACCTCTTAACTTTGAACGCGGCGAAAGTTTACGGACCAAAAGGCGTGGGGGCGCTCTACGTATCGCATAATATTAAATTATTACCAATATTCGTGGGCGGTGGACAAGAAAGAGGCCTTCGCTCTGGTACCGAAAATGTGCCGGGCGTAATCGGTTTTGCCAAAGCGGTAGAGGAAGCCGAAAAGCACAAAAACGGGAATCGCAAAAAATATGCTAAATGGAAAAAAATTCTACTTTCACAGTTACAGGGATACGAGTTGATTAATAAAAAGCATTCTCTTGACAATTTTATAGTTTTATGCTATATTGGAATTGACGCAGAAAGATTAGTCTTTCTTCTTGAAGATAGGGGTGTATGTGTGTCGACAGGGGCAGCTTGTGCGGCAAATAAAGGTTTGAGATCACACGTGCTGGCGGCGATTGGACTCTCAGATTCCGAAATAAACGGGTCTCTTCGCCTTACTCTTGGCGAGACCAACGATGAGTCTCAAATTCACGAGGCGGCCAGACTTATCAACGAAGTCGTAGCTATAGAGAGAGGGAGAAATGCCTAAAAAGGTTTTTGTTGGGATGAGTGGTGGCGTAGACTCGTCTGTCTCGGCGCTTCTTTTGAAACAACAAGGTTATGACGTGACGGGGGTTTATATGAAAAACTGGTCTAAAGATCTTCCTGGTATGAAATGTCCGTGGGCGGAAGATCTCGCTGATGCCAAGAGGGTAGCGGTGAAGCTTGGAATTGATTTTGAAGTGTGGGATTTTGAAAAAGAGTATTTTGAAAAGGTGGTGGAATATATGCTCCGTGAATTTAAGGCTGGCAATACCCCGAATCCGGACATTATGTGTAACCAAGAAATTAAGTTTAAGTTGTTTTACGAAAAAGCGATGGAAAGAGGGGCTGATTTTATTGCTACCGGACACTATGCGAGAGTAAAGGAGGGATGTTCGCAATCGCCACAGCTCCTAAAAGCGGTCGATAGTAAGAAAGATCAGACGTATTTTTTGTATAGAATCTCTGAGGAGGCTCTTTTACATACGATTTTTCCGGTTGGGGGGATGTTGAAGCCGGATGTGAAGAAGCTCGCCGAGGAAAATGGGCTACATAACGCTTACAAAAAGGAATCGATGGGGGTGTGTTTCGTCGGAGAGGTAGGAATGAAGGATTTTCTCAAAGAATATATCGACATTTCTCCGGGAGAAATCCGAGAGGTGGAGACCGAAAGGAAAGTGGGACATCACGAGGGCGCTGTGTTTTATACGATTGGACAGAGGCACGGACTATATATATCGGGAAATGCCGGCGAAGTGAATATTGGACTCCCATATTATGTGGTTAAAAAAGACCTTGCTAAAAACATTGTATACGTATCTAGAAATCTCAATAATAAGCATGTATGGACAAAACAGTTAGAGTTAAAGGATGTAGTTTTGAGGAATAAAAAAATAGATAATCTAACTGTAAGATTAAGGCATTTGGGAGAACTCATTCCAGCCACATTAGAGGGGGATGTGATATATTTTGAGCAGAGCATCAAAAAGCCAGCGGCAGGGCAGTCCGCAGTATTCTACGATGGAGAAATTTGCTTAGGTGGTGGAATTATTGCCTAAGAGCTAGGCAATAATTAGACCATCATCATAGCGGCGTCAGTACAAAGCAAGATAGCCGCAGTGATGCTAAGAGCTGTTACTATATAAATATGCATACGCTCGGTATTGCTTAAATCTTTGCCTTTTTTACAATTAGTGCGGCAACAAGATTTTTTGTGAGTCTTGGTAGCCGTAGTAGTCCTTTTGGCAGTTTTGGTTGATTTTTTCTTTTTGGTTTGAGGCATTTAATAACTCCTTTTTAATGCTTAAGTTTATAATAACATAGATTTCCAAAAGCTGTCAAGGTGTGATATAATTTTCTCTATGGATGCGAGTGAAATTAGGAAGAAGTTTTTAGATTTTCAAGTTAAAAAGGGCCATAAAGTGATTCAGCCGGCGCCGCTGGTGCTTGAGGGTGATCCGACTACGCTTTTTACTGGCTCGGGGATGCAACCGCTTTTACCGTATTTACTAGGAAAAGAGCACCCGGAGGGCAAGAGGCTTTGCGATGCGCAGCCGTCGATGCGACTTCAGGATATCGAAGACGTGGGGGACCCTAGGCACACTACCGTTTTTGAAATGCTCGGTAATTGGTCGCTTGGTGATTATTTTAAGAGAGAGCAGATTGAGAATTTTTTTGAATTTTTGACTCAAGTTGTGGGGCTTGATCCAGAGAAGATCTATGTGACGTGTTTTATTGGCAATGAAAAATATGGCATCCCCAAAGATACCGAGGCTGCTAAGATTTGGCAGGAAGTATTTAAAAAAGCTGGGATAGAGGCGAAAATTGCCGAGATTGGCTCGGCGGCTGAGGGTGATAAAAGGGGGATTAAACCAGGCGAAAGGATTTTCTTCTACGACGACCACGAAAACTGGTGGAGTCGTGGTGGTGGCTGTGAATCTACACCAATTGGCGATCCGTGCGGGCCCGATTCCGAGGTGTTTTATGATTTTGGTGAAGACAAGCAAGATATAGAGAAATATGGCCTTGCTCATCCGGCTTCGGATGGGGCGAGATTTATGGAAATTGGCAACCAAGTGTTTATGCAGTATCGCCGACTTCCTGACGGCACTTTTTCTGAGCTAGAGAAGAAAAATGTGGATTTTGGTGGGGGACTAGAGAGAATTGCGGCGGCAGCGATTGGCTCGTTTGATGTATTTAAGATTTCTTTGATGCGGCCGATTATTGAGAAGTTGGAGGAAATTTCGGGGAAATCTTATGAAAACAACACCGATGAGATGCGGGTGATTGCTGATCATATTAGAGGAGCATACCTGCTGGCTGCTCAAGGGCTAGTACCTTCTAATAAGACTCAGGGCTATGCGATGAGACGGTTGGTGCGCCGTGCGATCCTCCGCGCTTTAGATCTTGGGATTTCGACCAATTTCTTGTCCGAGATTGTACCAATTGTGGCGTCGAACTATGAGGATTTGCCCGATTCGATTCTGACCCACAGGGAAACAGCGTTGGACGTATTACAAAAAGAAGAAAACGCGTTTAGGAAGACTTTAAACAGGGGCCTTAAGGAGCTTGGGAAAATTTCTAAAAATAGCAAGACATTGTCGGGGCAAGATTTGTTTAAACTTCAAGATACTTATGGGTTTCCGTTGGAACTATCGGTGGAGGAGTGTTATAGGCAGGGAATTGAGCTGACTCCGGAATATAAGAAAGAATTTGACGAGGCGTTAAAGGAGCAGAGAGAACGTTCCCAGACCGCTTCGAAGGGTATGTTTAAGGGAGGGCTTGAAGACCACGGTGAGCAGACAGTAAAATATCACACTGCTACGCATTTACTTCTCGCGGCACTCCAAAAAATCATATCTCCTGACATTGTACAGAGAGGCTCAAACACGACTTCCGAGAGGACTAGGTTTGATTTTAATTGCGATCACAAACTCACGCCGGAAGAAATTTCTGCGGTAGAGAGCCAAGTGAATGAGTGGATTTCTGAGGATTTGCCTGTAGTGTTTGACGAGTATGAAAAGGCTTATGCGCGTGATACCTTGAAGGCGCACGGGCAGTTTTGGGATAAATATCCAGATATTTTGAAAGTTTATACGATTGGGATTTTTGATAATCCGATTTCGCGCGAAGTTTGTGGAGGGCCGCACGTAGAGCATACCGGGGTAATTGGACATTTTAAGATTGTAAAGGAAGAATCTTCGGCGGCGGGTATCCGTCGGATCAAAGCGGTGCTAGAAAATTAAAGGAGGTAAATGAAAATTGGGAGGTTTGTAAGGGTGGCTCGGCTGGCCGCGGGAGCTAGTCTTTTGATTGGGTTAGGCGATTATGTGCTTTTAAAAATCGGAACGCCGATAGGGCCGTTTTTGTTTGCGTTTGGTCTGCTCGGCGTATGCGTGCTGGGGCTAAACCTTTTTACGGGTAAATGCGGGTTTTTGTTTGAAGACGGTCTAAAATTATCTGACCTCTTGGTGATTTTGGTGTCTAATTTGATTTTTGGGTATCTTTTTGGAATGATTTTTGGGCTAATTGACGCGGAAGTTTTGTCTGCGGCTAGTTCAAAAGTGGCTAGTTGGGATTTTTCGGCGGAATTCTTCTTAAAATCAGCGCTCTGCGGGGTGATTATGTATCTTGCGGTGGCGATTTTTAGAAAAGGCTCTCCCTTTGGAATACTTTTAGGGGTGCCGCTTTTTATCTTCTGCGGGTTTCAACATTCGATTGCCAATGTCATTACACTAGGGGTGACGATGGGACTCGACTGGAATTTGGTGTCTATTATTTTGCTCTGTGCGGCGGGGAATTTTGTGGGGGCAATTGCGGCTTGGGCGCTGTGTAAAGATGTGGTTATCGCGAAGACCAAATAGGATCATCTATCTAGTATTCATTGCGATAATTCGAGAAACAATAAAATAGATTTTTATCCATCTTTCGTGAACGGTTGATTTTGTATCTCGTTCGCATCCATCCCTTGATACATTAGTGGATATAAAAAGACTAGACTTTAGGAGGCCTGGATACAGCGCACATAGAGCCCACCGCTGCGGCGGCTGCCGCCGTTGGTATATAGGCTACTACCATTGTAACCCAGGTTGTACCGTAGCGCACCATCATACTCAGTACTACCCCACCAGTACCCGTGCGTAGACTCACTGTTCAGCGTACCATTGCTGTAACGCCCGCCCAGGACTGGGGAAAAGATATTAATATAAATAGCGCTACCAACATCTGGCCCACCAATGCTATCCAGCTGTGTTTGGCTTGGCAATGTCCAGCCTTTGGGGCAGAACCTAGAGAAACGCGGCACCAGCGGGGGTGAGTGCTATGGGGATGGTGATACTGGTCTTGGTTATGTAAGTTCCTGTATCCATAGCGGTACTATTGCAGCAGAGAATACTTATACTGGTGTAGCTACTAATACTGTTTGGTACAATTATACAGCAATTTCTGTCGGTGCTATTAGTGGTGTATCCAACACTAGTATTGCTACCGAATCTATTTGTCCTAAAGGTTGGGCGTTACCGAATAATAAACAGATAGCATTTATTACAGACAACAGTGATGAAACTACCTATATAGCGGCTTTTAGTCCTGACCGAGGCGGATGGTATCAAAACGGTTCACTCATAAATGAAGAGTATTATGGACTTTGGCGTTCTAGCGATGCCTATAATGGCGCACAGCGCTATCGTATGCATTATTACAATAACGATTTATCATTAGGTCAAAGCAGAAATTTTCACGGTCAATACGTCCGCTGTGTTAGTGAGGAAAAGGATGTATCAGACTTAACCTATATGCAGGATATGACAGCAAAGGTAGCAGCCGACACGCCTGAGGGTATGACGGCCAGCCTCACGGACCGCAGGGATGGGAAGGTCTATACCGTCGCGA
>JAFWKW010000027.1 GCA_017514125.1 Candidatus Saccharimonadota bacterium
CGGTCTTCGTGACACTCAGAAGTCTGTAGTAACTGGTATCGAAGCCTTCCACAAGACTCTCGATCAGGGTCAATCAGGTGATAATGCCGGGTTACTTCTTCGTGGTATTGAGCGTGATCAGATCGAGCGTGGTCAGGTAATTGCCAAACCTGGTACTATTACCCCACACACCGAGTTTGAAGCACAGGTTTACATCCTTAAGAAAGAGGAAGGTGGTCGTCACACTCCATTCTCTAAGGGTTACAAGCCACAGTTCTACTTCCGTACTACTGACGTAACTGGTGAAGTTGAGCTCCCAGCTGATAAGGAAATCGTGATGCCTGGCGATCAGGTAACCTTCAAGGTAAAACTCCTTGCGCCGGTTGCTATGAACGATCAAGACCGCTTTGCTATTCGTGAGGGTGGGAAGACTGTCGGTTCTGGTGTCATCACCAAGGTTATAAAATAGCATTATTGGGGCGCTGGGCTTCGTTAGGAAGTGCGTTGCTCCCTCGCCGTATGACAAATACGGCTCGGTCCGCTACTCCTCCTGCCTCGCCCAGCATCCCCACTAATGCCATTTTAAAAAATCCCCCGAATGGGGGATTTTTGTTATAAACAAAAAAGAAAGTCAGGACATGTGCCTGCTTTCTTTTTTATATTGATTTCTTTTCTTGGTCTTTTCTTTGCCTAAAGAAAAGGCCACTTATTTACATCTTTATCTCGGCGTCGACGCCGGCAGGGAGGGAGAGGTTCTGGAGGCTCTCGATGGTCTTTGGAGTGGCGTTTAGGATGTCGATTAGGCGCTTGTGGACCTTCATCTCAAAAGCCTCACCACCGGTCTTGTAGACGTGTGGGGACTTCACCACGGTAAAGCTACTCCTCTTGGTAGGTAGAGGAATCGGACCTGATACCTTAGCGCCAGTTCTGATAGCGGTATCTACGATCTGGCGAGCGCTCTGATCAATCACACGGTGATCGTAAGCTTTTAGACGGATTCTAATAGTTAATCCTTCGGCTTTTTTGGCTTCTGTCATCTAGTTTTTTCCTTTCTCCTCTATAACCTTAGCCTCGCTCTTAGATGGCTGGCGGTAAGTTTTTAGAGGTGGATGATTAATTTGATATATCTTTATTATACCACACTTTGCGTGAAAAAACAAGATAGAGTATAATAGGGTGTATGAGCTTCGCGCGTTTCAAGAAACGGTTTTATTTCAGATTGGCGGGGTATTTTCGGCATTTGGCAAATCGGGCTCTGAAGCGGTGGGACCCGCGAATTATTGCGGTAACAGGCTCGGCGGGAAAGACCACGATGCTAAATTTACTGGAGCACGAAATGGGAGATAAGGCCCATTATTCGCATGACGCCAATTCGGCTTTTGGGGTGCCGTTTGACCTCTTAGGACTTAAAGGAGTAAAATCTTCTAAACTCCGTTGGTTTTGGCTAATTCTCGTCGCGCCAATTAAATCTCTTTATTACAAGCACAAAGAGCCATTTTATGTAGTGGAGATTGACGGAGAAAGGCCGCACGAGGCAGAGTTTCTAGCCGAATGGCTAAAGCCAGAGGTGACGATTTGGGTGTCGGTGGGGCTTTCGCACGCGGTACAGTTTGAAAAGGTAGTGGAAGATGGAGAATACAAGGATTTGAAAAGTGCGATTACTGCGGAGTTTGCGAATTTACCGGAGAATACTAAAAAGCTGGTCTATATCGATGCGGATTCTAAGTTGATGGTGACCGCTTGTAAAGGGATTAAAGCCAAAGTGGTGCCGATTAAAAAATCTTTACTCAAAAAATACGTGGTGTATCCGGATTCGACCGATTTTACCTATGGGGATACGACCTTTCACTTCAACCATCCAGAGCCAAAAGATATCGCGTTCAATCTGTTTGTATTACAAGATTTGATGAAATATTTGAAGCTACCGTTTAACCCGGATTTTTCCGAGGTCAAGCAGATGCCGGGGAGAAGTTCGTATTTTGACGGGGTGAAGGGAATTAAAATCGTAGATAGCAGCTATAATGCTCATATGATTTCGATGGCGTCGGTGCTTGATATGGCGAAGAGAATGCACGCGGAGAAAAAGTGGCTGATTATCGGCGATATCGTGGACCAAGGGTCACTCGAAGAGGAGGAGCATAAAAAGCTTGCCAAGTTAATTGCCGATGTAGACCCAGACAAGGTGATTTTGGTGGGACGAAGAACCAAGAAGTGGACGGCACCGGAGCTGATGAAGCTTGGTGTATCGGTGGTAGCGACTACTGATCCTAAAAAAGCATTGAAGTATATCGAAAATCACATCACCGGCAAAGAAACTTTGGTGTTTAAGGGGAGCCAGTATCTGGAATGGATTATTGAAAAACTGTTAGCTAACCCAGCTGATGCGGATAAACTCTGTCGCCGCGATAGAGGTTCTGTGCAGAGGAGAAAGAATTGGGGTCTAGAATAATGGAAGGAGCGATGAAGCCAAAATATGACCTTTATGTGATTCACGGATGGACTTATACGGTGGAGCCGTGGTTTAGGACTCTGAAGATTCTTCAGCACGAGGGCATAAGAGTAAAAATGCTCCACGTGCCGGGA
Organism: Candidatus Saccharimonadota bacterium; assembly: GCA_017514125.1. GTDB lineage: Bacteria > Patescibacteriota > Saccharimonadia > Saccharimonadales > Saccharimonadaceae > Nanosyncoccus. The sequence goes on from JAFWKW010000027.1 coordinate 2,563, forward strand.
CTGACTTCGCCGTCTGATAAAGTTTTTAAAATTGAAGATTACGTGAAATGGGCGGATGAGAATATTCCAGATGGCGCGATAGCACTCGGACATTCCAATGGTGGGAGAATTCTTCTTAATCTTTGCGCTAAGAAGCCGGATAAGCTCAAGTATCTGATTTTACTAGATTCGGCTGGTATTTATGAGGTAACCACCAAGAAAAAGGTGGTGGCGGGCCTGGCTAAAATTGGTAAACCCCTCAAGAAAATCCCAGTAGTGGATAAGGCTTTTCATAGGTTTACTGGGACGACAGATTATTCCAAGGCGCCAGAAAATATGAAAAAAACTCTGGTAAATATGCTGGAGTCAGACAAAGATTTAAAAATTGAAGACGTTAAGACTAAGACTTTTATTCTGTGGGGCAAAAAAGATACTACCACGCCGCCAAGGCAGGCCACGATGATTTATGAAAAATTGCCAAATGCGGAGCTAAAATTCTACGCCAGTTGGACACACGCACCATATATTTCGAATCCGGTGGAGCTAGCTAAAGCGATTCAGAAATTATTAAAAAAGCTAGAGAAAATCGACTACAAAAAACCGGTAGGGAAGATCGAAGTAACCGAAAAAGCAACCGAAAAGGAAGCATCCAAGGAGGCTAGTGATTCGTAAATATTACTTGGGATTAAACGCCAATGGGCCGGGAGTATTTAAGACGCTGTTTTGCCATAGCTCTTCTAGAGATTTGAGAGAGTTTAATGAACTACTCGCCGGAAAATATCAAGGCGCTCCAATTCTCACTAAAAACGGTCGGTCTGCCCTCGCAATTGCTCTTAAATCCTATTTTGAGCCGGGAGATAAGATTATCGTGAATGGGTTTACTTGTTATGCCGTGTATGAGGCGGTGGTGGAGGCGGGGATGACACCAATTTTTGTCGATATTTCTAAAAATGATCTCAATTTTAATGTGGGAATTTTGGAAAAAATCATAAACAAGAATGTTAAAGGCGTGATTATCCAAAACTCTCTCGGAAATACAGTTGATATGGAGGCGATGGAGAAATTCGCAAAGAAGCATAATTTGGTTTTGATTGAAGATTTGGCACACTCAGCGGGAATGAAATATCCGGATGGGCGCGAAACCGGGACGGTGGGAGCGGCAACAGTACTTTCTTTTGGCAAGGATAAATCTATCAATACGATTACCGGTGGGGCAGTAATCTTAAGGGCCCCAGTAAAGCACGCAGTTAAGGCGCCGTTTAAGGCTCCGAAATTATCTGAACTTATGAGGGCGAGATTTTATCCGCTACTTTGTGCGGTTTGTCGGGGACTTAATTATGTACACCTTGGCGGGGCTTTGATGCGGTTTTTAATTTTGACTCATCAAGTAGAAAAATCCGCAGATAGCAAATTGGACCTCGTTAGGCGGCCACCAAATTTTGTGGCAAAACTTGCTACGTCGCAGATAAAGAATTTTCATCATCGAGGACAGCCAAAACTAAGAGATTTTTATCTAGTACGAGATCGCGAGGAAGTGCTTTTGAAGTTAAAAAAGGCTGGCTACTATTTTAACTCGTTTTGGTATGAAAAGCCAGTATCGCCAGTGAGATATTATAAGGAAATACAATTTCCAGAAAAAGATTGCCCGGAGGCTGTGAGAATTACAGAGCAAATTATTAATTTTCCGAATTATTACAAGAAGCAGAACCTGAAAAGAGCGCGCGAGATAATTAAACCGTATTTGACTGGAGGAAAGAGTGATTAGTTGGGATGAAGTGATAAAAAAATATCCGGAAGCAAATTTCTTACAATCGCCAGAATATGGGCGAGTAAATGAAATTCTGGGCTGTAAAGTTTTTGAGGAGGATTTTGACGGCAAAGCTTGGGCGCTAATGATCGTGCGGGATGCCAAACGTGGGCGATATTTAGAGATTCCGTGCGGGCCTTTAGTAGATTGGAATAATTCGAAGCTGGTAAATGAAATTTTTAAGAAAATTATCGAAATTGCCCACAATGAAAGATGTGTGTTTATCCGGATTCGGCCGCAACTTTTGATGAATCCGAAAAATATAAAAATTTTGGAGGCGATGGGGCTTGAAAAATCACCGATGCACCTGGCGGCTGAGCATACCGTGATGATTGATTTATCTCGCTCGGAGGAGGAATTATTAGCCGATATGCGGAGGCAGACTCGATACGAAGTAAGAAGGGCAGGCAAGCTCGGGATTGAGGTTTTGGAGAGTGGGACCCAAGCGATTTTTGAAGAGTTTCACGCAGTACAAGCCGAAACAGCCAAAAGACAGAATTTTGTACCGCCATCACTTAAGACTTTGCTAGCCGAAAGGGAAGCTTTTGGTGATAAAATTATGATTTATAGAGCTGTGAGCGAGGGGAACCCGGTGGCGTATGGGCTAATCATCAAAAGTGGCCTCGAAGCGGATTATTACGAGGCGGCCTCGACTGAGTTAAATCGGAAATTACCTGGGGCGTATGCGCTTTTGTGGCAAGCGATGAAAGACCTTAAAAGCGAGGGATACGAACGATTTAACCTCTGGGGGATTGCGCCGGCTGGACAGCCTAATCACCGCTATGCCGGAGTGACCACTTTTAAGACTGGGTTTGGCGGCGAGGTGGTAGAATTTGTGCCAGCACACGACCTCGTGATTTCCAAAATCAAATACCTCAAAAATTTAACGGTAGAAACTTTGCGCAAGAAACGGAGGCATCTATGAATTTTGAAATAGTTGATGGTAAGTCTCGGGAACAGTGGGACGGATTTGTTTCTGGTCGGATGGAAGCGAATTTCTTACAGAGCTGGGATTTTTATGAATTCCACATCTCGCGGGGCAAAAAAGTGGTGCGGAGGTTGGTTTTTGAAAATGGCGAGATTATGGGAGCGTATGCCGGCGTAGTAGAAACAGCCAAGCGTGGGAC
>JAFWKW010000028.1 GCA_017514125.1 Candidatus Saccharimonadota bacterium
ACCACCAAGGTCAAATACTACGATTTTTTCGTCTTTCTTAGACTCAAGACCATAAGCGAGGGCAGCAGCCGTCGGCTCGTTAATAATCCGCTTCACCTCAAGTCCAGCAATCTTACCTGCATCCTTAGTTGCTTGTCTCTGAGAATCATCAAAGTAGGCTGGCACAGTAATGATTGCTTCGGTTACCTTTTCGCCAAGGAATGCCTCTGCATCAGCTTTGATTTTCGACAGAATCATCGCCGAAATTTCCTCTGGTGTATATTCTTTACCATCCATTTCTACCGCTACGCCAGACTCCTTTTTCACAATTTTATAAGGGCAGATTTCAATATCTTTTTGTACTTCCGCGTCAGTAAACTTACGACCAATCAGCCTCTTAATCCCATAAATAGTATTTTTAGGGTTGGTCACGCGCTGCCTTTGCGCTACCTTACCTACTAAACGTTCGCCTTTCTTGGTCACCGCCACCACCGAAGGGGTAGTTCTATCACCTTCCGAATTGGTGATTACCTCTGGCCTACCTGCCACCATATAGGCAAAAGCCGAGTTGGTTGTACCAAGGTCAATTCCAATTATTTTGCTCATATTTTATCTCCTTTTCTTATTTTCTAGCACTCCCACCACCTGAGTGCTAATCTACCTCTAATTATACCAAACTAGCACTCCCGTGTCAATAGTGCTAGAACAGATACAACCCCAAAATCCTAAAAATTTAATATATCACCGAACACAACAAAAACCACAACGAAACGCGGCACCAGCGGGGGTGAGTGCTATGGAGAATATAGCTCTAGTGCCCAAACTGGTAGTGGTACTGGGTATGTAAATTCTTGTATCCATAGTGGTTCTAATGAGTATACTGATGGCAATACCGTTTGGTATAACTATGTAGTAGCTAGTGCTGGAACCATCAAAAATTCTAGTAGTAGTGATACTACTGGCACAACTGTTATCACTACTGAAAGTATTTGCCCTAAAGGGTGGACACTCCCCACTGTAGCACAAACTCGTAGTATAGGACCAGATGCTGGTAGCACCACATACGTCAGTAGTTTTTCTCCGGTTCTGGGCGGGGTTTACAACAATGGTACGCTGAGCGTTGAGTCTACGCGCGGGTTCTGGTGGGGCAGTACTGCGTATAATAGTGCGATTCAGTACTTCCTGGGTTACAATGGTAGTAGCCTAGCTACCAACTACTACCTCCGCTACCGTGGGATCTACATCCGCTGCGTTAGTGAGGAAAAGGATGTATCAGACTTAACCTATATGCAGGATATAACAGCAAAGGTAGATAAAAAATCTTATTTTGTTGTTTTAGATCAACCGTTCACGAAAGATAGACAAATCCCATCTTATTTTTTAACACACATCATAAAAAGCCCCGGAAGCAATACGATTTGTAACGCATTTGGCAGCCCAGAGAAGAAAAGAAGGGAAACGCCATACGCCACCATCAGCGCCAAAACCATCCCCGCAATCTCCCGTTTTTTCAACACCACTCTAACAGCCAAAACCAAAATCAGCGCAAACAGGGAAACACCGATTACCCCCGTTTCCAAAAGAAGCGACATATATTCATTCTGCACAATCTCTTTCGGCGCCGGCGAAAGACCGTTATCATACAAAGCTTGCCCCGCCCCACCAATTCCTACTCCAATAGCCATAGTTTTAAAATCTTTTTTCCAAATGTCAAACGCCGCTTTCGACAACCTCACCCTCGTATCCGTAGATTCCGCCACATAGCCATCAAACACCGCCTCCGTCTTTCCCTGATTTTCCACAGGGTTTTCCACAGGCTCACTAATTTCCTTTGGCACCGTAGACGGCTCCTCAGTTTTTACGTCAATTATCCCAAGCGACAAATGATTCACCACTTTCGCCACTCCATCAAAATACCCATCTGAAGTCGGCGAAACCGCCGCAAAAATCCCCTGTAAATTAAGCGCAAACACAAAAGAAATTACAAACACACCAACAACTTTCAAAATAGAGAAGAAAACACTCTTTCGTTCCGTTTTCTTAGCCCTAGAACACGAAAAGAAAAACAAAAACAAAAGTCCCACCACACACGCATAAATCGCCCCCCTAGAAAACGTCAAAAATAATGTAAATGTAAAGGTCAAAAACAATAATAAATATTTTTTATCATTATTTTTAAAATAAAAATACATCGAAACAAAAATCGGCGCGAGCAGCAAATTCCCCATAAACTGTGGTTCTATAGCAAACCCATTCGGATGCGGAAACCCAAACATTTGATACACACACCCATCACAGAGAAGCGTCGTATCTTGAGGAACCCCAAAAACATCCAAAACGCATTGTACCACACACCACAAACACGTAAACAGAGCAGATCCAAAAAACCATCGCCAAAACACCTTCCAAAATCTAGTATCCAAATTCTCCCGCAGCTCATAAAAAGCTATCACTGCAAAGAATAGTAGCCACATCACCCCCACCGTCAAAATCCCCCGCGTCACATTCAACGACCAGATTACCGACAAAGTCACAAAAATAGGGAAAAGCCACCACAGAATGCTCCCAAACACTTTCGAAAAAATCTCAGCACGATATTTCTGACAAATCATCACAAACGATAAAATATCAAACACCAGAAGCCACAAAAGCGGCAGGGAAAGTTCAAAATTCATCGTCTCGTTACCACCAAGTGACAAAACCGGGAAGTAAGAAAAGCAAAGAGTAAACGGCAATACATATAACAAATACTTATACAGTTTTTTCATCCACAAACTCCTTTATTTCGCGGTCAAATCTTTCCACACTAAATCCCCTCGCACTCTCCGATATTTTCGCATAATCAAATTTCATTTTTTCAAAGTTTTCCACAGCCTCCACCACTGAGCTCACCGTCTGTTTTTTAAACAAAACTCCATTTTTTCCATCATTGATATAGTCAAGCGCCCCACCTTCACCAAACGCAATCACCGGCGTCCCAGCCGCCAGCGCCTCCACCGGCGCAATTCCAAATGGTTCTAGAGATGGGAAGATATACCCCTTCGCCCCCGCAAGAAGCGAAGCCAACTCTTCCCTATTTTGTAGTGGCAAAAATTTGACAAATTCTGAATTTCCTGCCATTTTTACCAACCGACCGTGTTCTGGCCCTTCCCCCACCACCAGTAATTCCCTCTTCAACCTCATACAAGCCTTCACCGCGAGGTCCAACCGTTTCCAATTCACCTGCCTAGATGTAGTAATATAGTAATCCGAAAAGTTTTCAGCGTGGATGCTGCGCGAGGAAGAAGGAGCAGCGGAAGAAGACGTACTAAGTGGTACGTCGACTGAGCAGCGCATCTTCTGACGAAGCGCAACGCCGCGCTGAAAACTTTTCACTTCTACTGGCGGATGTATTACTGTTGCCTCACGATGATAGTATTTAGCAATTAACTCCTTGGCATAATTAGAAATCGTCACGAACTCATCCACCCTCTGCGCCGCTTCAAAATCTTTCTTCCGTTGCGACCCCACCAAACACTTAAAGAAAAACCGAACTATAGGATTAAGAATCCCAAACCCCGGATTTTTCACATACTCATCATACATCTGCCAATAATATTGCGTCGGCACGTGGCAATACGAAATATGCTTCGCCCCCGGCTTCGAAGCTCTTACCGCTTTTGCCTCCGCCCCCGTCACTGAAATCACCAAATCATATTCCGATAAATCTAATCGAGAAAACCATCTCAGTCTAAGCGGCCCAAGCAATCTCCGAAGGCAAGTCGGGAAAATCTGAAGCCACCCCGTCCTCACATCCGCATCAGCAAACCAAGAAATCCCGTTAGGTGAATATTTAGAAGTATAAATCGGTGCCTTCGGAAACAAGCGATGAATTTCAAGTAAAACCTTCTCCGCACCCCCCACATTCGTCAACCAATCACAAACAATCGCAACTTTCATAAATCACTTCGCACCCTCACCTCTAAATACAGCAGCTATAGTCCTAAAGAATATTTGTGTATCAAGCAAAAGCGACCAATTCATCACATAATAAATATCCAGAGCTCTGCGTTCCTCAAACGAAATATCCCGCCTCCCCGACACCTGCGCAAATCCCGTAAGCCCCGACTTTACCGACAAGATCAAAGACCTATCCCCGTAATATTTGAGTTCCCCGGGAATTAACGCCCGCGGCCCAATCAGAGAAATATCACCCTTCAAAATATTAAATAATTGCGGCAGTTCATCTAGAGAAGTCCTCCGAATAAATTTCCCAAACCCATCGATTCTCGGATCATCTTTCAAAAAATCTCCATTCTTACGATATTTTTTAATCAATTCCGGCTTCCCCATCTTGATAAATGCCTGTTCCGGCGTCATCCCACTCCATTCCGGTTTCATCGATCGGAATTTATAACATTTAAATTTCCGATTATACCTTGTCAACCTCTCTGACTTATAAATCGCCGGCGCCGACGGATTCATTATCTTCAAAATCACAAACACCACAAACATTGGTATCGCCGCTAGCACCAAACCCACCACCGAAAACAAAATATCAAACGCCCGTTTAACCACCGCCCAACCCCCAGAAAGAGGCGTAAGTTTCACTAGCACCGCCGGCGTATTCCCCACCAGTTCCAACTCTCCAAAGTGCGAAGACAACGCCGTTTCAGAAGGTACAAAATAATAAAGCAAGTGTTTCTGAATCGCCTGCTTATATACATATTCCGTCGCCCTCTCATCAGTCTGAAAAATCACATCCACTTTCGCCTGTTTTAACGCTTCCTTCAGAGAAGAATATTGATGCGCCTTCAAATCAGAAGGTATATATTTATGATTTGCCACCACCCCCGCAAGCCTATATCCATACTCTGGCGCCGAAGTGATAAAATCCGCCAAATATTCCGTATTTTTACTATTACCAATAATGAGTACTCTTTTCACACCATAATCTTTTTTAAAAATCTGCCTTGCCACAAAAATTATCAAAATTCTCTCCAGCATCAATAGCGCAAAAGAAATCACTACCGCAAGTAGCGCAATCACCCTCACCGGAAAAAGATTTCTATCCACAAAATAATCATACACAATCAGAGCTGCCACACTCATCACTGCCGCAATGAACACTCTCCCCACCTCCGGCAGCCGCGACTTATTCAAAAACACTGACTTTTTATAAAGCCCCAAGGTCGCCAAAATTATCAGCATAATCGGCACCAACCACACAATTTCCAATGTAAATTCAAAAAGTTGCGATTCAAACATATACGGCCTCGGGTCTACGTGTACTCGTATAAAATACGCCAATGCAAACGACAAAACCAACATCAGCGCATCTCCAATCAGGAGTGCCAAACGCAAAACATAATCGGACTTTCTCCGCATATATATATTATACCATAAACTTAGAACAAAAGAACTCGGCTACCAAAAGCAACCGAGTTCTTTAATCAAGATAATTAAGCTTTCTTGAATTTCATCTTTTGACCATTAAGTTCCAAAGTCAAAGTACCATCTTTGTATTCATAGTTAGATACAGCTTCTTGGCCATC
>JAFWKW010000029.1 GCA_017514125.1 Candidatus Saccharimonadota bacterium
CTGTATGTGGAGCGATGATCCGAGATGCCTGGAGAATGCTGATTTTATTTATACGGATGTGTGGTATGGTCTGTATGACAAAGAAACACCAAAAGAAGTTTACATGAAAGATTTTTATCCGACTTACCAAGTGAATGATGAGCTAATGGCTCTGACGTGGAACCCGAATTGTAAATTTATGCATTGTTTACCAGCGAATAGAAATGAAGAAGTCACGGATTCGGTTCTGGACGGTCCGAATTCGATTGCGTTCGATGAGGCAGAAAACCGTCTGACAGCTCAAAGGGGATTGGTGCTGTATTTCGGTGGAGTAGCACAAGCTACGTTAGATTATATAAAACAACAAAAGGAGGCTAAATAATGCCAAAGAAGAAATATAAGTTCAGGCTGCTCTCCGCGGTGTTCGCGACAGTCTGTATAATCTTGGTTGGAGATGCGGTAGCGCCAACGGCGGCTATTGGCAACTCTATGTACATCTGGTGGGCGATTATGCTCATTGGTTTCTTTGTACCATATGCTCTTATCTCGGCAGAGCTTGGTACACAATATCCGTCCGAGGGTGGTATGTATACCTGGATTAAGAAAGCCTTTGGTAAAAAATGGGCTGGTAGGGTAGCTTGGTTTTATTGGGTAAACTTCCCACTATGGATTGCCTCTCTTGCCGATCTCATTACTACGATGATTATGCAGATGTTTGGTATTGAGATGGAAATGTGGATGGTGCTTTCGATTCAGCTATTCTATATCGCGCTTGTGACGATTCTTGGTATGCTTCGGATTTCGCAATCTGACTGGGTATCAAATATCGGTGCAGTGATTAAGATGATTCTGCTTGGTGCGATTGGCTGTCTTGGTCTTTATGTGCTCTTTACGAAAGGTACAGCAAATCCGATTGAAGGTTGGCAAGATTTTGTGCCGCTAGCTTCGGCTGATGGTGGAATCGACTGGGCAGGGCTTGGATTTGTGGCTCTCATTATCTTCAATATGCTTGGGTTTGAAGTGGTTGGTACATTCTATGATGATATGGACAAACCAAAGAAGCAAATTCCAAAAGCAATTGTGCTTGGTGGGATTTTGATTGCGATTTTCTATATCTTCCCATCCTTTGGTATGGGTGTAGGTACACCATTTGAAGAAATTCAAACTAACACTGGGTTTCTCGATTCTTATAACGTGCTTATGGCGAATGCGGGAATTGGTGAAGCGGCGATTCAGGCTATTACGATTGTGGTAGGCGGGTTGTTTATCTTGACACTGATTTCTAATATTTCTTCTTGGACGTTTGGCGTGTATTCCGTGACGGCTTATGCGGCGGAAGATGGGGTATTTCCAAAATCTTGGGCAAAAAGAAACAAAGATGGTGCTCCATACGTAGTAAGTATTTGGACGGGAATTATCTCGGCACTCTTATCGGTTGCTGCGGTGTTTATTACCTATGTGCTACCAGAAATGGGTGTAGATGAAGAAGCTTTGGTGAACTTCCAAAACGTGTTCTGGGCATTCTTCTCGCTCTCCTTGGTGTGTCTATTATTCTCGTATATCCCAATGTTTGCGGCGTTTATCAAACTTCACAAGAAGGGTCCGCAAGTTAAAAATGGCTACTGGGTAAAGGTTGGTCCGGTACTTCGTTGGGTGATGGGCTTGGTTCCTCTACTACTTCTCTTTGTGGCGCTATTCTTCGTGCTTGTACCTACTCCGGACGATTGGGTCGCAGTATGGGAAGACAATAATGTGTTGATAATTTCTACGGTGGTGTGTATTGTAGTTGGTGAGATTCTGGTACTAAATATGAGTAGAAAAGATCATAAAAAGAAACTTGCTAAAAAAGCAAAACGTTAATATATAAAGACTTTATTAAGTCAATTTCATCGCCGTGCAAACGCAAGAGGCTCAGAAATTGACTTAATTAAAGTCTTTTTAATATCGAAAGGATTTGTTTATGAAATTAAATTCAACGCCAAAAGATGATGGGTTCTATATGCCGTCGGAGCTTTCGGAACATAAATGTACTTATTTGCTTTGGCCGGAGAGGCCGGATAACTGGCGGGGTGGGGCGAAACCGGCGCAAAAAGCGTTTCGGCAGGTGGTGGAAACGATTGCGAAATATGAACCGGTAGTACTCGGTGTAAATCAATCGCAATATTCACACGTGCTTGGTATGAATATGAAAAATGTATCTGTGGTAGAAATATCCAATAATGATTCGTGGATTCGGGATACTGGTGCGACGATGGTGGTAAATGGTAAAGGTGAGATGCGTGCGGTAGACTGGGGATTTAATGGTTATGGTGGGCTTGTGAATGGGATTTATTTTCCGTGGGATCTTGATGATATGATAGCTGCTAAAATGGCTGCTATTGAGGGGGTGGATAGATATCGGACGGATGATTTTATACTTGAGGGTGGGTCGGTACATAGCGATGGTGAGGGGACGCTTTTGGTAACAGAAGAAACGCTGCTCGATGAAGGTAGAAATGGCGATAAAAGCAAAGAGGAGATTGAAAAATATCTTTTGGACTACTGTGGGGCGGAAAAAGTTTTGTGGCTGCCTTATGGTGTGTATAAAGATGAGGATACGAATGGGCACGTGGATAATATTTGCCAATTTGTGGCGCCGGGAAAAGTGGTCTTGGCGTGGGAAGATAATGAAGAAGACCCACAGTATGAACGCTCGGTAAAAGATTTGGAATATTTGGAGTCGGTGACGGATGCGAAGGGGCGTAAAATTGAGGTGGTGAAAATCCACGTACCGAATCCGATTACGATTACGAAAGAAGAATCGGAAGGCGTGGATGTGGTGGAGGGGACTTTTCCACGTAATGAGGGCGATAGGCTGCCAGCCTCGTATATTAATTATTACAACTGTAATGGTGCGATAATTTTGCCGATTTTTAATGATCCGTATGATGCTGATGCAGTGAAGACTTTGAAAGAACTATTTCCGGATCGTGTGATTGAACCGATTTATGCGAGAGAAATTTTGCTTGGTGGTGGAAATATACATTGTATAACGCAACAAGTTCCTGCTTAAACGTTCTTTCAAGAAAGAAAGTTTAGCAAAGAAAGCAAGTTTGAAAAACGAGTTGAAAGTGAATTCCAACTCGTTTTTTATATATAATATATATGGTATAATGGGCTTATGGTAAATAGGGTTTATGCGGGTTGGGGGATAGTGGGGATTATATTAGTAATGCTAGCAGTAACTACAATTTTGGTTTTTAAACCAAAAGATACAGTAGCGGGGGAGGAGGATTGGACGAATATTACGGAAATTTCGGAAGAATTTTTGGATAAGTATTTTGATGATTATGAGGCGATGCGGGAAGAGACAGATCCGGAGAATATTTTGATGGTAACGAGCAAAGCTCGTCCAGAAACTTATGGTGCAGTGAGTGTGGTGGAAGCACCGAATTATTTATATATGTTGTCATATACGGATACTGCGGCGAGAGATGTGGCGTTTGAAAATTTGACAGCGGATGGGGTGACGGTAGAGAAGAACCAGATGTATAATTTGATGGGGGATACTAGCGAAACCTATTTTTATCCTGATGACGATTATTGGTCGTGGGGGGTTAAGGAAATGAAACTAAATAATTTGATTAACAAGTTAAATGCCAAAAAAGATTTGTCGACAGTGGTTGTAGCGGTAATTGATACTGGGATGGATGTGGAATATTTTTATGACAATTTTAGCGATACGCGGACTTTATTAACTCACTGCATGGTAGCTAGTTGGTGTCCTGATGGGATGGTTGACGTACCTGAGCTTGAACATGGTACGCACGTTGGAGGTACGGTGACAGAAGCGACTTCCGATAATGTACGGACTATGGCAATAAAGGTAACTAATGATTCTGAAGGTAGAATGAATAATGTTGACATTATTGCGGGGATTAATTATGCAGTGGCTCAAGGTGTTGATGTAATAAATATGAGTTTAGGTGGACCAGACGATGACCCTGCAATGGAGATTGCGCTTTCTGCAGCTGAAGATGTTGGGGTTATTAATGTGGCGGCGGCCGGGAATGATTATAAAAATGAATTAAACTATCCGGCGAGTTACGAAAATACGCTTTCTGTGGCGGCTCTACAAAAGACTCGTATTAACGGTGAGCTGGAATTAGATAGGTGGATTTGTAATGATTTAACTGGTGCGATAGTTCCTGACTGTGGCTCGAACTATGGTGAAAAAATTGATTTTGCGGCACCGGGATTTGCGGTTTTTGGTATTAATGGGGAGCTTGAGCAGGGAACTTCAATGGCAACACCACATATAGCAGCGGTTATGGCAAATTTCAAGGGTTTGAATAAAAATTTGACTAGGGCGCAAGCAAAGGAGTTATTAAAGACACTGACAAAAGATTTAGGTGATGAAGGCTGGGATCAGTATTATGGTTGGGGAATGCCAGAGTTTCCGACGACGGATAAAATAAAGTTTTGCGCGGAACATAACTGTGATGAATATGGAATATTTGCGAGTCATTGGAAGGATCCGGTGTCGAGTGGCGTAAGTACACTAAATTATGACATAGAAGGTGATAATCTGACTTTGATTTCTGAAAAGCCTTTGGCGACGATTATCGAAAAGGACGGGGTTTATACAAGAGTTGCAGCGTCAGCAACGGAGGATAATAACAAAAAGACTTTTGATTTAAGCGAGGTAGATTTTAATAGTAATCTTTATGTGGAGCTTGTTGGGGATGTAGATTTGAATGGGACGGTGAACGTGCTGGATCTTGCAGGGGTAAAGCGGTCGATTCTGTTGCCGACTAGCGGGAATTATCAAGCTTTGTCGGACAAGGTAAAAGTACTCGCTGATATAACTGGTGATGGGGGCGTAAACGTATTGGATCTTGCGAGAATTAAACGGTCGATTTTGCTAACAACAAGTGCTAATTATCTACCACTTTCGTGGTAAAAAATAAAAAAGCACTAGCATTTTTGAAAAAATGTTGTTATAATGAGGTTATCATTAGGTCAAAAATTAAAAAAGGAGCTTCTATGCTACAAAAAAGAAAAAGAATTTTAATGGCGTCATCGCTTGGGATGCTGTTGTTATTAGTGTCGTTTTTGACATTATCGATAATGTCGAGAGCGTTTGCTACGATGGAGCATTTGGGATATGTGGCAGCTGAGCTGACTGAAAGTGCGGAAGCGCAGACGGCGACGGTGTCTATTAAGGCAACTGATGCAATAGATGCTTATTCGATTAGTGCTGATATGGCAGTACATGAAACTACGACTGGTGATACAAACTTTACTTTAACAGGAATGACCTATTCTGATAAATTTGTGCCAGCAGACGTGGCCTCCAATGAGATTGGTGAATCGGTGGGAAGATTTATTTGGTTGGCTGGTGGTAGTGAAGGAGTAGAATTTGCGGCAGATGAAGTGATTTTGACCGGTACTTATGAGGTAGCAGCTGGGGCTGCGGCTGGTAATTATGAGATTTCGTTAAGTAATTTGGCTTTGATGCTGTCGGGTAGTGGCGGTAGTTTTGCTGGGGATTTGACAGCAGAAGTAACTATTAATGCTGCCGATAAGCCACAACAGGATCTTGGTTTTACAATAGAAGAAGAAGAAAAGACTTGGGGTGATGCGAACTTTACGTATGAAGCAGTCCATGAGACTGGTGATGGGGCAGTGACCTATAGCTCTGTCGATACAACAGTAGCGACAGTGGATTCTGAAACCGGTGAAGTGGAAATTGTGGGGGTAGGTGACACCTTTATCGTAGCAACAGCAGCAGAAACTGAAACTTATGCTGAGACAGTAGCTTCTTATAAATTGACCGTAAATAAGAAAACAGTTAATATTACGGCGGCTAGTGTATCGGATAAAATTTATGATGGTACGACGATGGCAACTATTGTGACAGACAGTATAACGTTTGATCTTGAAACGAGATTAGATTACGAAGCAGAGGCAAATTTTGTTGATGCGAATGTTGGTACTGATAAGGATGTAGCGGTAGTAGTGACTCTGGTTGATGAATCAGCTGATTATTATGAACTTTCTAACGATACATATAATACGACGGCGACGATTAGGCCATTCCCGGTAAATTTGGCAAATGTACTGATACCTGATGATGAAATTTATTATTCGGGCAAAGAGAATGAGCCTGATGTGATAGTAATGGTGCAACTAAACGGTGTGACCGATACGGTACTGACGGAGGGGACTGATTATACCGTGGAGTATGAAGAAGATACAGTAACGGCGGGAGACAAGAGCTTGACGGTGACAACGATGGGGAACTATACCGATGGCGGAGATTTGGTAAAAGATTACACAGTGAATCCGTATACTATCACTAATGCCGATATTGCGCTAGAATATACTACAGTAAGATATAGTGGTGAGGCGAAGACTCCGGCGGCGCACGTGATGATTGGCGATTTTGAAGTTGATTCGGACGAATTTACGGTAGGATATAGTGATGACAACGTAAACCCAGGTCCTGTTAACGTGACGGTGACGGCGAAAGACGATATGAACATTACTGGTTCGGCCGAAGCGACTTTTGAAATTATTGCTAAGGAAGTATTGAATATCTCTGGTATTTCTAGTCAGTCGGTAACTTATACTGGTTCACCGGTGGTGCTTGCTGGAACTTTGACGGTAGGTGCGAACACGGATGGCATTACGGTGGCTGATGTTGTGACTAAGTGGTATGATGGAGAAACAGAACTTGCTTCTGCTCCGATTGCGGCGGGAAATAATTACAAGGTAGTCTATAGTGCTGAGAGCACTAATTACAAAGGCAGCCTAGAGGTACCATTTGTAATTGCTAAGGCAGTTTCGCCGGAGCCAGCAGAAATGAGCGCTGATTTTAAGGTAGCGGTAGGAACGGCGCTTTCCGCGATTCCTGGGACGAGAACTACTGGTTTTGCGTGGCTTAACCCGACTGGTACGGTTACGGCTGGTGACTTGAGCTATGCTGCTACATATACTTATAATGACGATGCGGATAACTATACTACACTTAATCTGAGCGTACCAGTATATGGTTTGATACAGATTAGCGTGTCGGCAGTAGTAAATGGTGCTGGTGGTACGGTAGAATTCCCGACTACGGCACTAGAAGGCGATACGATTACTTTCAAATTTACTCCGGCGGCTAACTACGAAATCGACAAAGTTACTTTGAACGCTCTAAATGTGACTAGCTCGGTAGTGGATAATAAACTAAGCGTAGTTGCTGGGAGTACGGATGTAGACTTGGTAGTAAAATATCACAGGATCTACACTGTAACGGACGGTGACGGTGCGGCTTATGTGGCTCTTAATGGTGAGGAAGCTACCTTTAAGATTGATGCGGATTTGGCACTCTTTACAGCGGGCGGTAAGGTATATGTAGATGGTATGTTGATTAATGAAGGATTTTATCGCTATGCTAGCGGTAGTACGGTGATTACCCTTACTGAAGAGTTTATTGCTACTTTGCCTAGTGGGACGCATACTTTGTCGGTAGTCTTTGCTGATGGAGGGGTGGCAAGAGCAGCCTTTACGGTATCTAATCCAAAGAAAGATGCTGGTCCGAAGGCACCAGATACTGGGTTTTTTACCGCGGCGACAAATGCCAAAATTGCTGGATTTACGACGATTGCGATTTCGCTAGTCGGACTATCCGTTGTGTTTAAGAAGAGATTTGCGAGAACTAAGGTAGATTTCGATAAGAAATAGACGTTTCTTTAATCTCAAAAACTAGCTCCTAAAATAGGGGCTAGTTTTTTGAAAATGTGATATAATGAGGTTATGGATAAACTGCAGTATGATGGGCCTGTGGTGCTCGCGATATTGGACGGGGTAGGATTGGCTCCGGATGGGCCGGGGAATGCGGTGAGCAGAGCAAGAACTCCGTTTCTTGGGACGGCGGCAAGAGAGTACTTGCACGTGGCGCTCAATGCTTCTGGTGAAGCAGTAGGTCTTACGCCAGAGCAAATGGGAAATTCGGAAGTGGGGCACAATACGATGGGCTCTGGTCAGATTATGAAACACGGAATTGCGGCGATTAACGAAGCCTTTGATAGCGGTGAAGTATTTAATTCGGAATCTTGGCGGAGCGCGGTAACGAAGGCTCTTAATGGTGGAACTTTACATTTTGCGGGGATTTTTTCGGATGGGGGAGTACATAGTCATATAGCGCATCTTGAGCAGATGATCGTAAGGGCTTATAACGAAGGGGTAAGGAAAATACGAGTACATGCGATTTTTGATGGGAGAGATGTGGAACCGTTTTCTTCGGATAGGTATGTTCAAAGATTTGAGAATTTTGCGAGAAAATTTAGTGATGCGGATATCAAAATTGCTTCTGGCGGTGGAAGAATGGTGTGTGTGGCAGATCGTTATGAGAATGATTGGGAAGTGGTGAAAAGAGGGTTTGATATGATGGTGCACGGAGAGGCGGATTATTTCTTCCGAACTCCGGAAGAAGCTTTACAGATTCTTCGGCGGATTACGCCAGATATACAAGATCAATATTTGCCAGCTTTTGTAATTGTGGATGATATGGATCGGCCAGTGGGGTTGGTAGAGAAGGGTGACGCTTTTATCTATTTTGATTTTAGAGCGGATCGAGCGATAGAAATAGCACAGGCGTTTACGTACTGGGATTTTCCGTATTTTGATCGGGGTGATTACAAACCTTCTGATGTGTATTTTGTGGGGATGACAGAATATAATTCGGATACACACGTGCCAGAACATCGATTGGTACAACCACTTGAGATTCACGGGACTCTGAATAAGTTTTTGGAGACGAGGGGTATATCACAACTTGCGGTATCGGAAACGGTGAAATTTGGGCATATTACGTATTATTTTAATGGAAATAGTTATGAAAAGGCAACAGGTGAGGAATTTGTAGAAATTGAGTCAGATACAGAGCCGTTTGAAACGCGTCCGTGGATGAAGTGCGCAGAAATCGCTGACGTGGTAACAAAAGAAATGTCTAACTATAAGTTTGTGAGAGTGAATTTTCCGGGTGGAGATATGGTGGGACATACGGCGGATGTAGAAGCGACGATGCTGGCGATGGAAGCGATTGATTTGTCGCTTGAGAGAATGGCGGACGAGGTGGATAAATTGGGTGGAGTGATGATTATTGTGGCGGATCACGGTAATGCGGAAGAGCTACTAGATGAAGATGGTAATAAGAAAACTGCGCATACTACGAATCAGGTGCCGTGTATTATTTATGACAATACCGACAATCGGGAGAAGTATGAATTGTCTAGTGTAGTAAATCCGGGCTTGGCTAATTTGGCTAGTACGGTAGCGGTGCTTTTGGGATATAATGAACATCCGTCTAGTTGGGGTAAACCCTTGATAAAAGTGCTATAATAGATTTAAGCATGAACAATTTTAAGAGTGGACTTAGGAAGTTTCGGTATGATTTTAGACACGATTTTTTGACGATTGAAAATGTAGTCCTAGTGATTGCGATAATTCTTTGTCTTAATTGGACTTATAGTTCGATTGAAGCGATGAACAAAAATTGGGAGCTTTCGGAAAAACTTAGGGCGGAGCAAAAGAATTTGGAATTGAAAAGAATTGATATAGAAACGGCGGAGCTGGAAAATTCTTATTATGAAACTGCGGAATATCAGGAGCTAGCGGCGAGGAAGTTCGCGGGGAAACAATTGGAAGGTGAAAAGATGGTGTATATGCCGGAAAATTCGGAAGAAGCGAGAAAAAAACACGCGGACGAGGTGTCGGTGTATGTGGAGGAGAAAAAGGAATATTCGAATTTTGAACAGTGGATGATGTATTTGTGGCCGTAAATGGGGTATAATGATTATATGAACATAAAAGGGTGGCTGAAGAAACAAAAAGGCAATCTTAGACGAATCAAGTTGAAGAATTGGATGTTGATTTTGGTGCTTTTGCCGCTTTTATTTATTGATGCGACTCTGTATCGAAATAACCATATTAAAATGACGGAGCTAAGGGATGCGGTGTTGGCGGCGGATGAGGCGAATGATGATGCCTTGATCGCAGAGGGGTTGGTTGACTTGAAAGAGTTTGTGTTTTCAAATACGGTGATTAACATTGTGGAAGAAAATGGTGAACAAAAAATCGGTTTTGGGACGGGGCCGTTTTATCTTGAGCATCAGTACCTAAGAGCGGCGACGGCGGCATTAGAGGCGGCGGAGGCAAAGTTGTCTGGGGATGAAAACCCAAACGGGAATGTATATGGGATGGCGGGTGATACTTGTAAGGCTCTCGCAATTCAATATGGGTGGACTTGGGACGATGCGAATTTTATTAATTGTATGGTGACGGAGATTAATAAGTATCCGGCTGCGGCGGATATTCAGGATACTATAATTGCAGCTCTCCCTTCTACGGAACTTTTTCGGCATAACTATGCTTCGCCGGTATGGACACCATCGCTTCTTGGGTGGCTGGTGATTTTGACGGCGATAATCGTTGTTGTGATTTTTATTAAAATTTTGATCTTTATTGTGCTTAGGCTTTCTCTGTTATTTGTGTAAAAAGAGGAAATAAAGAGAAAATACCTCTTGACAATTCAGTTATCAGGTCATAAGATAAGAATATAAAGTAACTTAAGGAGGAAGCTGACATGGCTTACGAACATACCAACGGAAAAGGTGTGAAATACTATCTACATAAATCTGAAGTAACTCTTAGAGGCGGCAAGAAGCAGACTATTTACTTCTTTACTAAGAATGCAGAAGGCGGTAAGGGTACTCCTTGCGATTTGCCTGCTGATCGTATGGTGTGCGAGAATCCGCGCAATGGGTTCCTAACCTTGAAGAAGAAATAATCTTATAAAAATACAAAAGGCCGCCGTAATTCATTATGGCGGTTTTTTGGTGGGGGTACTAGGACTCGAACCTAGGACACTGCGTGTATAAGACGCATGCTCTAACCAGCTGAGCTATACCCCCGCGTTTTTCATTATATCATATTTTTATGATATAATGTAGATATGGGTAAGCGTAAGGGTTTTACGTTGGTTGAAGTGACGCTTTTTTTGGCGATAACGGCGCTACTTTTTCTTGGGATTGCGATGGGGGTACAAAATTCGGTTTTTCAGCAGAGATACAATGACTCTACGCAGAGTTTTTTGGAGTTTATGCGAAGCGTGTATTCGAAGGTGTCGAATCCGCAGACTATAGGGAGTGGGAATAGCGAAAAGGCTATCTATGGGAAGTTGATAGTGTTTGGAGAAAATTACGGTCTTGATGGTAAAGAATTAGTGGGCGATGAGGTGAGGTCGATTTTTACGTATGATGTAGTCGGAGATGCGGATACGGTATGGGGGAGTTTGGGGACGGGTAATGTAAAAAGTATGCTTAAGAGTTTAAAAGCTGATGTAGTTGTAGTGACTAAGAAAGATGCTGCTACAGACAAAATAGCGGAAGCAGAATTAATGTCACCGGAGAAATATACACCGCATTGGGGGGCGGTGATTGAAACAACTACTCCTGGAACATTGTTTACGGGATCAGTTCTGGTAGTGAGGCATCCACGGTCGGGGACGATTAATACTCTGTATTCTTCAACGGTAATGAATATCAATAGTAATTTTGCGAACCTGATGAGTGGTTCTGAAACAGAAACTGAAGCTGAAACAGAGACAGAAACAGAGACAGAAACAGAAACGCTTGATCCTGAGACGAACCATTGGCTTAAAATCGATAGCTTTAAACCTGAAGAGGTCAACTTTTGTGTAAATCCGGACGGTTTGGGAGTAGTTAGAGGAATACGAAGGCAGAATATCAGAATTATGTCAAATACGAGAAACGCCTCGGGCGTGGAGCTAATTGATTTGGATGATTCCGATGTCAATGTTTGTAATACGTATTAATATGCTTAGAACAAAGAGTTTATGCTATAATAGTGATATGAAGAAGACTCGTGGAGGTTTTACTTTGATTGAGATGGCTTTGTCGCTGGCTTTTATTGGGATTTTGTCGGTAATGATAGTGGTTTTGATTCAAAATACGACTTCGTCTTATCGAAGAGGGTTGATTCTTAATCAATTAAACACCGTGGGGATGGATCTTATAGATGATATTAGATCTTCGGTTCAGGGGGCATCAACAGATTCTTTGAAAAAGTTGTGCCAGAGGATATATCCGCCTGATTATGATGATTTGGGTGATTGTTTGGGGGATAACGCAAACAGTTTTTCGATAGTAACAAAATATGGGGAAGTAAAATTACAGAATGATGGTGGTACGGAGCAAAGCATTGGCACTATGCCGGTATATGGGGCATTTTGTACGGGAACATATACGTATATTTGGAATTCGGGGTATTTTGATGAAGGGCAGTTTGCACAAGGGTATAAAGTATATAAACTAGGATCTACAGATAGGCTATATTCGGCGACATTGGTAGATACTGATGGTGTCAGTATTGGAACTAATTTTAGGTTATTGAAGATTTATGATAGAGAGAGAACAATATGTAGAAATGCAAATGGGGCGCAAAGTAGTGTTTCTGCTTTTGGTAGTACTGGTCCATATACGTTTATAAAAGAGCCGGGTGAGGGAACTTTTACTGGATATAATAATAACGTCCCTACAACTTTTGTGATAAATAGTACGATGTTGTCTGGTAGCGTGAATAGCGATAAAAATAATGAGGGCGGAGTGGAACTTTTGAAGAGGAACAGCGTGAATGATTTGGTGATCTATGATTTTTATATGACGAGGCCGGCGATGAGCGAGACGCGGCAGAATCTGTTCTTTGCAGGGTCGTTTGTTCTGGGAACGAGGCGAGGTGGAGTTGACATCAAGGCGGGCGGAAATAGTTGTAGACCGCCATCAGATGAATATTCGGACTTGGAGTATTGCGCGATTAATAAATTTAATTTTGCCGTACAGGCGGGAGGTGAATGATGAAAAATAAAAAAGGCGCGGCGGCATTTTATATTGTGGCGTTTTCGACCTTGATACTGGTAATAATTGCGACGAGCTTTGCGATGGTGATAATGTCAGAAATGACTCGGACGATGAACGACGACCTTTCGCAATCGGCGTATGATTCGGCGCTGGCGGGGGTGGAGGATGCGAAGGTGGCGTTTTCTAATTATCAGAGGTGCGTGGAGGCAGGTAAAAATGATGGACAATGTGGGAGAATTAGGAATATAATGGCGAATCCGAGTTGTGATATGGTGGCGAAGATACTTTATGGTGACGATGCTCCTGATGAAATTGAACTGGGTACGATTACCAAATCTGATGGAAACACAGAAAATGTTACGAATCAAGCTTATACCTGTGTAAAAATCTTAACAGAGCTGGTGGATTATCGGGCGTCTCTTGGAAGTAAAACTGGTAAATTTGTAGAAACGATTAGGGCTGGGGTGGCAGATGGGGGAACCAATACAGTTAACAAGATAAAACTTAGCTGGTATTTGGTAAAGGAGAAGGGGATGAACCCAGTGGCTTGGACTAACGTTTCTGGTTTTCCGGCGGTTGGCGACTCTATAGCGGTGCCGCCGACCCTAGAGGTGCAGATTGTACAGACGGCGGAGGACTTTAGTTTGAGCCAGTTTGACGAAGCGGTAGTGAGCGGTGGTAATAGTCAGACTAATCGGGCGACTTTGTATTTGGTGCCGAATGAGGGGTCCGAAGGAGCTTCAACAACTGAAATACCTGAGGAAGCTGTAGCAAAAACAAATGATCATCACGTGCTTAATACACCGTTTCAGATAAGTTGCAATGGTACTTTTAAGGGAGAAGAATTTGTGTGCTCGGTGATAATTGATTTACCTGATGCGATTGGTGGTACTGTTACTGATGCCGAAGGTAATGTTACCGCTCGTCGGGCTAACGATACGTTTTTGATTTCTGTATCGATACCGTATCGTGATCCGGATACAGATTTTGCGTTGGAGTTGATTTGTGATGATGGAAGTGACTGTGACGTAGAGACTACTGGCGAAATTGATGGTAAGACTGAAAGTAGCGGCAAAAAGATGTTTAAAAATACCCAAATAGCGATTGAATCGACGGGCAGAGCGAATGATTTGGTAAGGCGGGTAGAGACAAGACTTCAGACAAAGGATAGTAGCTTTGGGATGGGGGAGCAGTCGCCATATTATGCCTTAGAGATTTTAGGCAGTGGTAGCGTTAAGAAGAATATGACGGTGACAGATGAGCATAATTTCAAATTCTAATACAAAGGTTGATAACAAAATCAGGCTAGATTAGGGGGGTAATCTAGCCTGAATATTGTCCTGAATTTTATATTGGTTGTGGGGAGTGGATTTGAACCACTGACCTTTTGGTTATGAGCCAAACGAGCTACCAGGCTGCTCTACCCCACGGCATAACATCCGGTTTTGCAACCTTGGCTTTATTTTACACCTAGTTGGCTATTTTGTCAAGAGCCTTTTTAGCTTGATGGCGAGAGAAGCGTTGGGAGCGATGATGGTGCTACCTAGGAAGCGACCTTTGAGATCGGTAAGGGTTTTGATAAAACAACTTGGTTCGTCTAATTTTATAATGGTTTTTTTGTATTTTAGATCTCTTGACAGACAATCTCGCTCATTCATACCGATGGTGACGATTTCGGGGTGAGTGTGGATGACACGGGGAGTATCGGAATATTTGGCGGTAACTTTACCACGGTGGAGGAGATTTTCTACGAGTGTTTCGGCTTCTAATACGGCGCGTTCGGTGGAAGAATCTTTGCTGCCGATACAGTCACCAATGGCAAAGATGTTTTTGGCGGTGGTGTTGAAATATTTGTCTACTACGATGCCGGTGCGTTTGTAATCGACACCGGCGTTTTCGAGGCCGTAATCGAGGAATGGTTCGGAACCGGTAGCAATGACGATACAATCTACACGAACCATTTTTTCGCTGTTACCATTCATAAAGACGACGATTTTGGAACTGTGGTCTTCGGTGATTCCTACGACTTTGGAATTTGTGACAATGGTGACACCGAGTTTGCTAGTAAGATAGTCAGTGAGGCTAGCGGCGACTTCTTCGTCTTCACGTGGGAGGATGTGGTCGGCGCGTTCCATAATGATGACGCCGATGCCGAGCATAGCAAAATATTCAGCGATTTCGACACCAGTAGGGCCACCGCCGGCTACAAAAACAAATTTGGGTGGGCGGCGAAGGCAAAGAGCGGTGTCGGGATCTAGATATTTGACGGATTCAAGACCAGAAATTTCGCCAGACTTTAATTCGGAACCGGTTGCGAGGATGAAATTTTTGGCGGTGTATTTGATGTTGTCTACGGCGATGGTGTGGGGGTCTAAGAAGTGGGCAAAGCCAGTAATGAGATGGATGTTTGAATCTTTTAGGGAAGTTTCGATTTCGGCTTGTTTTTTGGCGATTTTTTCGTCGACGCTGGAAACTAGGGTAGGGAAATTAAAATGAGCGGACGAGCCTTTGACGGCGGGAGAGGTCATAAATTTGTAATAAGTGTAGGCAAAATCTAAACTCATTTGATAGGGGAAGTCGCGGGTACAAATTTCGGCACCGCCAAGAGTTTCGTTTTCGACGAGAGCGACTTTTTTGCCGCTTTTGGCGAGTTTGATGGCGGCAGTACGACCAGCTGGACCACTGCCGATCACGATGTAATCGAAATTATAACCCATATTTTGCCTCTTTATATAATTTTATCATAATTTTCGTAAACATAAGCTAAATCAGCGTGGTATTTTTTGAGTTCTTTGGCTATGGCTCTAGTAAAATCGGCTTCGGTGATGATTTTTTTGCCCTTTAAGGATTTTTCGGCGGCTTTTAAAGATTTTTTAATAAAGGCTTCGGCGGCGCCAGAAGGGATGCCGAGGGCCTTTGCGTGGATTTTTAAGTCGGATTCAGTGGATTTTAGGAGCTTTTCGTCGAGCATTAGAGCCAACCTTTCACAATGATTAAAATAGCGATGAGGAGATAGCTGATGGATAGGACAAGTTTAACCCAGAATTTTTTGTTGACGCGGAAACGTTGGATTTCGGCAAGGTTGTGGTCGGTTCTAAAGGCGGTACGGATAACGAAAAGCGGAACGGTGGCGATGATAATGTAAGCGATGATATAGACAAAGCCGTAGCGAAGGCCGAGATTTAAGATTTCGGTAGAGATAATAATATATAGTGGGAGAGTAAAAACAAGCTCGCAGGCGGTTGTGACGATACCAAGAGTGATAGTGTCGGAACGATTTTTGGCTTTTTTGGCATTAATGATAAGATTTTGGGCGATGAAACGAGGAAGAAAAGTTTTGGTCGACTGTTCTTTTTTCTTGGAATTTTTTCTGAAGTAAAAGAAAAAAGTAATGACTGATTCGGCGATAAAAATACCGGCTAGAGTCGCCATATATATATTACTGTCGGTAATCTTGTCCGTGACGACAAAGCTGATAATAATGTAAATGATGAGAAAAATAATGGCGGTAAGAATTTCGGTGCCGAGAATAAAAGAAAGCGAGGCGTCGTCGGCTTTTTTGGCACTGGTTTTACCAAGAGCGTGATGGTAAAAAATCGAAAAAACTCCGGGTGTGAGTTGAAGAAATGCTTGGATAACCATAGCCAGTAAGATGATAATTACAGAGAGGAAATCACTCATGCTTTAATTATAGCACGTGGGGGGTTGATTTTCTAGTGCTGGTGTGCTAGTGTAGCGGCATGAAAAAAATTTTAATATTTTTATTGATGGCGGTGGGTGTAGTTTTTAGTGTGGTTTTTGGCGGATTTTTTGACAAATCGGCTTTGGCTGAAAGTGTGATAAATGAAAATTTGCCAGAAATTTTTATCAAAGCGATTAATCCTGGATATACCGTGGATGGAGTCGCTAATGTCGGAGAAATGATTGAGATTGGCAGAAACTCCGACCATTTGGAATCGCTCGCTGGCCTCAAAATCGGCTATATCAATTCTAGTGGAAACGAAACCATACTGGTGGATCTTTCCAAGTACCTTTGGTCGGCTGGCGAGTCTATCCTCCTTCGTTTAGCCAGCTCGCCAGGTGCCGAGCTGGCCCATATACAGTATGCGAAGACACTGGCTTTTAAGGCGGGGCCTTTGCTAATTCGGCGGGGAGATGAAATTATTGATACGGTGTGTTGGACAGGTGGGGAAGGATGCGTGGCGGCATTTAATTCTTCCCGACCGACTACACTGGTACGGAACCTTTTGACCGGTGGATTTGAACATCTTTCTGATTATACGCCTCTTTTTATGGAGGGGAATTTGAGTGTGGTGGAGGAGTCTGGCTCTGAGGACTCGGATGGTGGTGATGCGGTGGTACAGAGTAAATGTAAAGGCGTGGTGTTTTCGGAGATTTTGAGTTATTACGAAACTCTTCAGAGCGAGCAGTTTATTGAGTTTTTTAATACTGGGCACGAGAGTGTGAATTTGGAGGGTTGCGCAGTGCGGTATAAAAATAAAAAATATCCACTTTCTGGGATGGTGGGGCCGGAGGGGTATTTTGTAAGGTATCTGACGGATTTTCGGTTGACTAAAAATCCGACGACGTCTAATGTGGTGGAGCTTTTGGATGCGAATGGCGAGGTATTGGATAAGCTAGAATATTTTAATGGGCAAAGGAAGGGGACGTCGTATGCTTTTATTGGATATGACGAAGCGGGTGGGGAGATTTGGAAGACGACTTATGCTCCGACGCCAGGAGAGCCGAATAATTATCAAGAATTTAGAACCTGTGAAGCGGGAAAAGTGATAAACGAAGCGACGGGAAACTGTGTGAAGGTGACTTCTTTAGCCGAGAAGATTTGCGGAGAGGGAAAATATCTTAATATTTTGACGGGGAGGTGTAAAAGTAATGAATCTTCTAGTAGTGGAAGCAAGGAATGTAAGGAAGGATATTATTATAATGAGGAAACTAAGCGGTGCCGGAAGATAAAGGAAAACGATGGGGCGGACTATGCTCTCGTGCCGGAGACTTTTAATGAAGAGAATTCTTTTGTGGCGCTGTATTTGGTGCTGGGAGTACTTGGAGTGGGGGTGGTATATATTATATATGAATTCCGGCACGATATTATGCGGATATTTCGGAGGGTAATGAGGAGATAATATGGTATAATTAGGGCATGGATGCGAAGATTAGTGAGATTAAAAAGTGGCTTGGGACGGGGTCGATTAATATATTTGGTTACCCGATGAGTGGTAAAGATACTCAGGGGGTAAAGCTTGCGGAGGCGCTCGGTGGGAAGTTACTATCCTCTGGTATTATTATTCGAGCAAACGAGATAGAAAAACATAAAAAACTAACTGATACTGGTAATTTAATCCCGACCAATATATTTTATGAGTGGGTGTTGCCGTATTTTGAACGAGAAGATTTGAAAAAATATCCACTAGTTTTGTCATCGATTGGGCGGTGGTTTGGTGAGGAGGACACTGTACTTGAGACGGCGGAAAAAGCTGGCCACCCAATAAAAGCTGCGGTGCTTTTGAATATTTCGGAGGCGGATGTTTTGGATAGGTTTCATAAACTACAGATTTTGAATGATCGAGGCGAAAGACAGGATGATAAAGACCTCGGAGTGTTTAAAACTAGACTTGAAGAATTTCGGTTAAAAACTATGCCAGTTTTGGAGCATTACAAGATGATGGGGATGCTGGTAAATGTGAACGGTGACCAATCTAGGGAGGCAGTGTTTTCTGAGATGATTGATAAATTGTACGAATATCTACAAAATTAGGCGAGGTGAATTCTGGCACTATTGCTTTTTGAGTGCTAATTTTGTATAATATAGGTATGGAATTAAGTTCGCGTCAAGAGAAGATTTTGGCTCAAATTGTAGAAGAATATGCGGAAACGGCGTCACCGGTAGGAAGTGTGACGATGGCGAAGCTTTTTGGCGTGTCGCCGGCAACGGTACGAGCTGAGATGGCGCGGCTAGAATCGATGGGGCTAATTGCGCAGCCACACACTTCGGCTGGTAGAGTACCGACGGATGCGGGGTATAGATATTATGTCAATAATTTGGTAGTTTCCGATGCGAAAGACGAGGTAGAAGATAGAGGACTTCACGCACTTGAGAAAAGAGTGAGTTCACAATCTAGGGCAGATGCGGCGATTAGGGGAGCAGTGGATTCTCTAGTAGAGCTTACTGGTAATCTTGGGCTTGCGACGGTGGGTGGGCAGCTATATTTATCAGGAATCTCAAGACTCTTTATGCAGCCGGAATTTATAGATACTTCGAGAGTTCAGGCGGTGGCGAAATTACTTGATAATTTAGAACCGTGGCTTTTAGAAGCGGCGCCGGGTGAGGCTCTAAATATCTTTATTGGTCACGAGAATCCGATTGGTAAAAATTCGGAGGTGTCTTTGATTATTTCGAAGTTTTCTTCGCCGTTTTCGGACAGAAGTTATATCGGGGTTTTGGGGCCGACAAGGCAGAATTATATGCGGGTGATGGGGCTAGTAAGATACGCTGGACAAATGCTTGAGGAAACGTTAAAGGAGAATTTATAAATGAAAAAAGAAAAGAATGTGGAAACTAATAAAGAGTTGTCAAAAGAAGCGGAACTTCTGAATGACTTACAGAGGACAAGGGCAGATTTTGAGAACTATCGTAAACAGATTGAGATACAAAAAGAAAATGAACGTCGGAGTGTGCGACTTGCGACGGTGATGAAAATTTTGCCACTTCTTGACGATATGGATAGAGCGATTATGAGTTATGAGGAGTTAGCTCCACTGAAAAAAACGCTTGAGGTGACTTTGAAAGATTTAGGACTTTCAAAGATTTCGTCGGAGGTTGGAGTAGAGTTTAATCCAGATATTCACGAAGCGGTGATGACAGAGGGGGAGGGGGATACACAAGTAATAGGGGAGACACTTCGTCCGGGATATTATTACGAGAACGAAGTTTTACGTCCAGCGATGGTAAAAGTAATTGGCAAATAATTATAAATGTGATATAATTACAAGAAGTTAAGTAGATAAGGATAAAATAATGGCAGAATATAGTTTGACGCTAAAAAAGCGTACAGAAACTGGGAAAAAATTGAAAACTCTTAGGGCTGAAGGACTGATCCCGTCGGTAGTTTATGGTGATGCTGAGCCGGTTTTGACGGCTTCGGAGTATGTGGCTTCGGAAAAAGTTTTGAACGAAGCAGGATATCACTCGCCAATTGATCTTGATATTGATGGCAGAAAACAGCTTGCGATTGTGAAGGATGTACAACTTGATCCAGTAACTCGCAAAATTGTAAACGTAGAATTTCACGCTGTATCAGCAGAGAAGGCAGTGGAGGCGACTACCCCGATTGTGATTATCAACTTTGAAGCATCGGAAGCCTCGAAGATTTATCATTTTGCGATGACTCAGGCTCTTGAGGAAATTGACGTAAAGGCTAAGCCAGCAGATCTTCCAAAGGAATTAACGGTGGATGCGTCTTCGCTAAAGGATGTAGATGATAAGATTGTTTTGTCGGACATTGTTTTGCCAGCCGGCGTAGAGTTTGCGGATAAGGAAATGAGTGGTGAACAGGTAGTGGCGTCTTTGTATGATCCAGCAGCAGAGGCAGCAGCGCGTGAAGCTGAGGCAGAAAAGCCAGAAGTAGATGCGGCCGATGTACCATCTGATAATGGCGAAAAGCCCGCTGAAGCTGAAGGCGAAGAAAAGAAAGCTGAATAAAAATGATTTTGAAAAACTGGGCTCTTGACGGGTCCAGTTTTTTGGTATAATAGTAAAAAGGAGTAAAAATGGTTAGTATTTATGATTTTAAATTTAAAAATAGAAAAGGCGAGGAAGTTTCTTTTGGTGATTTTAAAGGAAAAGTGGTTTTGATTGTAAATACAGCGACGGGGTGTGGATTTACGCCGCAATATGAGGGGCTAGAAAAATTGTATGGTGAGTATCACGATAAGGGGTTTGAGATTTTGGATTTTCCGTGTAATCAATTTGGGCATCAAGCGCCGGGTACGGAAGATGAGATTCACGAATTTTGTACCGCTAAATACAAGACGACTTTTGACCAATTAGCAAAAGTGGAAGTAAATGGTGACGAGGCGGACCCTTTGTGGGTGTTTTTGAAGTCTGAAATTTCGGAAGATACGGAGCCCAAGGGTATGAAAAATAAACTCGCGATGAAAGCGATTTCAAAGATGCCGGGTGTTTCGAAAGAAAAAGGGTTTATTAAGTGGAACTTCACGAAATTTTTGGTAGACAGAGATGGTAAAGTGGTAGGGAGATTTGGGCCGACGGACGTGCCGGCGGAGTTTGAAGAAAAAATTAAAGAATTGATATAAGGAGGTTTATGGAATTATTGGATTTTTATGCGGATTGGTGCGGACCGTGCCAGATGATGAAGCCGGTGGTGGAAGAGTTTGAAAAGACGCATCCAGATTTGAAGGTTACGCGAGTGAATATTGACGACGAAGAGGAGCTGGCGGAAAAATATGGAGTGTCAGGAATCCCGTGTTTGGTGTTTTTGAAAGATGGAGAAGAAGTGGCACGAGAAGTAGGCGTGGTGCCGGCCAAAAAGTTGGAGAAAATTTATGAAAAAATATGATGTAGTGATTGTGGGGGCAGGTATTGCTGGGATGACAGCGGCGATTTATGCGGTGCGAGCTGGAAAAAGTGTGCTAGTGCTTGAGGAGACGATGCAAGGTGGGCAGATTATCAATACGATTAATATTGAAAATTGGCCAGGAGATATGGGGGTAACTGGAGCGGAGTTGTCTCAAAAGATTTATCAACAGATGTTGGAACTTGGTGTAGAAATGGAGTATGAAAAGGTGCTTGAACTTAATAAAAGCGCGGAGTTTAATTCTGAAATAGATGCTCGTGATGGGGTGAGGGCGTGTTATAATGTGAAGACGGATGAAACGGAATATCTTGCTTCCGCTGTAATTATAGCGACGGGGACGGAACCGAGGAAATTAAGTGATGAGATGATGGCGGATGTGGGCAAACGTCCGGTGTCGTATTGCGCGACTTGTGATGGGGCGCTTTATAAAAATAAAACGGTAGTAGTGGTAGGTCACGGCAATTCGGCAAAGCACGAGGTGAAGTATCTAGAAGGGATTTGTGCGAAAGTTTATAATATTCATCATGATGAACCGATTCCGGAAGATGCGGAGGCGGTGTTTGTGGCGATTGGTAGAGTGCCAAATACGGAATTTTTGAGTGGGGTGGTGGATTTGGATGATGCTGGATATGTGGTTTCGGATGAAAGTTGTCATACTTCTGCTCTGGGAGTCTTTGTAGCGGGGGACTGTAGGACTAAGGGTTTGAGACAGTTGGTAACAGCGGCTTCTGATGGGTCGATAGCGGCGACAGAAGCGGTGAAATATTTGAGTTAATGTGGTATAATATATAGAGGTGGCCGGATGGCGGAATTGGTATACGCGTTCGACTTAAAATCGAATGGGGAAACCCGTACGGGTTCAAGTCCCGTTCCGGCTACCAAATTTGTTGCTAAAATCGCCTATCTTGGCGTTTTTTC
>JAFWKW010000030.1 GCA_017514125.1 Candidatus Saccharimonadota bacterium
AAATCTCTCAAAAAATCTCATAAAAATAGTAAAAACTAAAATAATGTGTTATAATAATAGCGTCACCTCTATGGTGATGCTCATTTAATTTCTAGGTGGATGTCAAAATTAATCAAAAATTAATTAACACATCCACATTTGCACCCGTAGCTCAGCTGGATAGAGCGTTTGCTTGCGGAGCAAAAGGTCGCACGTTCAAATCGTGTCGGGTGTACCAGAATTTAAGAAGACCGTTCGCGGTCTCTTTTTTGTGTTATAATTAACCTATGAATTGGGACAAAGCAACAGATATTATGGTTTATATCGCCATCGCTACTGCTGGGATTCTTGCAGTACTGGCGATTTATCAATGGATTACCAGAAAATCCTTTTGGAAGATCGACAAAACCCTCATCGCCCTTATCGTTCCCGCGGTACTTGTTGTTATTACTTATTTTCTCTTTGACCACGTCTTTATCTGGAATACTCGTCCCGACGGTTCTGGCGAGTCTAGCTTCCCTTCTACTCATACCATGATTACCGCCACCATTTTCTTCTGCGTCGCCATCGCTTTGCCTAGATATGTCAAAAACAAATACCTCCTCGCTTTTCTAGATCTTGTCATGCTGGCTTTTGTTATCCTTGTTCCTGTCGGCCGCGTCCTTGCCGATAAACACTGGGTTTCTGACTGTATTGGCGCCATCATCTTTTCCGCTGTTTTCGCCGGCATCTACTATCTCACCGTGAAAAATCTCGAAAATAGCAAAAAAGGAGCAAAATGAGTAGTATTTTTACCCAAATTATTAACGGCGAAATCCCTTCGTACAAAATTTATGAAGACGGCAGGACTTACGCTTTTCTCGATATTCACCCCGAAACTAAGGGACACGTATTAGTCGTTCCCAAAAACGAAGTCGACAAAATCTACGAATTACCCGATGAAGATTACGACGCCCTTATGAAAACCGTCAAAAAATTGTCCAAGCATATGGAAAAAGTACTCGGCACCCGCATTTTGTGGAAAGTCGTCGGCACCGACGTCCCCCACGCCCACGTCCACCTTATGCCCCTAGACGAAGGTTGGGAGCACGGCAAAACCCTCACCCTCACCCCCGAAGAATTCACCGAAATCAAATCAAAATTAGAGTATAAAGGAGCATAAAATGAAATTCGCCTCAAGCTATGAGCCAGATCAATACGAAACCGACATCTACGCTGCCTGGGAAACCGCCGGCGTCTTCAAACCCTCCATCCCCACCGTCCCGATAGACAACAATAGCGACGGAATAGACGACAGGTTTGAGGGGGCTGGAAATGGCGTTTTTGGGGATTTGCGCGACGACGGGAGCGCGAGAAGCGCCGAGCCCCGTGACGACGGGCGCGAAGGCGCGTGCCCCAAAAACATCATTCCAGCCCCCACCTACTCTATCGTTATGCCTCCTCCCAATGCTAATGGCAACCTCCACATCGGCCACGGCCTCACGGTTGCTCTCGAAGATTCCCTCACTCGTTACCATAGACTAAAAGGCGAATCTGCTTGGTATATCCCTGGTGCCGATCACGCCGGTTTCGAAACCTGGGTAGTTTACGAAAAGGCTCTCGAAAAAGACGGCCACACCCGCTTTGAATTCAGTAGAGACGAGCTCTACGCTAGAGTTTGGGATTTTGTTCAGATGCAACGCGGCAATATGGAATTACAGCTCCGTGCCCTCGGTGCTTCCTGTTCTTGGGATGATCTCACCTTTACTTTAGACGAAAATGTAGTCGATCGCGTTTACACCACTTTCGAAAAAATGTGGAACGACGGCCTCATTTACAGAGGCGAGAAGCTCGTCAACTTCTGCCCCAAGCACCAAACCGCTTTTGCGGACATAGAGGTAGACCACAAAGACGAAAAAGGCACTCTCTGGGAAATTAAATATGGCGAATTAACCGTCTCAACTACTCGCCCAGAAACTTTATTCGGCGATACCGCTGTTGCTGTTAACCCAGAAGATAAGCGTTATAAGCACCTCATTGGCAAAACCGTCCATCTTCCCTTAACCGACCGTGAAATCCCAGTGGTTGCGGACGAGCACGCCGACCCAGAATATGGCACCGGTGCCGTCAAAATCACCCCCGCTCACGATTTTGATGATTTTGAAGTCGGCGAGCGTCATAACCTCCCTCGTATCCAGGTGATTTCCGAAGATGGCCATATGATTAATGTCCCAGATAAATACGACGGTCTCACTACCGAAGAATGCCGCAAGCAAGTCTTGAAAGATCTAAAAGAGCAAGGTTTGCTCACTGGCGAGAAAAAAATTGTTCACTCCGTGGCGCATTGTTACAAATGCGGCACCGTCCTCGAGCCTATGCTTAAAGAGCAGTGGTTCATTGATGTTGAGAAACTCGCCAAAGTAGCCATAGAGCATCTTGAGAATAACGAAATCAAATTCTACCCCGAAAATAAGCAAAAGGTTCTTATTAATTATCTCAAAAATCTCAAAGACTGGAACATTTCCCGTCAAATCCCTTGGGGCATCGCTATCCCAATGTTTAGGAAAGTCACCGAGGAGGCCACCGACGAACCCGACTGGATTTTTGACCGCCGCACCAATCTCACTGAGATTGAAAAATCCGGCGTCACTTATGTAAGAGACGAAGATACTTTTGACACTTGGTTTTCTTCTTCCCACTGGCCAATCGTCTGTACCGACTGGTCCGAAGAAAACCCTACCCCTTATTATCCGCTCAATGTCATGGAAACCGGCGCCGACATTCTCTTTGCCTGGGTTGCCCGTATGATCATGATGGGTCTCTACGTTACTGGCGAAGTCCCATTTAAAGAGGTTTATCTCCACGGCCTCGTATTAGACGAACACGGCCAAAAGATGAGCAAATCCAAGGGCAACGTGATTAATCCTATCGAACTCGTCGCCAAATACGGCTCCGACGCCTTCCGCCTCGGTATTTTAAGAGGCCGCTCCGCCGGTATGAACCAAGCCTTCTCCGAAAACTCCGTCGTCTCCGGCCGCAACCTCTGCAACAAACTCTGGAACATTTCCCGTCTTGTCCAGTCTATCATTGACGAAGACGGAGAGGAGGGGGAGTCGGAAAATGTCCATTCGAGACCATCTCACGACAACGGGAGTGAGAAGAGCGAAGCGCTCCCCGTAACGACGGGCGAGCGCGAGCGCGTCGAGAATGGATCATTTTCGACGCCCCTATACACTAACGACAATCAAGGGGAAGACTGGATTTGCCGTGAAATCAACGAGTGTGTCAAACAGATTGAGACCGACATGAAAGAGTATCGTTTTGCCGAAGCCGTCGAGACTTTGTATAGCACCATCTGGGACAAATACGCCGACTGGTTCTTAGAGAGCCAAAAAATCTACCGCAATGTTCCACTTCTAAAAATCACTCTAGAGCATCTCTTGATCGCACTCCATCCCTTCGCTCCCTTCGTGACGGAGACTATCTGGCAGAACCTCAGCTGGACGGACGGTTTTATCATTACGGCTAAATGGCCAGGAGAGCTAAAATACGACCCAATCACGGCCGAGCAGTTTGAAACCATAAGAACTATCGTCTCCGAGGTCAGAGGCACCACTCAGGCCCTTCCAGGGGCCAATAAGGGCAAAAAATACCCACTGCTCTACGATAATGACAGTATAGTGGAAGACAACCTACTCTTGATCAAGGCATTGACCAGAGTTCCAGATATCAACCCTCTAAACGGCGCTCCCAGAGGCTTAAGGCTAGCTCTCGCCAATCACGAGCTCTACCTAGACGTCCCAGAAAAAGTCGTCACAGATTACAAAGACGCATTAACTGATAAAATCCTCTCTGTTGGCCGTGAATTGGACGCTCTTAATGCTCGCATGATGAACCCCAATTATGTAGAAAAAGCCCCCGATCACCTCGTCAAAGAAACTAGAGATAGTATCAAAGAAAAAGAAACTCTAATCAGCCGCCTCAAAACCCAGCAATCCCTCATCTAATCCCATCGCTTATTATCCAAGCACCAAAAATCCGCACATCTTAGTGCGGATTTTTATTCAAGACTTTTGTCTATCTTTCGTCTGCGTCGTTATTCATACGTTCGTTTCGCCAATAGTTTCTGTTAGCTGCATTCAAGATGTCAGTGTCGGATAAACCAAACGCTGGGTCATATCCCTCTTTTTTACGCTCAAGCAAATCATCGTCAATAGCGTCATACCACTCTCGTTCCCCATTCTTATCTACCACGAACCTCTCATATGCTCTGCTAGCATAAGCAATATCGGCGTTACTAACCCCCGCCTCTCTCATTCTTTCTACTTCTTCTGCATGTACAGGTACATTTTTATCATGGATGATATTAAGTAGCGAATCTCTAGAAAAACCGGCCTTCTCCAAGTCTGCAAAATGTCGTGGCAACCTATTGGCGACTTCTTTTCGTCCGTAGAGCTTCTCCGTCTTATCGCTAGGATCTATACCATAAATTGATGACAACAGCTCTTCGTCCGTAAAAACCGGTTCACTGTCCCAACAATCAGTTTCTTCTTTTGCCTTTTTTACCAGGTCAAGATTATCCGAAGTAATTACGCTTTTTATGATCTCTCGCGCAGTTCCGTTAATATCACTCTCATTCAAGAAGGAATCGAACATTCCATGGGCAACCTCACCAAAAGCAGATTTTATATCATTATGTGTGTAGTAGTCAATTTCGCCTGGTCTTGTTTTAATTTTGTCGTTATATAAGTCTAATGCCATTCCAGTAGCGCCATAATTCTCCTCGATTTCTTGCAAAGTATCAATCAGATGAAGAGTACGATTTACTTGGATAGTACGGCTAGTGAACCCATCTTCGCTAATTGTCTCCCCATACATTAACCTCTTCCATAAGTTAGAATTAGGCGTAAGCCAGTCACTTATCATTTCATATTGGTCTGCATCGAGATTATTATCGGACCAAGCATCAAAAATTCCTTTCATTTCATTAAATAAAATACCCGAATCGCGTTCACCAGATGCTACTTCACAAAAGCCAGCTAAATCCCCAATGATTTTTTCTGTATCATCAAGCGCCAATGATTTGGCTAATCCGGGGATAGGACTATCTAAGTATCTCCCATCAGCTTTAGAAAGGATACCATCTTTAAATAGGTCTTCGAGGTTAAATCCAGACTTTACTACAACTTTCAAATCTTCGGACCCCATAAAACTCATAATACGATCCTTGTATCCGGATCTTTCTTGAATCCGATTTTCATCGTAATAAGTTTCCCATATTAGTTTTTGCGCATCATTCAATTTTGCATTTTGTTCTTGCTTGTATTCCTCATAATCCTGCTTATCTCTCACCCCTTCGGGAACAGTACCATTTCTCTTTGCATCATCAAAAGTATCTACAACTTCTTCTGGTGATTTAATCGTGCTTAACACCTCAGCCCCGACCACTTTGCTCTTTTCGCGCGAATCTTCTACTGAGCTATCTTGCTCTTGCTTAAAACTAAAGGTTTCTTTTTCCATTTCTCCTCCTGCCGCACCTAAACGAAAAATGCGACTATTTACGTTAATCGCGAAACCATAGTTTGTCCAAATTTGACCAAACCTGCGTAAATAGCCGCATTAATCGGTCAAATTTAACAAAATAAATAAACAAACTACAGTTTCGCACTTTCATTATACCACGCCAAATATTCCTCACGCAAGCCACCAGGACACCACTTGACATTTTAAAAATCTTTGCTAAAATTAAAACAAGAATTAAAATTAAGATAAATCACAAAATTAAGACAAAAGAAAGGAATTAAAAAATGGAACCAACCACCATCACTGTTAGCTCGGTCGGGCAGATCACTCTACCTCGTAATATCCGCAAATTATTAGGTATTGAAAAAGGCTCCAAATTAGACATTAAAGTCAGCAAAGACAATAAAAGCGTTACTCTTACACGTCAAAAAACTCTTGATGAGGTAATGGCTGAACTTGATGAGATAGATAGAAAATACCCCTCTCCAGCACCAGATCCTCGTAGCAAACACATGACCGTTGGCGAGATGGCTCTAGAAGGCATCAAGGACATCGAGGGGGATACATGGGTTTAACTCGTAAAAAAGAAGGTATCGAGCATATCGACACCAATATCCTTGTTAGATTAATCACTCGCGACGACGAAAAGCAACTAAAAAAAGTTCTCAAACTACTCTCTCGCAAAGAAAAGTTATACGTTTTTGAGGATGCAGCCATGATGGAGGTGGTATTTGTTCTCTCTGGCAAAACATACCAATATAGCCGCGAGAAAATCGCCGCCAAAATCAAGTCAATCTTCCAACTTCCCAATATTATTTGCAACAAATCCGTCATCGAAGGCGCCCTAGATATCTATGTTAAACACCCTAAACTCTCCTTCACAGACTGTTATCTTGCTGTCATTACGGATGCTTCCGGCGAAACCCCTCTCTGGACTTTGGATCACAAGCTTGCCACTCAGTGCCCTGTCGCCAAAGAGCTCTAGACAAACATACCCAAAATATGTTATAATATAAATAGTTTCACCAAAACTACGAAAGGGGGCAAAGTTTAATGGTAAACAGTAGATTATATGACAGTGTAAAAGGTGTTCAAAAAGAACTAGATAATATGATTACAGAATACGAGATAGCGGTAGAATATAGTAACAGGTCGGGCATAAGTATAAGAGAGATTTGCTCAGATGAGGAACTCAAAACAATGGAAGCGACGGCCCATTCTGCTATTGATAAGTTAAGAGGAATAGATGAAGAATACCGTCTCCGAGCCATAGTTTTACATAACTCTATTACTACCGTACTAAACCAATAATACTGGCACACTGTCCCTGCCCTAGGCATCCCGCTTAGGGCTTTTTTCGGCACACTTTTTCTGCTATAATTAGACCATGAATGTCCATGATTTTGCCGAAGGTGTAGAAAAATTAGTAGACCCCATGGCGGTCGGCAAGACCCATTACCTTCAAACCAGGTTGAAAAAACTACCTATCAGGTTTCAAAA
This sequence comes from Candidatus Saccharimonadota bacterium, assembly GCA_017514125.1. Taxonomy (GTDB): domain Bacteria; phylum Patescibacteriota; class Saccharimonadia; order Saccharimonadales; family Saccharimonadaceae; genus Nanosyncoccus. The sequence continues at coordinate 6,982 of JAFWKW010000030.1, forward strand.
GAGAATCATCAAAAGCCACACTAAGAAGGCCGGCCAAATGCCTTTCGTAGTTGAGCCCTATTGTAGCTTTTTCTTTTACAAAATCCCAGATCCTTCAAAAGTCCAAAAATTCATGCCAGAGGGCTTTAAACCGGCGAAATCCGCGGCTTTCACCGGAGATAAAGAAGAATACTATGGCATCGTCAGTATGTTTCGGATTCACACCAGCGTTTTTTGGGGTGCCAGAGCCGAGTATTATCTGGTAGCCGAAAACGAAAAAACTGGGCTTTTGAGTTGGGTAATGATGGATTATATCAGTGACACTATCAGCTACGACGAAAAATCCGGCCTCAAATCCCCAGATATCAAAAACGCCTGCGTCACCACCACCTGTGAGGGGGATTTTCTCTGTGATATGGAAACAGCAGACCGCAAGAAATATGTGAGAGCCGATTTTAACCTGAGAAACGCCAAGATGAGACAGCTAAACCAGCGCCTCTGGATTGAAGGCAACACCTCCATCGCCTACGGCCCTCGCGCCGGCGAGGAAGACGGCGATCTCTTTTCCCTCACTTTCTTCCCTGAAGAGATGAAAGAGGCTCTGGATATTCCTCTAAAAGATGTGCGGGCCGCCGCAGTCGCTTCCGACACCACTGGTAAATTCGGTGCTGTTTTAGATAGAGTCATTTCCTTCCCTTACGCCCAACATATGCTCTCCGACGCCCCTGGTATCCACACTCACTACGGTTCCGAAAAGGCTCTAAGAGAAGCTGTAGAAAAAGTGGATTTCAACAAAATCACCCACCTCTCCGCCAAATAAGAAGGCAAAAAACAACACACTAAACCAATAGCCCACGACCAAAAGTCGTGGGCTATTTCTTGTTAAATTTATCCAGATTAAAGAGTGAATGCTTCCCTGCGTCTATAATTCCCTGTGCTTTTCTCTCAAGTCTCTTCAGTCCCACCTCTGACGAAGCCGATCCCACATGCACGGTTTTTACTACTCTGTTTCCCTCTTTATAGCACACTTGTACCCCTGTCGCCCCCGAAGTCGTCTTGAATCTCCGAATATACGCCATGCCTTAATTGTAACATATCCCCCACTTTATTCACAGGATTACCACAAGTTTTTTCCACAGAAACCGCT
>JAFWKW010000031.1 GCA_017514125.1 Candidatus Saccharimonadota bacterium
ACTACCAACTATAGCACAAACTCGTACGATAGGACCAGATACTGGCAGTACCGCTTATACTGATAAATTTTCTCCGATTCACGGTGGATATTATGGTGGAGGTTCACTAAAACTTGAAGCTACGCACGGACTCTGGTGGAGCTCTACAGCATATAATAGCGCGATACGCTATATGGTATATTACGGTAGCGACAACAACCTATCTACTACCAGCAGCGCCGGCGCCCGCCCCACTGGCTACTACATCCGCTGTGTTAGTGAGGAAAAGGATGTATCAGACTTAACCTATATGCAGGATATGACAGCAAAGGTAGCTGATAGCCCCAAAGGCTGGACATTGCCAAGCGATACACAAATTCAAAGCATAGGCGATGGCACTAGTACTTATGTATCAAGCTTTTCCCCAGTCCTGGGCGGGGCTTACGTCAATGGTACGCTGTACAGTGAGTCTACGTACGGGTACTGGTGGGGCAGCACTGCGTCTAGTGGTGTGGGACGGTACTTCTTATATTACAATGGTAGTAGCCTATCTACCAGCGGCAATCGCCGCACTTATGGGGTCTACGTGCGCTGTATCCAGGCCTCCTAAAGTCTAGTCTTTTTATATCCACTAATGTATCAAGGGATGGATACGAACGAAATATGAGAAAAACAATAAAAATAGCCTGATTTTTGAGCATTGAGCAAACCCAAGAATACAAAAATAATTTTACAGGTCTGAATCCTGAACTGTCAGCGTGGAGTTCAGATATATTTAGATGACTAGGTAGTAATTATAAAGTCCGAAACTGTTGAATTGTCCGATAATTTAGGTGAAGACCTGCCTAAAATTATTTTTGTATTCCTGGCGTGCAGCGAACCGCGAAAAAAATCAGGCTATTTTGTTGTTTTTATTTGTTTCCTGGCGCTTAGTCAATCGTTCACGAAAGATGGATAAAAAATCTATTTTGTTGTTTTATATATCCTTCCCCCTATGTTATAATCTTATATATGAAAATGTTTTTGGACACATCCACTGATACCGTAATTTTACGACTAGACGATAAGGAATATCAGGCCAACTTTGGCCACGATATGGCAGAAAAATTACTCGCCTTCATTCACGAAAAACTACAAGAAAGTGGCAAAGACTTTAAAGACATTACCGAAATTGATTTTAACGAAGGCCCCGGCTCCTTCACCGGCCTCCGTATCGGCGCCAGTATCGTCAATACTCTTATTCACGAACTAAATCTAAACCAACCATTAATAACTCCAAACTACGGTAAAAACGCCAATATCACATCACCTAAGAAATAATTTCGTCAATAATCCCATATTTAAGTGCTTCTTCCGCACTCATCCAATTATCCCGATCCATATCTTTTTCTACCTGTTTCAAATCCTTACCAGTATTTTTAGCAAAAATCTCCGCCAGCCGCTTCTTCAAGAACACACCCTCTCTCAGCATAATTTCCTGATCGGTAATTTTCCCCTCCGTCCCAGACGACGGCTGATGAATCATAATCCTCGCATTTGGCAGACAATATCTCTTACCCTTAGCCCCAGAAGAAAGCAGCATTGCCCCCATCGAAGCCTGAAGTCCAATTCCAATCGTTTCCACATCCGGCTCAATATAATTCATCGTATCAATAATCGCAAGACCGTCATATACAGAGCCCCCCGGCGAATTAATATATAGTTTAATCGGTTTTTTCGAATCTTCGTGTGCGAGATAAAGAAGTTGCGCCACCACGAGATTCGCCGTATGTGAATTTACATCCTCACCGAGAAACACAATTCGGTCATTTAAAAGCCTAGAATAAATATCGTACGCTCTCTCGCCCTTATTAGTTTCTTCCACCACTGTTGGTACTAAATAATCTTTCATAAATTACTCCTTTACTAATTTTAATTTTCCTCTTGATAGTTTCAAAGTCGGAATATCACCCTTCTTAAGTTTCTCCGCAATAATCTCTTCAGAAAGCAGCGACTCTACCTCATCCTCAATCTTCCGCCTTAAGGGGCGAGCTCCATTTTTTGGATCATAGCCTTTTTCAATCAAATAATCCTTCGCCGATTCATCCACCTTTAGCCCAATCCCCTTAGTAGCCAACCGCTTTTTGAGATCATTAATGAGGTTGTCAAAAATCTTTTCCACGTCTTTTCTAGTCAAAGCGTGAAATACCAAAATCGAATCTAGCCGATTAATTAGCTCCGGCCGCATTACTTTTTTCAGAGCCTTCATCGCATAAGATTTATTTTCTTCATACTCTTCCGCGAGCGCTTTTTTATCCTTTGCCCCCTTCGCCGTAAACCCAAGCTCGCTCTCTCGATACATTTCATTAGAGCCAAGGTTTGATGTCAAAATCACAATCGTATTGTTAAACTTGATTTTATTTCCCTGCCCATCCGTCAGCACCCCATCTTCCAAAATCTGAAGTAGCAAATTAAACACATCTGGATGCGCTTTTTCAATTTCATCAAAGAGAATCACTGAGTATGGCTTCCGCCGCACCGCTTCAGTTAATTTCCCGCCGTCTTCATAACCAATATATCCTGCCGGCGCACCAACCAAACGCGACACATTATGTTTTTCACCAAACTCGCTCATATCAATTTTAATCAGAGCATTTTCTCCGCCAAACACCTCACGCGCTATCACCCGCGCCAACTCCGTCTTTCCTACACCGGTCGGCCCCATAAAGATAAATGACCCAATTGGCCTTCTCGAATCCGTAATTCCCGACCGTCCCCTCCTAATCGCTCGCGACACTGCCGACACTGCTTCGTCCTGCCCTACAATGGATTCCTTAATATGTGATTCCAAATCGAGTAGCATCTTCATTTCACTACCGTGCACTTTTGATACTGGAATCCCAGTTTTGAGAGAAATCGCCGTCGCCAAATTTTCCTCCGTCAGGACTGGCGCCTTGTCGAGCTTTTTACCACTAGATTTTTCAATCTTTTTGATTTCATCATTGAGCCGTGATAAGTCAGTTTTAATCAGAGCCGCTTTTTCATAGTCACCAACTTCCGCCGCTTCGGTAATTTTTTCTTCCAAAGCTGCCTTTTGAATCTTCATCTTCTTATATTTACCACCGCCCTTTTTATCTGAAGAAACTCGTGCAATTGCCGAAGCCTCATCTATCACATCAATCACTTTATCCGGCATAAACCGATCATTGATATATCGCCCGCTCATCACTATCGCCGTTTCAATAATATCATCCGGAATCACCACGCCATGATGCGCCTCGTAATGTTTCTTGATTCCTTTAAGAATCCTAAACGTAATCGTCGGCGACGGCTCCTCCACCATCACTGTCTGGAATCTCCGAGAGAGTGCCTTATCCTTCTCGATGCTTTTTCTATATTCATCCAAAGTCGTCGCACCAATCAAATGTAGAGAATTACGCGCTAGCGCCGGCTTCAAAATATTTGCCGCATCCATCGAACCCTCCGAATTCCCCGCCCCACAAAGAAGATGAATTTCGTCAATAAATAGAAGTATCGACTCATCATCAATCGCTTCGTCAATAATCCCCTTAATTCTCTCCTCAAACTCCCCTCTAAACTTCGTCCCAGCTACCACTGAAGACAAATCCACCTGATAAATTTGTTTACCTATTAAATTCCCCGGCACATTTTGTTCCGCGATTCTCGAAGCAAGTCCTTCCACAATCGCCGTTTTTCCCACCCCTGCTTCACCGATTAAGACCGGATTTGATTTCGTCCGCCTTGAGAGTACCGTCACCACTCTCTCAATTTCATTTTCCCGTCCAATCACGGTATCAAGTTTACCCGCCTTAGCTTCTTCCGTTAAATTCTTACCGTAACGTTTCAAAAATTTCAAATTCGACGTCTTGATATATTTCGCCTTTTCGGCTTTGGACTTTTCATCTTCTGTCTGTTTCTCCACCAAAGTCTCTACCTCGTCCATCACCTTCTCGATATCCACGCCCTGTTGCTCCAACATCAAAGCCGCCCGCGAATTCGGTTGCGAAACAATCGCATAAAGCACGTGTTCTGTACCGATTACTTTGAGCCCCTCCTCATTTACAAAATTCTGCGCCATCCGAAGTGTCAGCACCACTGCCTCCGACAGCGACATCATCGCCATATCCGACCCCGGCACTTCCACCGCTACTTTGTTAAGAGATTTTTCAATTTCCTCTACTGTCACCCCCTCGTGACGCAAAATCTCCGCCCCCGTCGAAGTATCAATCGCAAGAATCCCAAGCAACAGATGCTCAGTCCCCATATAACCATTATTATATCTTTTACTATAAAAATCCGCTTTCTGAATCGCAAATTTTGCGTTTTCAGAGAGACGACTCATTATATCACTAAATTCAGCCTGCATACCTCTGATTATACACAATTAGCACTCATAAGTCAAGAGTGCTAATCATTTTTCTGCTAATCCTTTTTCAAATCACTAAGCACGGTCTCATTAGCGTGTAGCCACCCCTCTACCGTACCCCCATCCAGATATTCACCATCGGTTCTCGCCACTCTCATCACCCCGCCTTTTTTAATATAAGTAGCAAACGGATCCGTAATCATATATTCCTGATCAGTTGGTCCAAAATCATTATTATGGACATATTCCACAATCTCTTTGAGCATTCTCGGTGAAAGGATGTATTTGCTAATCGAAGTTAACCCCGTCACTTGCTCTGGTTTTGGCTTTTCAGTAATCTTTGTTACCTTACCATCTTCTATCGTGAGCGCTCCGCCATTTAAAAGCGCCTCATACGGGTGGTCAATCGCAAAAAGCGCCGATTCGTCTTCACTTTTTACCGCTTCCATCAGAGCCTCTACCGAGCTCTTACCCTCCGGGTTCCACACAAAATCATCACCCATAAACACTAGCACCGGCTCATCAATTTTATACTCTTCTACCGCCATCGCTACAGGCACCGCTGTACCATACTTTGCCGAAGGATCCTGTGTAATATAGTGAATTTTTACATCATCTGGCAAAGTTTTCGCCTTTTCCAGACGATCCATCTTGCCTCGCTCAATTAAATATTGATTGAGCGCCAAATTATCCTTATAAAAAGCCCTTACCTGGCACGGTTCCTGGTCCGAAATCACCATATAAATATCTTTTACCCCTGCATCTATGAGCTCCTGCACTGAGTAATCCACCAAAGGCCGATTCCCCACCGGGAGCATCGACTTCTCAATAATCTTAGTAATTGGTAATCTCCGGGTACCCCATCCCGCCACCGGAATAATAGCTTTCGAAATTTTCATAATACCGCTATTATATCACGATTTTACAAATTCTCAATAAAATCCATTCGCCTTTTAACGTAGAATTTATTTACAACATACACCACCACAAACGCTGCTACTGCCACAATAATCAAAGTCCTCACCGCATCAAATCCAGACTCCTTATTATCCGTCGCCGCATCCGATACTACTCCACTTGATTCCTTCGATACCGCACCAGCTTTTGGCCGATACATCAAACTTACATTATCTACACTGCTATTACCATCTACCACCACAAACCTCTTCGTACCATCCTCGTTCTGCGATACCGAAATAATCCCCGCTGCTTCACCATTCCCCCAGGTAATTTCAAAAGCGTGTTCGCCACTATTTAGCGACTGAGCAAACGCATTACTAAGCACAATCGAAGTTGTATCGCCTTCACTCACCGCATAATATTCTGCTGGTACTTCCACGGAATCAATCACTAGCTTCTGGAAGTTATGGTATTCGCCAGCAGTCCGAAGAATCACCCTTTCACCTGCGCCAAATACTTCACCGGAGTTAAGCACGCTATAAATCTTAGACCAAACCGCCAAAATCTTGAGATCAGTTGGTCCATCAATTCCTACCACGAGTTCATCGCCTACCTTAGCTCTCATATCTTCTTTATCTGCCCAACGCCAGCCAAGGAAGATATATCCTTCACGAGTCGGCTCTTTAGACGGCACGATAAATGTACAGGTACCAAGTGAAGTTTCACATTTCTGTGGCTCCGGCAAATCCTTCGTCCCATCCTCCGAAGTATAAGTCAAAGTAAAGGTATAAATCGGGTTCCAGTCGGCAAGCAAAATCGTATTTGTTTCTGTTACAGTGATTTCCATCCCGCCAGAAAGACTCTCTTCACCTCTCCTCCAACCAAGGAATTCAAATCCAGTTCTACTTGGAGTAGCCGTCGATACGATAAAGGTACAACGTCCAGTCGCGCTCTTACAAGCCTGTACTTCCGGCGCACCAGAACCACCCGTAATATCATACATTAACGTATAAGTCCGAATTTCCGCCCACACCGCATAAAGTGTCAAAGGCTCAGAAGAATTCTCATTTTTAATCACGTTGCCCGCTTGATAAAGTTGCGATTCGTCACCATCTTTTGCCCAACCTCTAAATTCAAAACCTTCTCTTATCGGAGTCACGTTAGAAACCACAAAGTCATAATACCCATCATAAGATTCCGCCACCTGAGTCGCCGGCGCTCCGTGACCACCATTGGCATTGTATCTCAAAGTAAATCCTTCTCTCACCTCAAACCTTGCCACCAACATCACGCTAGGCATTTCGCTCGAAAGCACAATTTGTTCACCAGCCTGATAGACTTTTTTGGTTCTCTCATCATACCAACCCAAGAATCTTCCACCCCCATCCGGCACAGTGCTTGTAATTGTAAAAGTATAGCTGTCCTCCGTCGACGCCATATTCTGCGTTTCAAGTGGTCTCAGGTCATTTTTATTGGAATAATAATCAACAATGTAAGCGTGTAGAGTCGCTGGCTCCGTCGGCTCATCCTCACCCGGTTCCTCCGGGTCGCCAGTTTCCGGATCGACACCCTCTGGATCAGTCCCCTCCGGGTCTTCACCCTCTGAACCTTCCCCTTCAGTCCCCCCCACTACTACTCCGGCACCTTCGCCATCAGTCGGATCAACTCCGTCCTCCGCGTGAGTAATTCCTTGAAATACAAAAACGCCCACTACCACCAGCAAAACGCCAACACTAGCAAGCAATTTCCCCAATATCCCCTTCTCTTTTTTCATTTGTATGACCTTTCTACTCCTCATTATACAGGTTACGCTTATGCTTGTCAACATAAAAAATTGTAAATACTACAACCCAAAATGTTCGTTCGATAACGCATCGTCATTAAACGGATCTTGATATTCATTCAGCGCATCAATTTCTATTTGTAATTTTTTAAGATACTCGTCCAAAACTTCTTTTGTGATCGGCCCAGTTTTTTCAAAACTATATATCCCTTCTTCCGTTTCTTCTTCCGTCTCCACTTCTTCCGTATCCGGCAAATATCCTGGCCGCGACCGATCAAGATAAATATCCCCGGAATAATGATAAATCGCCAAAGACGCCACCGTGAGGCCCGTCGATATCGCAATCGCGATTATCGCAAGTATCGTCAAATTCCTACCGCCTTTAGTAGTCCACCTTACTCTAGCTTTGTCGCTTTGTTCTACAATCCTATCGTTCTGTTCCATCTCTCAACTCCTCTACTAATTTTTTCTGTTCATCGGTTAGCCCCCTCATTTTCGACACATCTTTTTTCACGATTTTACGCTTTTCTCTCGTCACCAACAGCTTTTCATAAAACTTTTCCGGCTCAGTTTTACAATTTATATTTACCAGCTCTTCTAGAGACTGCTGATAAGAAATATAATCATCATTAAAATTCGTCCTCCTCGCCGCAAAATTCGTCTGATTATCCAGAAGTTTAGTATTTGAAATATTATTCTCCACGAGCCTAATATTAAGCGGCGTAATAAAATTAGACAAAATAGTTTCATAATACCGCCCAAGATACACCCTCGCCCTCGAATCTGTCCGTTGTAAAGATTTCAAACTATCCTTCATCGCATCGCAATGGTCCATAATCGTAGTTTTTTGCTCCGCGGTGACCAAGCTCTCAGTGTTCTCTTCACCTTCCGCCCATACTTTCACCCCTGTAAAGGCAGCGAAAACTTGAAAAAACATAAAAAGTATGATATAATAAGAGAATATATACCTTTTTCTCATAACTCTTATTATATCATAAGTCCATTCATTGTTGCTGACCAATCGTATTGACATCTTCCATAGTTGTATAATTGTCAGCGTTTGTCAACATTTCTTTAATCAAGAGGTAACTCTCCACCCACCAGTTCATTTCCGCTTCCGACACCGAAGGAATCCCACTTGGACCTTGGTAATAATAATTATAGTAATCATCATACCAAATCAGCCTCCCTGCTGCCGCCCTTTCATAGCGTGCCACTCTTACCACTGTACCCAAGGGATTACTATTTTTAGCTTGTCTAGCAAAATCCGGTGTATAAGTCACACTATTATCCTTCTTCGCTCCCCAAATCAAGACTTCCGCCAAATCATCATTTGCCACATTATAGCTCACATCAGTCAGCCCAGCAATAATTTTGATTTTCAGACCCCAATCTTTAACATAAATATACTCGTCATCCATATCGTCAGAAGTAGAATTACCACTCACTACGGCCGCCATCTGCTGAGCTAATTCCTCCGAAGCCTTGCCTTGGTTAATCATCGCAATCACACCAAACAAAACTCCACCGAGAGCCAACACCGCCAACGCGATAATTCCAACCATCATTTTCTTTTGCTTGGATTCTACTCCAATTAGCTTTACCTGGGATTTTGGCGTGTTAATCGGTTCAACTTTCTTGATTTCCGGTGTCGGTTTGTCATCGTCGATTAATGGATTTTTACTCACGCCCTCCGCCTCAAAATCCATTTGTTTCGCCCGAATCTTATCCTTCATATCCTGATCCATCGGAGTCACTTCTACCGTCATCTCGCCCTCATTTGTAGGCTCAGCCGATTTCTCCGGCTCTTCCGATTCCTCCGATTTTTTACCAAGTACCATGTTTACCGGTCTATCATTAGTAGTTTTTTCTGCTGGGTCCGACGTTTCCGTTGGTTCTGACGTTTTCACTGGTTCAGACGTTTCCGACGCTACTGGCGCTTCTGACACTTCTTCTTCCACCACCTCATCGTCAAAGTCATCCATAATCTCCGACCCACTATCTTCAGACTCCGTTTTAGTGAGTTCATCATTCAAAAGATCCTCGTCCATAATACCGCCATCTACTGGTTCGTCATCCAAAAATCCATTTTCCAATTCCTCGATATCGTCATAATACTCATCTTCATCAAGGTTTTCGTCTGTAATCACCTCATCTCCTTCAAAAGCTTCCTCAATAGCTTTCTCAGCATCCGACTTTTCTGTCTCAATTTCACGTGCTACTGGCTCTGCTACCGGTTCTTCTGCCTTTACCTCTTCAGCTTTTATTTCTTCGGCTTTTGGTTGTTCAACTTTTACCGGCTCCGGCGAGGCTACCTTTTTAGGTGTCACAGATTCTACCGGTGCCACCGGTTCTGGCTTCTTTTCTGCCCTCTTCTCTGTTACTACCCTCTGCTCCGTGCGCTTCTTCGCCATAATTCTACGGACCATCGCTTCTACCTCAGCCTCTTTTATCAGAGTCTTCTGGTCTTTTTCTCTCGAATCCGGAAATTTATCATCCACCGATTTCATCGCCCATGCAAAAGGATCCGCACTAGCCATCTGAAGTCTAGCACGAGCTTTTTGTTCCGCTGTTGGCATCGGTCTGATCCGTTCCCTGCTCATCAAATGCTCCGCTTATGTTTTATCCCATTATAGCATAAGCCTAGTCGCAATGTAAAGAAAATTTTTATCCACCATCCATCCCTTGATACATTAGTGGATATAAAAAGACTAGACTTTAGGGGGCCTGGATACAGCGCACGTAGAACCCAATGTAGCGGCTGCTGCTGCCGGTATGTAGGCTACTATTATTGTAATACAGGCTGTACCGTTTCGCACCACTATACGCAGTACTGCCCCACCAGCACCCGTGCGTAGACTCACCACCCAGCGCACCATTGCTGTAATACCCGCCCAGGACCGGGGAAAAGCTAGTGATATCTCTTTGGCTATCTATCTGATCGCTACTTGGCAATGTCCAGCCTTTGGGGCAGATAGATTGAGTAGCGGTAGTGGTGTTTGATGTACCAGTGATGGTACCAGCAGAGGCTAGAGCGTAGTTGTACCATACGGTATTAGTGTCAATGTTGGCAATCGTACCGCTGTGGATACACGGAGTAGTATACCCGCTACCAGAACCCGTACCACTCCCCGAATCATACGTACCATAG
>JAFWKW010000032.1 GCA_017514125.1 Candidatus Saccharimonadota bacterium
GTTGCTAGCGTCATAACCCAGTCTCAGATTTTCTGTCATCCACATATTCCCATTGATTTTCGCGACGGTATAGACCTTCCCATCCCTGCGGTCCGTGAGGCTGGCCGTCATACCCTCAGGCGTGTCGGCTGCTACCTTTGCCGTCATATCCTGCATATAGGTTAAGTCTGATACATCCTTTTCCTCACTAACACAGCGGATGTAGAGGCCAGAGTCGCGATGGCCGGCGTTGCTGATATATAAGTTACTATCATAGTAATTTAGGCGATACCGTAACGCACTACTATATGCTGTAGAACCCCACCAGTACCCACGTATAGATTCACTATGCAGCGTGCCATTGCCGTAATATCCGCCCATAACTGGAGAAAAGCTTGGTACATAAACGCTACTACCCGGTGACAGTCCACCAATAGTGTCTATTTGCTTATTGGCTGGCAAACTCCAACCTTTAGGACAAATACTTTCAGTAGCGATAACAGTTGTGCCGGTAGTATCGCTACTACTAGAATTTTTAATTGTTCCAGCTGAAGCTACCACGTAGTTATACCAAACGGTATTACCACCACTATGTTCTGTTGAACCACTATGAATACAAGAATTTACATATCCTGCCCCACTACCAGTTCCGGTACTTGAATCATACGTTCCATAGCACTCACCCCCGCTGGTGCCGCGTGTTATCCATCCCTTGATACATTAGTGGATATAAAAAGACTAGACTTTGGGGCAAGAAAAAGCCCCACTACATAAGTGGGGCCAAAATAGTGCTCCAAATAGAATCAAACGACCCAAGATACAGGCCTTTTTCCAGAAGTAGAGAGGCGCTTGATACCAAGCAACTTTTCCCTGTATTCGTCAGGCTCACCTTTTACAAGCTGATAAACGAGTTCAACCTTCATGCCTATCGCGGCTTTTTTATACATCCAACTTGGACATTCTAAGTTAAACTCATTCCCCTCATCGTCTCTTACTCTGACGCGAAAACCATCCTTCGTACTAAACCTCTTGATTATCTCCGCCTGCCTCCTAGTCATCGGACCAGAAAAATACTCAATCTGCTGCTCATACTCAATAGCAGCGTTAATTAGGTCTATCGCCATTTTTCACCCTCCTTTTGAAGCATATTTTAAGGTACCTACTCTAATTATAGCATAAAAAGTATATTTTGTAAAGCATAACCCCTCAAAATCTCTTAAGATTTTTCAAACCCCTCAGTAACTTTGACAAAATACCACAAGTATGATATATTAGAACATAATAATGGTACTTTAACAGGAGGTGAATGAAAGATGAAAAAAGCGAAAAAAATTTACAACTTGACTATGTCAAAGGTTACAGTTCACGACGCTTTGGGTGCTATGGTAGAGCTGACTCCAGTAGATACTTTTAGTAGACCCCAAAAAGTTGAAGAAGGTGTATATTATATCGTAGAAGATATCTATGAATACCCTCACCGTAACGACGTCGTTCGTGCTACCTACGCTGGCACAAATATGCTTGGCACTACCCTATATACACTAAGAGATCTTCACGGAGCCGAGGTGATTTTAGACAACGTAAACTTTGGCAGCAAACCCATATTTAATCGTATCCCTAAAAAAGACGTCAAGATTTAGTTTCACCCCCCCTAATTGCCCCGGATTTTAACATCCGGGGCTTTATTAAAATACAAAAATATGTTACAATTAAGAGATACCTTTTGAGGTAGCAACTTAAAAACACGGATTAATTTAGTAGTAAAAACGTTTAGGGGGTGCTAATGTTAACCAAAGTCAAAAAGTTTCTTTTTTATAGCGGCTTAGACAAGGAAAGTCATCATATGGTAAAATCTTACGTTTCTCAGTCTAACCGTGCTACGGTTGGGTTGGTTTCGGGGTGTGCTACCATATTGATAGCGGCGATGTTCATATCGACTTTCTTTGTCGAAGGAGTGGTGTCGAATCGTACCGTCTATATGTCCGGTATGATTTTGTCTTTTGTGATTTTCTTAATCTCTATGCTTTACGCTAGAGAACATAGCTGGATCACTATGCCACTAGTGTATGCCTCAAGTTTTATTTTTTATACTTATGGCATTATAATTGGCACGGTGACGGATCCAGGCCAAAAGACCGTCACGTTCATCGTGATGCTGGTATTTCTGCCAGTAATTTTCATTGATAACCCGATGCGTCTGTTCGCCGTCAACGCTGTCTATATTGTGGTATTTATTAAACTCTGTTTCAGATATAAAACAGGTGCGATATTGCAAAATGATGTAATTGACGCAATTGCTTTTGGTGTCCTTGGTTTGATTAGTGGGATTGTCATTAATCGCATGAAGATTAGGGGATATATGAACGAATGTAAACTTCAAGAGGTTAGTCGTTTTGACCAACTAACCCAGATGAACAATCGTAATTCCTACGAGTTGTCCCTGGAAGAAATTCCCGATCACGCCGAGTGTTCTTTGGCTTGTATTTACGTAGACGTCAACGGTCTACACGAGCTAAATAATACAAAGGGACACGATTCTGGCGACGAAATGCTAAAATACGTAGCAGGTTGTATCAAGACATATTTTGGTGAAGATTTATCTTTTCGGATTGGCGGGGATGAATTTATCATCTTCGTCCCCGATACTGAGCGAAAAGAGCTGGAAAACAGGTTAGACAAGATGATTAGAGACATCGAAAAGGCAAATTATCACGTAGCTACCGGTATGGAAATCATCAAGACTAAGTACCTGTCTATGAACGGACTGATTAAGTCTGCCGAAATCAAGATGTATCAAAACAAAAAGCAATTCTACAAAGATCGTGCCAACGATCGTAGAAATGATTTTGATTAATCCGTGTTTTAAAAGACCGTCAAGGATGGCGGTCTTTTTTAAGCTCGCTAATCAGATCTCAAAGCTTCTACCGGGTCTTTCTTCGACGCGGCTTTGGCTGGAATTAGTCCACCAATTAAGGTCAAAATCACCGAAAGGCCAATCAGAATTAGCGCAGAAATCGGTACAAGCGTAGCATTAAGCGGTATGTCCCCAATAAAGCTATGTAATACGGCATTGATTATTGGAATAAACAGATATGTAATTCCAATCCCAAATAGACCGGAGAGTAACCCCACGATAAACGTTTCTGCGTTAAAGATTGAAGAAATATTATGTTTGCTTGCTCCAATCGCACGCAATATCCCAATTTCTTTAGTTCTTTCGTATACCGAAATATAAGTAATAATCCCAATCATAATAGATGATACGATAAGCGAAATCGACACAAACGCAATCAGAACATAAGATACCGCATCTACAATCGTCTTGACCGACGACATCAAAATCCCAGTCGTATCGGTATAATCAATTACTTTGCTATCCTGTTTGTAGGACTTCATTAGTTCATTGTAGTTGTCGAGAAATTCCATAAACCGAGTTTTTGAATCGAACGAATTAAAATAAAACGCCATTTCTTTCGGGTCATCGAGTGGTTGGTAGCCAAGCAAAGCCAAATTAGTCGAAAGCGTCGACTCCTTCTTAGTAAACATTGCTGTCACTACCCGCGACAACTCCTCCTCGGTAAAGTTTAGTTTAAATGCGCCAATAATTGCCGATTCGTCTACGTGAAAAGCCCCGGCAAAACTTGAGGAAAGATAAGAGGTGAGATTTCCTACTTTGGTCAAAATTTCCTTCTTCATTACAATCTCAGTAATCGATGTCGCAAGTTTTTCCAGTGTAGTTTCAATTAAGAGCTCAAATTCTTCGGTTCTTCCCGGCTCCAAAGTTTCAGCCAATTTTAATTTTAGCATACCAAGAAAAGCCTCTCTAAAGTTTTCCGTTGGAATGAGATATTTGTCTTCCAAATCCGAAAAGTCTTCACTTGCCACAAACTTTTCTACACATACTGTGACCGTACTCATATCGCAAACTCCCGTCGCTATCATTTGCGGGAGTTTGACATCGAGTCCGTTTTTAAGAGCGGTCAGCCGTGCTGCGAGATCATCCTTCACCGGATTGATATCCGCCGTAATATCATCTGAAATTTCCGTGATATATTCCTGAGTCTTGGCGGACACCGCATTCTGGTCAATATTTACTCCAAACGCTTTTGAGAGCGCCGTCGAATCTACCGACACCAAATCCGAAAATTCAAAATTAAAGTTATTGTCTTTCTCCCCAAACTTGGTATTTGAGAAAATATCTAGCGTCGGGTTTTCAAGCTGCTTTTTTACAATCGCAGTGTTTTCCGACTCTTCAATAATATGCGTAATAAGAGATGGCAAATACAAAATCCCACTCCCCATCCCAAACGAAGAATCTGGCGTCACAATCCCGACAATTTTAAGCTCTTCAGACTTTGTGTCGTAAATATTTTTCATATAGCTCATATCTTCCGACATATCTTCGTAGACTTCATATTTTTCGTTATATTTATAAATATCGGCCGGGAGTATCAAACGTAGCTTCGTATTCAAAATATCATCATACTCCAGCGTCAAAGGTTCTTCAGAAAGGTCTACGTCTTCCCCACCCATAATTTTAGTGATAGAATTACTGATTTTGTCCGTATCGTGAAAGCCGAGTGAATAAGTTAAGAAATCAGAAATCCGATTTGGGTCAGATATAAAAACCACCATCTCATTGTAACTTTCCGGATAACGCCCCGCTACTAACTTCATATCCGCCTCGATATTTTCCGGCGCATATTGGACAAAAGCAGAAGTCAGACTAGAATACGAGTTCATCAAAGAATTACTACCGAGAATTGTCGAAAAAAGACTGTTGGGGTTGAGCTTTGCCAGTTCGTTGGTCGCATCAACTGTATAAATAATCGGATCGACGTTGTATTCATATTCGATTAGTCTAATATCATCACCGATTTCATTCCAATGGTTATCAAGGTACCCGCGAAAACTTTTAAGATCGTTTTTGGTTACACTGCCGAGCGCCGAAGACATAATCGGATCTTCGTGGAGCTTCCCATCATTCGGCATCGGCTCCCCACTACCAGTAAGATTTAAAAGCACCCCGGCGATATTGGTAGATTCTTTCATTAGAGCCAAAGGATAAGACGTCAAAGTATCGTGTTCGATTTTATCAATATAATTCTGAAATCCCGTAGACATCGCCATAATGAGAGCAATCCCAATAATTCCAATCGACCCAGCAAACGCTACTAAAACCGTCCGGCCTTTTTTGGTTAGTAGATTATTAAGCGACAAAGACAAAGCTGTAAAAAACGACATTTTGGTCTTGTGCTGTTTTTTAGCAGCAGCTTCTTCGTCGAGCAGAGTTTCTTTTTTGCCATCGTAAATATTTGAATCTGAGGTGATAAGACCATCCTGTAAAGTAATAATTCTGGTGGCGTATTTTCTCGCCAGCTCCGGATTATGTGTTACCATAATTACCAATTTATTCTTGGCGATTTTTTTCAGTAAATTCATAATTTGAAGCGAAGTTTCGGTGTCAAGTGCGCCCGTCGGTTCATCCGCAAGCAAAATATCCGGGTCGTTTACAAGAGCTCTTGCTATCGCCACCCGCTGCATCTGCCCGCCAGAAAGCTGCGCTGGCTTTTTATAAATATGGTCTTTAAGGCCCACATCTTCGAGTGCCTTTTTGGCCCGCCTAGTCCCTTCGCGTTTAGAAATCCCAGACAAAGTAAGAGCTAGTCTTACATTATTTAATATACTTTGATGCGGAATCAAATTATAACTCTGAAACACAAATCCGATTCGGTGATTACGATAAGCATCCCAATCTTTGTTTTTAAAATCCTTAGTCGATACTTCATTAATCTTAAGATCACCGCCCGAGTAATCATCGAGTCCGCCAATGATATTAAGAAGCGTGGTCTTACCAGAGCCAGATGGTCCGAGAATCGCCGCAAATTCCGATTCACGAAAATTAAGGTTTAGCCCCTTTAAGACTTTCTGTTTCGTCCCACCAACATCGTAGGCTTTCGTAATCCCTTTCAACTCAAGCATTACTATAATTATATCAAAAAACCAAAGAAAATGTTGTTAATTTATCTGGTTTTACTGACAACTTGTAGTGATTTTTGTCGGCTATAGATTTAGCAATTGAAAGACCTAGTCCCACTCCTTCCGAGTTTTTGTCTACCTGATAAAAACGGTCAAATATATGGCTAATTTTGTCTGCCGGAATTTTTGCTCCGTCATTCGAAATCTGAAGATTGTGCCCATCAAGTTCTACCACGATTTTTTTATCGGAATATTTCACTGCGTTGTCCATCAAAATTGACAAAATCTGTTCAAAATCCGAAATATTTACTTTTACCTTTCCATTCAAATTGATTTTTCGAACCAATTTTTTGCTCCCAAGTCTTGGCTCGAACCTATCCAAAACTCGATTAGTTAGAATCCCCAGTTCCACCTCTTCAGTTGTCCCCCCCTCCATTAAATCCGCTCGCGCAAGTTTTAGAAGTTCGTTATTAAGATTAGTGAGCTTGGCTGTTTCGACCTCTACGTTCGAAATCCATTTATTGTCTTTAATGTCTGCCGCTTCAAGATTTGCCGAAATTGCCGCGAGCGGTGTTTTGATTTCGTGTGAGGCATTGGCGATAAATACTTTTTGCGCTTCGTAAGCTTCTTTCACTGGCTTAATCGCTTCTTCTGCTAGATAATAAGAGATTAGCGCCACCACAATCTCAATCGCGAGTCCCGACGAAATCAAAGTAACAAGTAGACTCTTCGCCGCATTTTCTTTTTCTTCGCGCACATTAAGAATAATCAGATCCTCCACGTCTTCCGGAACCTCTTCCCCGTTTTCCAATTTCATAGGCATTTCCGGAAACTTCAGCGGGCGATTTTCTGCCGTCTTAATCGAAATTATATAAATCGTCGTAAATACCACCACGATAACAAGCGTGGTAATCCCGAGATTTATCAAGATCAATTTATTACGAAGCTTTTTAAACATCCTATTCCTCCACCAACTTATACCCAAGGCCTCGGATAGTCTTGACCGCTACTTTTGAATTTAGCCCCCTTAGCTTTTTGCGCAAATAACTCATATAAACTTCCACGTAGTTTTCGTCGTGCTCAGAATCCGCTCCCCATACATGTGCGAGTATCTGCTCTTTAGAAACAGCAAGTTCCGGATTTTTGATTAACATTTTCAAAATTTCTGCTTCGGTCTCAGTTAGTTCTATGCCATTTAGTGTACGATTTTTTACATCAAATTCAAGATCAGAGAATTCGAGCACTTCAAGTTCCTGAATCGGTGGGCGACGTGTCAGAGCGTTTAATCTTGCGATCAATTCTGCGGTTTTGAACGGTTTGGCGAGATAATCGTCTGCTCCATTTTCAAGCCCCTTGATTTTATCCTCCACTTCATTTAGAGCCGAAAGCATAATCACGGGTGTTTTTACTCCGCGATTTCTAATAGTAGAAAGAATTTCCAGGCCGGATAGTCCTGGTAGCATAATATCGAGTACTATCACGTCGTAATTAGGCTTTAAAGCTAAATCCAGGCCCTCGTTACCATCCGCTGCCCAGTCCACCATAATTTTGTTTTTCTTGAGCACATGAATCACTGCTTCGGCCAAGAACTCCTCGTCTTCTACATATAATATTCTCATCTTCTAACTCCTTGCTGCCCTGTGGCGCCACCTTGATTTGGTCCGCCGCCCATATTATATCCGCCGTTCCCTACTGTTGTAGTAATATTGGAAATCGTAAAGGTAGTATATTCTTCACCGTTTACGTATATCATATAGGTTTCTCCTAGTTCAAAACCGGCCGTCCCTGCTGCTAGATGGGCAAAAGCTTTAGCCGCAGTATGCTCAAGTATCGTTTCACCGGCCGAATTTTTAATCTCAATTTTTGTACCCTTAGCAAGGGTAGAGTTAAAGAATACGCTGATATTGTATATGCTAGAATTGGCACCCAAACTCTCCGCCATTCCACTTGCGCCTACCGCTACCGCCGTACCACCATTCATCACAATCCCTAGTCCCGCATCTAACGCGCCATTGCCGCTATTGGTCGGCCCGTCCACGACGACTTTACCACCATTGATGTAGATATAACCATTAGAATCTAATCCATCGCCCGCCGCATTGACATATACGTCGCCACCATTAATAATTAGGCTGCTATTTTCATTTGTGTCCATCATCGGATTTCGATTATTCGTGGTGCTAGTGCTTGCTACTGTCGCATTTATCCCATCGTCGTTAGAAAAAATCGCAATTTCACCACCGTCAATAATGATTGTTCGTGCTTCGATTCCCTCATAGCTTTTCTTAATGCTAATCTCTCCACCAACAATCAACACAAAGCCTTTGTCGGAGTCGGTAGTATTAGTTGATTTAATTCCATCTCCAGATGCCGAAATTACAAAAACGCCATCTGCTATATAAACCGAATCTTTACCTCGAATTCCGTCGTCTTTTGCCACAATATTATAGGAGCCACCATTAAACTTCAAATCATCCTTGCTAACGATACCATCCTGATAGTTAGCCTTGAGCGTGAGCGAGCCGTCACCCGTGAAAGTCAAATCCGCTTTAGAATAGACCGCGCCTTTCACATCTTCGTCATAAGTCGAACTATAGCTCGCGCCGTCCTCTAAGTAGTTCGACCCGACTAGTTCAATTACAAGATCATCCCCTGAATAACAGGCAATCGCTGGCCCACTGGAATTTTTAATTGAAACATTGTCTAGTATTAATCTTACCACCGCATTGTCAGCTATTTTGACCGAAATTCCACCGTCTTCTATCGAACCGGTCAAATGATAAGTGCCTGGCGCCGTAATATTATAGCTGCCACTAAGCTCTACTTCGTAAGTCGGGTAATTATCCCAATTAATTTTGGCATCGCCATTGTCGATATTAATGGTATCAGAAGTGGCGCTGTCGCTCGTCGCTCCAAAGTTAAAGTTTAAAGCTACTGCGACGCCAATTAGTGCCAAGAGCAAAGCTCCCCCAGCTAGCCACCAGCACCAGGAATAATCTTTTTTCTTGGCCACATCCATTTTAGAGCTCCTCTTCTATAATCGCCTGGGACAAAGAAACTTTGAGATTACAATTTTTGGCTCTAATCTCGTCCATCATTTCTTTTTCCTTGATTCCACGCTTTAGTTTGACATTGTAGGTTAAATCATATAAACTTCCCATATTTACAGTTTTACAAGTAGTTAAATCAGCCGAAGAGGTATATTTTTTGAGAATATCATCAAATACTCCAGTATAGTCCAAATCTTCTGGCACGACGATTTTTAGCACCCGCTCTCTTTTATCCGGTTCAAATAGTGGCAGATAAGTAAATATTACCATTGCCACCACTCCAATCGCGGTCATAATAGCGCCAAAGAATACGTGCCCCATCCCGCAGGACAAGCCAATCATCATCGCAAAGAAAATTGAAAGTAGGTTCTTAGCGTTACCACGAATTGAGCGGAACCGAATCAAAGAAAACGCACCCAGAATTGCGATCGAAGTGCCGAGATTTCCATTAATCATAATCATTACGGCCATCGTGAGCATCGGTAGGATTGTTAAAGTCACCAAAAATCCTTTCGAAACCCCTCTAGTGGTCAATTTGTGGGCAAGAGCTAGCACCAACCCCATCCCGAGTGCTACCCCCGCCGCAATCAAGGCTGAGCTAATTTCTAACCCCGCCGTACTTGTATCAAATATACTATTAAACATTTTGCTCCTTTCTTATTTTTTCGTATATTTTACCAATCTTTGAAAAACGTTCTGGATAAATTTTGTTCTCCGACAAAACTTTCACCAACCAAAGCGGCATTGCCCCCTGCGCCTTTATCTCCATTATAATATTTTTTTTATCATCGAAATAGTGCCTGTCCACAACTTTTCTTTTGAAATCCAAATCTTGATTCCGGTAACTCAAATTTTTGTCAAAAGTGATTCTAAGATTATTCTCGCCGACATAACTTTCGCGATTATAATAAACCAAGATTTGCGGCTTGAGATCAAGATAAGAAATCAAATAATCAACTTCTCTAGCAATTTGCGAATCATTTAATTCGCTAACTGTTTTTTCTTTTTTTACCAACTTTTTAAAATCCTGATGCGTCACTAAGATTCTTCTTTTATGTCCCACCGCATCTCCCTTCCCCCGCATCTTAGTTTTGATTTCTAAAAACACTTTGTCGTAACCGCCATAGGCTCTCGCTCTCAATTTTTCCTTGAAATTTGGGTTATCGATCGATTTTATAATCAAATCAAAATTATCTGTATCAAAATAAATATTAAAAATCTCCGACTTAAAGTAACTATCTTCTTTCAAATTCTTTCCAGCCGCAGTCAAAATCTTCTTTTTTAGACCCATGTCTATCAAATACTTCTTTTCGATCCTGTCAAATATTATTTCGTCCATGCCTACATTCTATCCTATCTACCTTAAAAGAAGATTAAATTTCTATTTCCTCGTAAAATTTATTTTCGAGACTAGTACCGAGTTTACGGATGTTCTTAAAATCGACTCTGTTTGTCATTACTACCACAATGTAATTTCTGGTTGTCCCGTCTTCAAGCGGGAATTTAACAATCGCGACATCGTGATATATATCCCAATACTTGCCATCAGGATTATACTCCCAACCCACCTTGTTATATACGGAAGCTTTTGAAAAACCTTTTGGTAGGCCTTGTCGCCAATCATATTCAGTTACGGGCTGGTTTAAGAAAGAATCCCACATCCTACCTAGCAAAGTTTCATCATTAAAATCTGGGTGCTCGTAGAATCTCTCCATCATTAACATAATATCATTTGGATTAGAAATTAGTTTAGGAATGTTTGAATTTGTAATTCCCCACTCGTTATTGATGATATCATTTAGCATATTTCGTCCAATCAACCCCCACAGAGTTTCTGCGCAAGCCGAATTTGACTCTCTAATCGCGAGGTCCAAACATTCTAGAATTGTCTTGCCAGTGTAGCCGGCTTTGGCATTTCCGTCCCACTCTCCTGTAGATACCCTTTTGTATCCTTCATACACTACGAATAATTTATACAAAGAAGCGGTAGTGTAGTTCTCTTCTGGATTGTAAACCCCAACTACTTTATCGAGATCAAGGTCATACACCAAGACGCTTCTGTTCCCTCCTACGCTTTTTGCCCAATCGTCTACTACTGGTTGAAAATCTACCGCCAAAATTTCTGGCTCTTCTTCTAACTCTAAATCTTCCGAATCCTCCGTGTTTTCTTGGTTTGACGACTCCACAAAATCTTCTTGAGGAGAGTCTGTGTATTTCAGAATTGCTAAACTGACCCCAAAGCAAAGTGATCCCGCAAGCAAAAGAACTCCTACTATAGTAAGAAAAATTTCAGATTTTCGCGAAACCCGCTTTTTCACACCCATATATAATATATATTATACCACCATTGCTATGATTTGCTTACCTGGACTATTCCTAATATATATGATATAATTATGCGAACGGGGTGGTAGTAGCTTAAAAACAAGGAGGTGAATGATGTTTAAACACGCGTACCTGAGTGACCCAATTGAGAGAACTGACGACATGAAAGTCGAAGCTTTCTCAAAATACACAGAGATTAATCAAAGAGAGTTTAGCACTAAACCGGAGCTCGTCAAAGAAATCAAAACCCAGTTTTTTGAGTTTGCTGAGTCTGCTAATGTAGACGAAGCTATGATTACCAAGCTTTGGAATTTTGTCGGTACAAAGTTGAAGGAGAATCCTGGTCTGGCTAATTTTACTCTGGATTATGACGGCGCCAAGTCTAACTTCTTTTTCCCGTGGCTAATCAACATATTTCGTTCTCCCGCCACGGCGCTCGAAATGAGCTATGGTTCCGGCACCGATCTTCACGGCAACTGGGTTAAAAGCGTTCCCGAGAATGACCCAATTGATTACTTCGTCAAAAACGACCCTACCTTTGTCTACAATCGCGAAAGACAGCTCTATTTAGCGAATTTGGCTTCTTGTCTACGTGATGTCGCCTTTGATAGTGACAAAAAGAAAAAAATCGTCGATTTTGGCGCTGGCATGTTGGCTTGGATGCGTTGGCACGGTTTTGTCCCTCAGCCCCAGCAAATTGAAGTCTACGCTTATGACAAAGATCCGTCAATCCGGCCTGATACTTTGTTTACGGGCGAAAGTCTAGAAGCGCTCGGCATCAAATACAAGCACGGCGACCTTATGGCCCAGGTCAAAAATCACGAATGTGCTGGTGCTGACTTAGTAATATTGGGTGGCGTAGCATCATATATTCCGCCGGATATTTTTGCCGAAAAAGTTGTCAAAGCGGTTTATGCGCTACTTAACCATAGTGGAATTTTCTTCTACGATCTACAGGTTAAATGCCCGTATCTCGAACGTAGTATGAGTATCTTCGATTGGCCAACCATGCATTTGGCCGACAATGTAGAAACTGCTATCAAGAATGTTGAGAAAGTTAGGAGACGCCTTTGGAGAGAAGGCCTGAAATTTGCGGCCGAATACGCCGTAGATACCTACAATGAAAATCCCTCTGCGGTAATGATCATGCTGCAGAAAGTTTGAATTCACCCCCCGCTTAAGCCCGCTTTTTAAGCGGGCTTTTTCATGCGTTAGCAATTAGAAGTTAGAGAAATACTGTGACCAGTGTGTGCGGTATTTAGTGTTTGTATCAAAGTAAAACCCAACCGCAAGCTTAGTGTAATTTGGGTTCAAAATATTCTCGCGGTGTTTTTCCGAATTCATCCAAGCTGCTACTGCGGTTTCTGGTGATACTGCCGAGTTCCCTGCCACCAAATTCTCACCTTCTGTATAAACATTATTGTCGTTCGGCTCCATACAGGCTGTATCCCAAGAGCTCCCATCCGGGCGGGTGTGCGAATATACTTGTACAATTTCCTCCGCTCTGACCTCAGCAGCATCTGCACAGGTGTCTCCCCAGGTGAGCTTCTCGAGGCCATTTCTTATACGTTCTTGGTTGACCAAAGACAAAACCTCGTATTTCCACTTGGCAGCTGGAACCTCAAGTACCACCACTTCTATAGTGTCGCGCCTCGAACCGTCATAAGTACCGGCTGTGATAGTGGTCTTCCCTACCCCATTAATAATTGGAAATCTACACGTATCCGAGGAATATCCCAACCAAGTCCGAGCCGAAGAATAAAAGCCCGAAATCACACCAGGGTTAGAAGTCTGCCAATACATTGGTCCAATGTCATGAAGATCTCCTCCTACACAAATATCCACATTGGCCGTTTGATAAATAAAAATCGAATCGCCCGCCCAAAGTTCTCCATCTGGCACTGGCTCAGAGTCCATTCCGGTGTTGGTATGGACAGAAGTGATATAACTCTTTTGTTCGTCGGTCAATTCGTTCTTATTATTGCTTTCTGCATCAATTAAATCCGCCTCGACGATATCTCCATCTACTTCGTCGCTTCTTTCCCCTACCACTCTAAAGTCCATTCCACCATTCAACCAAATCGCGCTCGCAATCAAAACCCCAGCAATCAAAATCGCCGCTGCGTTTACGGAGAGCAAAATAGTCGTTTTGGTGTGTTTAAGACTTGCTGCGGCCGCCATCTTCTATGATTATCCCCATTAAACTAACAATCGTTTGAATCTCTACTAGATCTCTATGCTCCAAAACCGTCTTTGAAGTCGGCTTCCCAAAAATCATTTGTCCAATCATTTCGCCATTTGCGCCAGTCAAAATCGCAATTCTGGTAATGTCAGTGTCTTTTAAAGCCTCATTTCCAATACTGTTTAAATTGAGCCAAGCTCCGTGAGTTGGTGCTGGGAGTTTGGAAATTTTGGCTATTATATCAGATGGAATATTACAATCGTCCGCCACAAAGAGCTTGCCCTTCACCAAAAACGCCACATAAGAAAAATGCATATGTTCCGCCAAAAATCCCGAAACATCCTTCAAATCAAGTTTTTTGTGATCGGCTACGGAAAGTTTTTTGACTATGTAAGGAAGGTCAATCTGTTTAGTCAAAATTAATGATTTAACCAAATTCGCGATTTCTGAAAATGCTGGCACCAATGCCAAAACCACCGCAATCATAATGAAATTTAGGAGTATCACCTGGAAAGACGGGCTATTCACTTTAAACAATGCTGAGAAGATGAGATGGAAAATCAGGAAATAGATGATGAAAGCGCTATTTAGTAATACTACCGAAGATAGTATTTTCAGCCAGGCGGAATTAAGGTTGACCATTTTGAATTTGAGAATTGAGAAATAGAATCCCAAAATAATTAATCCAATCGCAAGTGGCCCTATCCAAATTAAATCGTATCGAAATGGCGGCATTAAAAGATCGAAGATACCCGAGAGTAACCCTGCCACTGCTAGGCCAATCAAGAAAAACAGATAGCCTTTTTTGGCCTTTTTTCTGGTAGTATGGCCAATTTTGTAAATCAAAAACCCACAAAAAGCCGGAATCAAAAGACAGAAATATACTTCATAAGCGTAGTAAAAGCCTTTGCTCATATCAATCGAAAGGGATGCTGTCCCATTACCAAGCACTATCTCAGAATATAGGACCGAAGGGTCATAAACTAGAATCGTGGCTAGTCCAATCCCCGCAATCAGAAAAATTGAAGTCAGGATTTTGCCCAATTTGTATCTCCAGGAAACATAACCCAAAATCGAAACGTCCATCAGAATCGCGCCAATATAAATTCCGTTCACTAATGAAGGCGCAATCGATTTGTCAAAATCGCCGCTACCGAGTGACAAAAACACCGCAATCGAAACCGCCCAAATCACTTCCCCGATTGCTGCTGAAAGAAACCACAAACTGTGTGCTTTTTCGGATTTTGAACTACCAAAAACCAACGCAATTGCTGCTAAAATCGTCAAAATTGCCACCGCAATGACGAGTATATAAATGAAATACAATTCATGACCTCCTAATTACCTAATTAGTATTATACACTTATGGTTTTACCTTGACAAGTCTTTCTAGCCACCATTTCATAGTATCAGCATCAAGTAATTTGGTTTGCATATCTTGGCCATATATGGTTCCTACCAGTTTTGTTTGGAGCAGTTTGCCATTATGAAAATAATGCGAGAGAACTAGGCTTCTAGTGGTGCCTGGCCAATCAGTTTGGTCAAAAAACAAATTCCCGAGGCCATAGTAGATTGCTCCGTTACCATATAATTCAAAAGTCTGCGCTTGGTGCGCGCTAGTACCTACTACTACATCGGCTCCAAGGTCAATTAAATGCCGGAAAAACCCGACTTGATCTCCCGCCGAAGAGTTAGCTCTGTCGCAAATCGGATCCTCGTAAGTAGAAGCATAAGCATTACACTCGTAAT
Source organism: Candidatus Saccharimonadota bacterium (assembly GCA_017514125.1). Lineage (GTDB taxonomy): Bacteria > Patescibacteriota > Saccharimonadia > Saccharimonadales > Saccharimonadaceae > Nanosyncoccus. Next base: position 15,265 of record JAFWKW010000032.1, read on the forward strand.
ATTGAATATCCACAATCACCAAATCTCCCCGGTCCTTTGCTTCCTTAATTTGGGAGGCTGCTGTGTTTTCGTAATATTGATTCGCCCCGGGCGTATTGTCAAGTGTTGCTCCACCAGTTGATTGATTAAAAGCTAGCATTGTAATCCCAGTACCCTTTTGGTCGATTTCAAGTGGCACAGCTGCTTCCGCTGCGGTCTTTCCGCCACCTACAATCTTTATCCCCTTTTCATTATATATATCAATTGTGTCGATGGCTGCTTGGTCGCCACAATCTTGGTTGTGGTTACCGGTTAATTCCACGACGTCGAGCCCAATCCCGGTCAAAGTATCAACAAACCTTTTATCCGAGCAGATGTTGGCATTCGAAGCGTAACTCGAAAAAGACGACTCATTGGAAGTATGTGTAATATCAAAACCCGAGAGAAACGGCCCAATTTCGGCCGAAAAATACGCAGCATCTCCACCCACTGCGTTTAGTCGTGAATTCATCCGGCGAGATAAAGCCGTCACACCAGTCTGCGCGAAAGTTAGTGTAGATTCTTTACTTGGAAATTCTTTTTTGAATACATCAACTATCAAAGGCTCAATTTCTTCTTCAAATTTTTCCGAGTCAAAATCAATTGTCCGATACACTGCTCCACTATCAAAATTATCCAAATAATATTTCCCATTTAGACTGAGTAGCTTTTTTGAAAAATCGAGCTCTGAGACCGGGATTAACTCAAAATTATTAGCCGTCTTAAAACTTTCATCAAGTAGCTCCGTTACATTATTGACGTCGACATTAGTTTCTGTGCTATAGAAATCCGTCACCGGCACCAAGACTTCATATAAGTATTCTCCACGAGAAGTAGTAGGTTTCTCCAGCGCCCACTTGCCACTAATCGTTACGTCTTTGTCGAGATCTATTTTTTCGTCAAAAATCCCTTCAAAAATTCCGGTTTCTGCCGAAGTCAAACTGTCGCCATAATATACCACTCCCGGTATCCTAAAAATACCTGTTTTGGTAAAGAACTGCACCGCAAAAAACGCCCCCACCGCAATTATTACAAAAATTAACAAAATAATTATAATTTTACTAGCTTTTCTCGCTCTTTTCTCTCCCATATTTTTATTCTATCATATTTAAGACGTGTTATAATAAAAATATGGAACTGAGGCGTCGTCAGGTTAGAATTCATATCATTATTTTGACGGCCCTAAGCACGCTAGTCGGCGTATTATTATTTTTTCTGATTGGTACATTACTCGCTTCTGAAATTTTAAACGCTGAAGCCAGAACCACCATAGAGAATCCCGACTGGCAACTTACCGAAGAAAGGATAGCAGAGCTAGAACGAGAAGAGCAGGAAGCCATCAAAAAAGCCGAAGAAGAAGCTAAAAAGGCTTTAGAAGAAAAAATCGCTCAAAGTGCTGGCGTCATTTACCTCACTTTTGACGACGGCCCAGGTGACTACACAGCTGCCCTCCTAGATGTCCTCAAAAACCGCGGTGTTAAAGCTACCTTTTTTGTCACTGGCTACGGTAGTGACGAAATGATTAAACGCGAGTATGAAGAGGGCCACACTGTCGGGCTTCATACTTGGTCGCACAAGTACGATCAAGTTTACAGTAGCATAGAAGCGTATTTTGATGATTTAGCCAAAATCTCCGACCGTGTCAAAAATATCACTGGCGCAGAAAGTAAAATTATTCGCTTCCCCGGCGGCAGTTCAAACACCATCAGCACCAAATACGACCACGGTATCAGAATTATGAGTATTTTGACTACCGAAGTTGAGAAGCGCGGTTATCAATATTTTGACTGGAACATTAGTTCTGGCGACGCTGGTGGCGCTAATACTGCGGATGCAGTGTATACCAACGTAGTAACCCACCTAAAGCCCGGTCCAAACGTTGTCCTCCAACACGACGTTAAAAATTTTTCCGTAGACGCCGTTGATCGAATTATCGAATTTGGCCTCTCTAACAACTATGTCTTTTTGCCATTAGACGCCAGTTCTTTTACTGCTCATCACGGAGTAAATAATTAAAACTTGTAGACAAAGGTTTTTTTGTGATATAATATATAGCAATATGGAAGGTAACAAGTCAAAACCTAGAGCTTTACTCGTCTTCGGGGCGCCTTGTAGTGGCAAATCTACTTTTAGTGAAAAGTTCGCAGAGAAGTTTGATCTCGCCTTATATGACTTTGAAGAACTAAAGGTTGAATATCATTTGACCAGAAAAAACATCTTGCTAATTATCAAGTTAATTGCTCGCACCGGCAAAACCATTATTATTGAAGGCGGTCTTTCTACCGAAAGAGAGCGGGCGGAGATTCGTAATCTTTTGCGTGCGGCCGGCTATGAGCCTTCCCTCATCTGGATACAGACCGACGTTACTACCATCAGAAATCGCCTTAAAGTTCGCTATAAGACCGTAGCCAAAGCCAAAGAAGTTTACGAAGCCGAAGTTGGCGCTATGGAAGCCCCTTCCGAATTAGAGGACCCAATTATCCTCTCCGGCAAACACACTTTTGAAACCCAGACTAAGCACGTACTAGCTGGTCTTGCCGATAGCTAAAATGATTATCAAGGACTCTGAATTTGGCGAAGTGATCGTTAGAAAAAACGCCCTCTCTCGTGGCGTGAGATTTTCTGTGTCCACCTCCGGGCGACTCTCTATGTCGGTACCGCGCCACACCCCAGATTTTTTATTAAAAAAATATCTTAATTTAAATCGCGAAGTGATTCGTAAAAAATTGCCTTTGTCTGATCCATCCACCCAAAAGACTCGCGACTATCAAAAAAAAGTTTTAATGAAAAAGGCCCGCGCTTATTTGCCCTACCGCTTAGAATATTACGCTCATCTTTATGGTTATTCTTATGGCAAATGTCGTTTAAGCCACGCCGGTACCAGGTGGGGTTCTTGTTCGTCCAACAAGACGATTTCTCTCAATATTGGCCTTATGAAAATCCCAGAACCTTTGCGCGATTATGTAATTTTACACGAATTAGCTCATCTCAACCATATGGATCATTCCAAGGCCTTTTGGGCGGAAGTTGGTTCTCACGACAAAAGATACAAAGAACACGATAAAAAATTAAAAATGTTTAGCCCCGGTCTCTAATAAAAATCCTACAAAAACACTACCTTTTTTATTTCGCTCGTGCTATAATGAAGAAAAGGAGGAAGTGTGGAAATTAGACGTCGAAGATTCGATTTTCGTAAAATCGTTACTTTATTTTACGTAGCGGCTTTTACCACTTATCTCATTCTGGGCTTTCAGCCGGCCGAAGCTACTCACTATGAAATTTCTGGTTCCTTAAATATTCCAAGTATTGGGTTAGTTTCTGACGTTACTACTCTGGAGCTCAAAGATCGCAAATTAGATACCCCAAACACTATTGTCGGGAGCTATACTAGATACGACAGCAAAATTTTCTTAATCGGTCATTCCACTACTGTTTTTAAGAATTTAAACCAAGTTAAAGTCGGAAGTATCATAGAATATAATGGCAAAAAATATCAAATCGTCGATACTAAGACACTGGCAAAATCCGAGATTGATATGAATATTCTCCTTGCGCCCGAAGCTCACAATACTCTCGTAATTATGACCTGTGCCGGCGAAATCTTAGAAAACCAAGACGCCACTCACCGCTTCATCGTCACCGCTCTTGAAGCATAGATTAAGATATTTTAGCGAGCCTAATCGCAAATCCACCACCTGGCGCCATATAAATGTCTAGAGTATCGGATTTTCCGACGTGCTTTTCTAAGATGTTAATTCCGTGCGGATTATCACGAAAATGCGCATCTTCTGAATCAAGATAAAGGCATGCCTTATAGATAGCCCCTTCATCCAAAAACTCCAAGTTGATATGGACGCGCCTAGCGTTTTCGTCAGTTACTCCACCGATATACCAATCAGGAGTTTTACGGTCCTTTCTAGCTACCACATAATAGTCACCGATTTCACCGAGCAGAGGCAGAGTTTTTTCAAAATTCGTCGGTACCATTTTGATAAATTCAAAAAGTTTTGGAAACTTCTCTTCGTACATAAACGGTCGATCCGCCGCCATCGCCATACCTGAATAAATCGTCACAAAATATGCCACTTGCCGTGCCAAAGTAGTTGAGACTCTTTTAACGGAATTTGTAATATCAAAAATCCCATTAGTATAATCCATTCCACCTGCCAATAATCTCGTATATGGTAGATAACAGGCGTGGGACGGCCTAAGTGCCCCGCCTTCGTACTCTTGCCCCCTCGCCCCTTCACGTGTCAAGAGATTCGGCCAAGTTCTTTCAATTCCCGTACCTTTGATTGGTTCGTGGATGTCCAGACAAATCTTTTTACGTGCTGCAAGCTCCACGGTTTTTTGATAATGATTTACGCCAATCTGCGAATGATGATATTCTTTTTGTCCGTTTACGGTAATCATACTGCCGGCATAACCAGTTTTAATATAATGAACGTTGTTCGTGGCGTAGTAGTTGTAAGCCTCTTCTAATTGGTTCTCGTAATTATCGATAAACCCTACAGTTTCGTGATGCCCCACAATTTCTACTTCGCGAGCAGCTGCGTATCTTGCTACCTCTGGAAGATCAAAATCTTTCGCTGCCACCGTAAATTTATTGTTTACACCATTTTCTAGCCAATCACCTTCCCACCCCTCATTCCAACCCTCAATCAAAAGCCCTTTAATCCCAAGCCTTACCGCCGCATCAATATATTCCTTAGCGTGTGCTGTGGTAGCGCCGTGTCTTTCACCTGGCGCCCAAGTCCATTCTCCGACATACATCGCCCACCAAATTCCGATAAATTTGAGCGTATTAACCCAGCTAAAATCTCCCGTCGGCGGATCATTCAAACAGTACATCGTCCTATTAGTGGTTAGTTCAATCGCGGAACCGGCTATCATAATCAACCGCCAAGGAGTCTGAAACGGCAAAGTTACATGCGCCTTCGTCCCATCCGAAAGTGGCGTAATGTCAGAAGTTAAAATCTTTTCATGATTCAGCTTGATGGTCATCGAGCCATAGTTATAAAGCGCTGCCTCATGTAGCGAAAGGTAAAAACCGTTCGGCGTCCTAATTGTAAGCGGAGTATGAACTGAGTTCTCAAGATCGTACAGATTTTTAGCTTCATAATTATATTCGTAACGGTCTGGTTGATAAGCTGGTATTTGCCAGGCTGTGCTATTAAGGTCGATGTTAAATTCAGTTAGCTCGTTTTTTATCACGATACTACTAAACTTTGGTTGTGGCGGAATTTCATAACGAAAGGCCACCGCATTATCAAACACTCGAAATCTAATTGTATAAATTCGGTGCGCTCTTGTCGATTCAGCCAAATAAAACACCCCTTCAGTGTAAGTGTTATTAAGATAACGGTCTTCTCCCCAAGGCATTTCGATGATTTCCTGATGTTTTAGTACTCTTAACCGCACTAATTTTAGCCCATCTCTAATCGGCTCTTCTCCCAAGATCTCAAAATCTAGCCTAGATTTTTTGATGACCGGCTTATTGTCCTTGGTTATTTCATAAAAAACACGGCTATTTTTTAAGAAAAATCGACACTTGGTCCTACCATCCGGCGACAAAATAGTTTTCTCTGCCTCGGTTTTTTTAAAAGAAAAAGCCCACCATGTCATACTTTTATTATAGCATAAATTATGCTAAAATATAAATACACCTAGGGGTGTAGCTCAGTTGGTAGAGCAGCGGTCTCCAAAACCGCGTGTCGTGGGTTCAAGTCCTGCCACCCCTGCCACTAGCTTAAACTTTCTTTCAAGAAAGAAAGTTTAGCAAAGAAAGCAAGTTCTAAAAATGAAACGAAAGTGAATTCCGTTTCATTTTTTGATCACAACTTAGGCGAAAATATCTACGAATTACAAAACATTTATGCTATAATAGTATATGATGAAAATACTAATGCTAGGTTGGGAGCTTCCACCCCACAATAGTGGTGGTTTGGGTGTGGCGTGCCTCAATATGGCTCACGCTTTGTCCGACCAAGGCGTAGATATCGACTTTGTTGTTCCCTATGCAGCCGAGCATCCTCAGGTCGAATTTATGCATGTCATCCACGCTACTAATCTTGATCCAATTCATCGCTACGGTGGCGGTTCTTACGCCTCACTTAATATACATCAAAATATCATTCCCGCCCCTGATTATTCTAATTTGATTTCTATCCGCACCGTCCAAAAAAGCTACCAAGATTTTGTAAACGATTATTTAATGGAGTTTAAGCCCGATTTGATTCACGCTCACGACTGGCTCACCTACGAAGCTGGTATTTTGGCTAAGAAAAATTATGGGATTCCACTCGTTGCTCACGTCCACGCTACCGAGTATGACCGTGCCGGCAACCACGAAGGCAACCCCTTAATTCACGAAATCGAGCGCGAAGGCTTGATGATGGCAGACAAAATCATCGCTGTATCCGATTTTACCAAGCGACTCATCCACGACAAATACCAGATTCCTCAAAACAAAATTGACGTAATCTATAATTCCCTAGACGAAAGTTACTACAGCGATTACGAATACGACGACAGTGTATATAAATACGCCACCAGCCTAAAAGAAGATGGCTACACCATCGTTTCTACCGTAGGTCGGTTTACCGTCCAAAAGGGGCTAGACTTCCTAATGAACGCCGCAAGACGTGCCATTGACAAAAACCCTAAATTATTGTTTATCTTTGCTGGTGATGGCGAAGAAAGAAACCATCTTATCGGCAAAGCCGCCACTCTTGGTATTTCCAAAAACGTCGTATTTACTGGCTTTATTCGGGGCAAAAAACTTCGCGATATTTATTCCCTCTCCGATATTTTTGTTATGAGTTCTGTTTCTGAACCGTTTGGCCTTACGGCGCTTGAAGCCGCCTATCATGGCAACGCTCTAATTCTTACCAAACAATCCGGCGTTTCAGAAGTGATTTGGTCAGCTATGAAATATGATTTTTGGGATGAGGACAAGCTGGCAGATGAGATTTTGGCTATCGCGGATCACGCCCCACTTAAAAAATCCCTCAAAGCGAATCTTTCTCACGAGTATAATCAGATTTCTTGGAGTAAAGTTGCTAAAAAGTGCCAGAAGATATATAATAATGTAAAGCTTAAGGGGTAAAAGTGCGCGCGATTTGTTTATATCTACATATTCATCAGCCTATTCGCTATCGCGAGTATCCGATTTTTGATGTCGGCAATAATTCTAATTATTGGGATGCGGATTTTAACAGCCCTCAGTCTAATCAGCGTATTTTTGAAAAGGTTACACTAAAGTCCTATCGCCCTATGCTAAAATTACTCGAAAAAAAGATGATGGCGCACAAAGATTTCAAAGTGTCTTTTTCGATTACTGGTACCTGGATGGAGCAAGCCGAAAAATGGGCTCCGGACCTAATTGAACAAATTCGCCGTATGGTTGCTCGTGGTCAAGTTGAAATCCTAGGTGAAACCTATTATCATTCGCTAGCATTTTTCTACGACCATAACGAATTCGAGCTCCAGGTTAAGCTCCACGCCGCCAAAATCAAAAAGCTCTTTGGTGTTACCCCTAAAGTTTTTCGAAACACCGAGCTAGCCTACAATAATAAGCTCGCGCGTTGGGCTGACGAACAAAATTACACCGGCATTCTAGCGGAAGGATGGGACAGGGTTTTGAAAGGCAAAAGCCCCAACTATCTCTATAAACCAACCGGTTGTAATAATCTCAAGCTTCTCTTAAAGAACTACCGACTTTCGGATGATATCGCCTTTCGTTTTTCCGACCGAAATTGGAAAGAATGGCCCTTGACCGTAGAAAAATACCAAAACTGGATCAACGAAGACTGCCTTAACGGCGAACTAATCAATCTCTTTATGGACTTCGAAACTTTTGGTGAGCACCAATGGGAGAGTACAGGTATTTTTGACTTTATGAATAGCTTTATCGATTCTTGGCTAAAGGTGAAAGATAACAAATTCATTACTGTGTCTGAGGCCTGTGAGTCACTAGAGCCAAACGGCGAGGTTTCTATGCCCACTACAGTCACTTGGGCTGATAGCGAACGCGATTTGTCTGCTTGGCTCTCAAATGATATGCAAGAGGATGCTTCAAAAAAGCTCTATCATATCAGAAATGCTATACTTCAGACCAACGATGCTAAGCTGATTGACGATTGGCGTTATCTCACTACTTCGGACCATCCATATTCTATGTGTACTAAATATTGGAGCGATGGCGATGTCCACGCGTATTTCTCTGCCTATGCTTCTCCATACGAGTCCTATATGTATTTTATGAACGTCTTACGCGATATCGAGTATCGCCTCAAACTAGCCAAAAAATAAATTAAGATTCGGTATCTTCAGCCGGTTTCTTTACGGCGTTAAATTTTATTTCTATGTTCTTATCTTGATTCGTGATTACTAGAGTCTTCTCACCTTGGTCGATGGTGTAATCAAACTCATTATTAAGGTCGTATAGCCAACTAGTTTCAATCAAGAGTTTCTTATCTTGAAGTCGCCAAATAAAATCATAATCATTAAGGTGATCATCAGTGGTTAGCTTGCCTTTGCCCACTTCACTAAAATCCCAAATTACGCTAGGCTGATCCTCTCTTACCCAATTCCCCGCGGTAATCAAAAATTCCGCATCGTCAAGCAACGGCTGAGCAGTTTTTTTGATAATCAAAACCGCCAAACCTGCCACCAGAACTATCATCCCAATTACAAAAACCGTTATGTTGACTTTTTTCGACGGCCGTTTCTTCATACCTCTATTTTAACAATAAGCGGCAAAAACTTCAAGCCGCCACCATCTCCCCGCATCGTATCCATCCCTTGATACATTAGTGGATATAAAAAGACTAGACTTTAGGAGGCCTGGATACAGCGGATGTAGAGACCAATAAAACGGCGGTTGCCGCTGGCATATAAGTTGCCATCATCGTAACCCAGGAAGTATCGTCGCGCACTATTATACACTGTAGAACCCCACCAGAGCCCGAGTGTAGACTCATCGTATAATACGCTATTGCCGTAAACCCCGCCCAAGACTGGCAAAAAGTTAGGAACATATGTAGAACTACTAGACCCTCCGGTTAGGGTATTAATTTGGTCATCACTTGGCAATGTCCAGCCTTTGGGGCAGAATCTAGAGAAACGCGGCACCAGCGGGGGTGAGTGCTATGGGACGTATAGCACTAGTGCCCAAACTGGCAGTGGTACTGGGTATGTAAATTCTTGTATTCATAGTGGTTCTAATGGGTATACTGATGGCAATACCGTTTGGTATAATTATGGTGCTGCTACGGCCGGAACAATAGTAGATACTAGTAGTACTAGTAATGCTAATAATACAAATGTTAGTACAGAAAGTGTGTGTCCAAAAGGTTGGACACTACCAACTATAGCACAAACTCGTACGATAGGACCAGATACTGGCA
>JAFWKW010000033.1 GCA_017514125.1 Candidatus Saccharimonadota bacterium
CACCGAGCAGTGTGCTTCCTTCATAGATTTGGTAGCAGTTCAATTTATCATCGCAATTGATTCCGGTAATTGGAAAACCAAGGATACCCTTATACGAATCTAGCGCTTTATAACGATTATAAATTTCGCCATAGATTTCATAAGCGCCATATTTCTTGTTGTATACAATCATCCCGTTAGCGTGCACTTGTATACATGCACCTTCAACACCAAGGCTACAATCTCTCGGCTTAATCTGTGTACCAAGTCTATCACCCCATTTTATATATATTCTGTCAATTGATTCTTTAATCACATCTCGCTCTTCCGTAACCCCACCAAACCAATCCTCGAAATACGCATAAAAATTCCTATTTCCATACGCCCCACAAGGCGCCGTGCCATAGCCTGCCGCAAGCGCTCCGGCGTTTGGCTGATAGGGAGTATACCTATATAATGCCGAAGTTGCCAGGTTCTTTATATATACCACAGAGCTACCACAAACTGGGTCTGGGCTATATCTCACGTTGTTATTCCCAATCGGATAATAAGACGAATTTCCGTCCATTACGATCCTAAACAAACTCGCGGCATTTCTAACCTGATTTTTAAATCCATAGTATTTTTCAGAGCATGCCGCCGTATCCGGGCAGCCATAACCGGTTGCCCTTTGATAATCCCAGCTATTTGGAATTGGATCCGTAATTGTCCCGGTCTCTTTCTGCAAAAGCACAATTAGAACCTTCGGATTAATCCGATAATCCTGTGCTGCCTGCCAGATAATATGTGCTGCCGTTTCTCCGTTCATATTCTCCTCAGCAAGACACACCGTATGTCCATCCTTCACGTGCCAAGTAGTTGGAGGTGTACTATCCGAAAAATAATCCACTCTCGTGCCGACTCCATTAAAATTAGTATTGTAGCACCTTCCTTTTGACCACAAGAAATTTTGAATATCCGCCTCGCTCATCGAATTATAATCCGTCATTTGGTAATCAGAAATAATATACCCCGGGTCAAAGTTAGCCAAATTTGCCGCACTAGTATCATTCTCTAATTTACCAAATCTCTGCGCTAAAAATACAAACAAAAACACCGTCACAAAAAGACCTAAGCCAAAAAGCCCAATCCTTCGGTAATTTCTTCTCCTTATATTTTTCGTTTTTGTCATAACCTTACCCTACCAGTTATTTTACCACTTTTACCATCAGATTCCAAGTTTATCTCCACCTGAAAATCCCCTTCCAAAAGCTCCGACACTGGAATTTTATACCCATCACAAGTAGAAGTTGTTACTGATTCTTGAATTGATACGGACTTAGAATAATAAGTTGCCCCATTCCTACTCATCACCAAATTACAGCTCCCCGATTGCAAAAACTGATCAATGTTTACTCTAATTACTAATTCATTATCTACTACGTCTGCATAGCTAATCAAACCCGTCAATGTCTCAGACTTATTCGGGCTTTCACCCTCATATTGCGGAGCTTTTTCAGTTTGTTTTGAAGCCTCTTCGCTACTATCACTAGGATCGGTTTTTTCCGATTTCTTTCCTTCCATTTTACTCTCATTCGTGGTTTGCTTAATATTATTTTCGGTTTTATCATTAAGGCTATTTTTTACCAAAATCACCACCGTTAAAGCAACAACAAAAAGCACCAAGAATATTAGCCATTTTACCCATCTGAATTCTCTTTTTCTTCCAGGCATTCTTGTATAGTATCCTTATCTATAATTATATCTTGCTTCCCCTATATTTTCAACCTTTAATAAAATATGTTAAAATATACTTATGAAAAGGAAAAAGCGCACCAAATCTAAATCTGCGCCTAAAGTCAAACGCACAAAAAAGCCTTCTCCCATCATAGCAATTCCTCTAATCTTAATTTCTCTTTTTGTGCTCATCGCCACCATTTACAAAATCATAGAGATTATTTCAGCCAATAACTCAGCTACCGACTTCCCAAAATTAGAAATTTCCCTAACCGAAGTCCCTATTGAACAAATCGATGCCAATTCCAAAGATATTAAATATCCAGGCAATACTGCCACCTTCACTATAAATAAAACCTCTACCACCTTCGATGATGTAGAAATAAAAGGGCGCGGCAATACGACTTGGCAACAGCTTAAAAAGCCTTACCAAATAAAAACTATGGATGAATCAAATATTCTAAATCTTGGAGAAAACAAAAAATGGGTTCTCTTAGCAAATTATCTCGACACCACACATCTACGCAATGATATCGCATTCCATCTAGAAAAACTGCTAAACGAAAAATACAGATCAAAAGGCTCCTTCATCGAGCTCTATATTGATAGTCTTTATCACGGATTATATTATCTATCAGACAAAATAGAAATAAGCAACTCTCGAATAAATCTAGCTGATCCACTTGGTATCATCATAGAGATAGACAACATTCATGAAGATCCAACTATTTGTAAGCGCAGCCAAACCAATGACTGTGTAACTATCAAAGATGTCGTCAGTCAGAACTATCAGGAAGAAGCTTTTCAAAACTTTCTAGACTCTTTCAACCTCACCATAGAAGCCATTAACAAAAAAGATTACTACCAAATCCAAAACTTAATAGATATAGATTCTTTCGCCAAATACTTTTTACTAAATGAATTCACTGTCAATCCGGACGCATATAGCACTAGCTTTTATATGTATAAAGACGGCAATGGTGATAAAATTCACGCTGGACCAGGCTGGGATTTCGATCTCGCCTTTAGTAATAAATCTTGGGTTACTCAAGGAGTAGACATCGATTCGTCATATTCCCCATTCGAAACCATGTTTTTCAAAAGCTATATCAACAACCCAGAAGAAGTCCCCTATATTTATTCTCTATCTACTGTCATCTATGACCTTATGGACATCCCCGAATTCGAAACAAAGGTCAAAGAAATCTACCAATCAACCCTCTCCGGCCACAAAGAAGACCTTCTAAACTACATCAAGTCTCAAGCCGACTATATCCGCCCCGCCGCCCTTCGAGACCAAGAACGCTGGAAATTAAAAACCAACTTCGACGAGGAGGTCGACTATCTCATCGACTGGGTCAGCAAACGCTATGACCATTTCGAAGAAGTCTATGGCCAAAACCCCACCGAATCTACCCCAACTCCAGCCCCAGAATCTCCGCAGCCTGAGCTAGAACAGCCTGCTCCTCAAGACTAGCATCCATCATTTTTGACTTAAACAAATTCACCGTCTCAGTATGTTTGTAATCTAAAATTTCTAAACTCCGTGCTTCCCCCGGTGTCTTCCTAATCACGCCCTTTGTCACCAAATTATCTATATGCTCTGCTACCGCCGAAACCGACGAAAGTCCCAACCCTTCACAAATTTCTCGATAAGATGGAGAATGCCCATTTTCCTCTGTATAATCTTCTATAAAATTAAGAACCGCTAATTGTTTTTTTGTAAGTTTCTGACCTTTCATGATATAATTATACAATAATGACTGCGAATAAATCAATTGATGGGCTCTCTACTCGTGCAGCCAAAGCTAGTAAAAAAACACCGAAACCCAGGGTTACTACTACTAGCGCTAAAAAAGCTATCAAAAAAATTGAGGTAAACCAAAAACCTACGCTTACAGGTGATAAGCTTACTGAAGAATTTGTCAATGCTCCTACTACCGATATGTGGGATTCAATCAAATTCAAAGATGACGAACCCAAAGAGACCGAAGAATTCATCGAGACTGAAGAAATTGAAGAAACCAAAAATCCAGAAGAACCAAAAGAAACCAAACCAAAATCCCATCAAAAAGCCAAAAAAGTCATGGATATCAAACCTACTTCAGACGAAGAATCCACTCCAGATTTTCTAAAGCCTGTTGCTGCTTTTAATTTTGACGAAGAAGAAGGTCTCGTAGAAAGCGATGAGACTGTTACAGAAATCAGAAATATCACAGAAGAAACCAGAGAGGAAGCAGAAGAAAACATGCAAAAAAATTCCGAAAAGACCAAGAAGCCCAAAAAAGCCAAAAAACCCATTAGCAAAAAACGCAAAGTTATTACTATTACTGCCCTTATTATTGTTCTGTTATTAATCGGAGTTGTTGTTTGGGCAGTCTTCTGGGGTAACGATATTATCGCCAAAATTACCGGTGGCCGTGGCAATGTCTTCGATCTATTCACCTTCACCGAAGAAACTTATGATCCTCTAAAAGCCGACGCAAACGGCCGCACTAATATATTAGCCTTCGGCACTGGCGGCTACGACATGAGCGGCGAAGAAGGTGGTGGTGTTCATGATGGCGCCCAACTTACCGATTCTATTATGCTAATTAGTTTCAATCAAGAAACCGGCGACGTCGCTATGATTAGCCTCCCACGCGACCTCAAAGGCCCATCCACCTGTACCGCCACTGGCAAAATTAATTAAGTCTACTGGTGCAACGGCGGCGGTGGCAATGCTTCTATCGCCGAAGAAGAAAAAGCCGCTACCGCCCTCATGGATGCCGTTGGCTCCATCCTTGGTGTAGATATTCAATATTTTGCTCATCTAAACTGGGGCTCTCTCGCCTCCATTGTCGATATTCTAGGCGGCATCACCGTAACTCTAGACGAGGACATTTCTGACTATTATTACACCAAGGCTGTCTATAAAGCTGGTGTCCCATACGAAATCAACGGTGCCGAAGCCGTCGGCCTCGCTCGCGCTCGTCACGGCACTTCTGGTGGCGATTTCTCTCGTGGCGCCTCTCAACAAAAAATCATCGTCGGTATCAAAGATAAAATTTTAGAAAAGAAACTTTCTCTTACTGATATTCTCGGACTCATCAATACTCTAGGCGACAATCTCCGTACCAACTTCTCCGTCTCAGAACTAAAAACCATTGCTCACATGCCAGAAATCCTAGACTTTGATGTTATGCGCCAAATCTCCCTCTACCCAGATTATATGACAACCGGTGAGCTAAATGGCATTTCTTATGTCTTACCTAGAGCTGGCGTCGGCAATTACACTACCATCAAAGCCTACGTCGCCAAGCAACTCTCCTCTGATCCTCGCGATTACGAAGAACCTACTATTGCCATCTACAATGCCTCCGACACTGCCGGTCTAGCCGCTAACGAAAAGACCAAATTAGAATCTAAAGGATATACAATAAATCTCGTAGACAACGCTCCAGAAGGCGAATATAAAGAAGGCACCACTATCTATTCAATTAATCCAACAAAAGCTGGCACCAAACATATGCTCGAAGAAGATTACAGCATCACCACCCTCACCAAAGACGACCTCCCCACCACCATCGCTCCAAACTACGACTTCATCATTATACTTAATAATTAAACAAACAATAAAGTTACAGACTGGGATGCTCCGCAAGGAGCAAGGAGCCAGGAGTAGCGGAGCGAGCCGTACTTAAGGTACGGTGAGCGAGCAACGCACGCAGCAACAAAGCGGAGCGCCCAATATGCGACTTTATCTCTTCGAGATAATCAACTTCCGCTCTCGCCCCTCCCCTTCCGAATGCGTTTCAATATCCGAATAATCTTGCGCCAACTTATGTACCACCCGACGATCTGCCGCATTAAGATCAATTGTCATTGATTGACCAGTTTCACGCACCTTAGCAATCCACCCCTCCGCTTTTGCCGCAATCCTATCTTCCCGTTGCTTCTTATAATTAGCAATATCAATATTCACCCGAGTCAGTTCCGCATTCTTAGTTGCAAGAGCCATCATCACTACGTGCTGAAGTGCCCGGAGATTATCCGCATTACGGCCTATAAGCAACGAATTAAGCGATGTAGACGGTACCGAAAGTTGTATTACTTCGTCTTCCGAAGTCGCATATACCGCCACGTTAATCCCAAAAAAACTTAGTAGGTCTTCCAAGTATCTGCTAGCAAACCTAATCGATTCTTCTTTATTCATATTTTATCTCCTTTTCTTTTTATTATCCTTTGCGGAGATTCTTGTAATTTTTGTTCCGGTTTTTTTGTTTTCCACTACTTCTGCTTCCTTAATTTTAGCCCCCTTAGCAATCTTAGAACCCTTTTCAGACTTTTTCAATTCTTTCAAAATCGCCTTATCCGTGTTATCATCCATTTCAGTTCGAACTCTATTAAAAATCAACTTTTGCTGTAATATTGTAAAGATATTAGATAGGAAATAATAAAACGCCAACGCACCATGTAGGTTAAACATAATAATAAACATCATAATAGGCATCATTTTAGACATCTGCCCAGTCGCAAGCCCCGAGATGTCACTATCATCCACATCTTTTCCTTCCTTAGCTTCCTTAATAATTTCTCGGAATTTCTTTCTCTTTTCACTTTTACCAGAAGCAGTCTGTTGCCTCGCCACAAAATACTGTGCCAAGCTTGCCGCAATCGAAATCACCAACATAAACACCGCGCTCCAAGAAAACCTAGAAGGATTAATTACATCACTAGCTTTAGCAGTCAAATCAATCGCGTTAAACAACTTTGGATCAAAATCATATTTTCGCTTTTCTTCTGCCGGAATATCATTATTCGAAAGATCTTCAAGGTAAGCCACCTGCTTATCTTCCAAGGTTCTAATCTCTGACCCTTCATAAGCCACAAAATCATATGCTCGATTTGTTAGATTGTCCTGAGGAAGCGGCGTCGCAATCACTCTAATCGCCGAAAACACCGCAATAAATATCGGAAGTTGGATGAGAAGCACCAAGATAGAAGCAAACGGCTTCACATTATATCTCTTATAAAGATCCATTGTCTGAAGTGATTCTAGTTGCTTATTACCATTACAATTCTTTCGAATTTGTGTTAGTTCCGGCTGAATCTTCTGCATCAATCTAGTCTGTATCAACTGTCGCTTAGACAGCGGCCACATAAAGAGCTTTACCAAAATCGCCAAAATAATAATCGCGAGACCAAAGTCATGTACCAAGTTAAAGATCATAAACTGGATATTCACAATCGGCTGTACCACCAAAATATCAAGCAAGGCAAACGACCCAAAATATCCCTTATAATTCCCCGCTATAATCGACCCCACCACAAAAGCAATTAGTAGCCCCCCAACAACATACTTCTTAACACTCTTCTTATCCATTAGACCTATTATATCATACTTTACTATCTTGTACCAGTTCCCCAAGCAACTTCACTAGCTTATCATACGGTATAGTCAATATATCATCCGAATATATCACAAAAATATAGTCCCGCTTTTTAGGTATAAATTCAAAGTTTTGCCGAATCGCCTCATATACCCGCCGCCGAATCCTATTTCGCTTCACCGCAGTCTTAGTCACCTTCTTTGATACCACCACTGCCACCCTTGTAAATCCTCTGGTGTTATCACAAAAAACCAAAGACATCCGAGATTTTCTCACTGTCTTCCCATGCTGATAAACATATTTCACCCCACCCCGCGAGTGAAACCGATACTTCTTTGCTAACATTCTATATATATTATACTATATAGCGAGTTTAGCACGTCCCTTAATGCGGCGTCTTTTCAAAACCTTGCGACCGTTCACATTGGAATTCCTCTTCATAAACCCGTGCTCTTGCTTGCGCTGTCTCTTATGTGGTTGATAAGTCCTCTTTGGCATAAAATATTTCCTTTTACTTTATTATTCTTCAAATACTTGTTATAGTATAGCATACTTTTCCACATTTTTCAAAGACTTTTCCACAGCCAAAATAGGGGGGCTTCACAATATGTGGAAATTTCCACCTCTGTAACATTTTTTACATATTACAAAACATTTTTCTTTCTTCATTTTTCTGTGGAAAACTCCCCCAACCTTTGTTATAATAATACTAGTCAAAGGAGGTCAACAATGTATAACGCGTGGGAAAACGCCTTAGCTGAAATCGAGCAAAAAATTTCTTCTAGTAATTTTTCCACCTGGTTTCAGGATACCTCACTTATATCTACCGATGACGGCCACATTATCATTGGTGTCAAAAACTCCTTTTTCGTCAAACAACTTCGCTCTAAATTCCTCGACGTTATAGAAGAATCCCTCAAAAATACCGGCATCGAAGTTCAAGACATCGACTTCAAGATCGAAACTAAGTCAAAGTCCAAAGTTCGCCCTCGTGAGATTACTAGTACCCCTACCCCCATCAAAAACAAACTACCCTCAATGAATTCCCTTAAATCCCCTAAAAATCAAAAAACCGGCCTCAATTCTAAATACACTATCGACAACTTCGTAGTCGGCTCCAATAATGACCTCGCTCTCGCCGCTGCTAAAAGCATTATTAATAACCCCGGCACCAGTTATAACCCTTTCTTCCTTTATGGCGGCTCCGGTCTTGGCAAAACCCACCTCGTTCAAGCCATCGGTAACGAAATCCTCAAAAACCATCCTGATTTCAAAATTCTCTACACCCCAATTTCCGATTTTTACGCCGACTTCGTCGACTCTGTTATGAAGGGTAAAGGTAAAGATTTTAACAATAAATTCCGTTCTCTCGACGTCCTTATCATCGACGATTTTCAACTCATCGTTAATAAGGAAAAATCCCAGGAAGAGTTCTTTAATATCTTCAATAATCTTCACCAATTAGACAAACAAATCATTGTCACCAGCGATCGCCTCCCCTCCGAAATCAAAACCGTCGACGAACGTATGGCCAACCGTCTTACCTGGGCCGGCGCCTTCGACCTCCAACTCCCCAAATTTGAAGACAAATGTGCTATTTTAAGATCCAAAGCCGATCTCCTCGGCGCTGAAATCGAAGATGAGGCCATCGAATATATCGCCGAAAACGTCAACACCAATATCCGCGACCTAGAAGGCGAATTAAACACTATTTTACTTATGTCAGACGTCCGCGGTCTTACCCCATTAGAGCTCATTAACAACGGCTCAGTTAATGTCTCTCATCAAACCAAACTCCGCCCCACCACCGCCAAACGCATCGTAGATAAGGTTGCCAAATACTACAACCTCACCACCACCGAGCTAAAGAGTAAATCCAGAGTAGCACACATTAAAAACTCCCGTCAAGTCGCTATGTTTTTACTTAAATCTGAACTATCTATGAGTACCCCAAAAATCGCCGCCGAAGTAGGCGTCAAAGATCATAGTACTGTTATACACGGCATCAAAAAAATTGAACAAGATCTCAAACTAAACTTCATATTACGCGACCAAATAGCCGAAATCAAGGAGAAAATCTATGACTAATATGTGGAAAACCCGTGTAAAACTCTGCGTAAAATCCTGGGGAAATTTTGTGTACAATTTTGTGGATTTTTTACCACATATTAACACCCCCAACTTTTCCACCCCACTTTTTCCCCATTTTCACCACCCCTTCCACCTACTTTTAAACAGTTTTTCCTCCCCTGTTTTAATCAAGATTTTTTCACTTTTTCACAAGCCCTATTACTACTACAACGATTTAAGTAATAATATTAATAATAAATAGAAAGGTTAATAATTATGGAAATCGAAGCCACAGCCGAAAAACTATCAAAAGCATTAAATAATGTCAGTCGTATCGCCACTTCAAAAGTTACTCTACCAGTCTTAAACAACGTCCTTATCAAAATAAAAGACAAACAAGTATCCCTTATCACTACTAATCTAGATATGGCTATCGTTGACTTTCTCCCTGTCTCAAATTCCAAAGACGGTGTTATCACTGTTCCTGCTAAACTTCTTGCTGAATTTGTCTCCAACCTACCAAAAGATGAAAAAGTTAAAATCTCCTCTAGTGGTACGAAAATCACCGTTACTGCCGGTAAATACTCATCCACTATTAATGGTTCCCCAGCCGATGACTTCCCGGAGCTCCCCGAAATCGATGAAAAGTCCGCCGTAATCTTTAAAATCGGCACTGAGGAGTTTAAGAATGGTGTTGGCCAGGTGATTATCGCAAGCTCTAATGATTTTAATCGCCCCGCCCTCACTGGTGTCCATTTCTATACTTCAGATAAATCTCTCTTTATAGTCGCTACTGATGGCTATAGGTTAGCCAAGCGAAAACTCGTCAAAAACGTCCAAAGCGAAATCAAAATTACTATTCCCTCAACCTCCCTCCAGGAAGTTCTTCGCTCTATCACTGATGATATCGAAGAAATCGAAATCTCCTTCAATGATGATTTAATCCGTTTTCGCCTCGGCGAACTCGAAATTATTTCCAAAATTATTGATGCGGAGTATCCCAACCCAGAGGATTTCTTACCAAAAACTTCAGAAATCAATCTCGTCGTAGATAGAACTGATCTAATCCGGGTGGTCAAACTTGCTAGCCTCTTTGCTCGTCACACCACTAATGATGTAATTACTTGTGAAGCAAAATCACCGGATACTTTTTCGGTTCACTCTATTGCTAATGAGTATGGCGAAAACGACTCCTCTATTAATACTAAAACCGATAAGGATGGTAAAATTTCTGTTACCTCTCGCTACCTATTAGACGCCCTAAACGTTATCTCTACCCCCAAAATTTCCATCAATTTTAATGATAAGTCTAAAAATCTTAGTGTAATAGAGTCCGCCCTTGTCTTAAAAGAGCCAAATTCCGAAGATTATATTCATATCCTAATGCCAGTAGACGACAATTAAAATGCTTATAAAATCCATTTCTCTTAAAAATTTTCGCAATCATACTGATTATTTTCTCAAATGTAACCCCACTACCACTTTAATTCTAGGGGAAAACGGCTGTGGTAAAACTTCCGTACTTGAAGCCATTTATATCCTTACTCAGGGCAAAAGTTTCCGCGCTACTGACCCTGATATCATTAAAAGAGAAACCGACTTCTACCGCATTGAAATTAATTTTGATACCGGAGTCAAAATTATTGCCACCTATGATAATCTTAATAAAACTTTCCAAATCTCCGACAAAAAAACCAAACGTTTATCAGCTAAAAACAAGTATCCTGTAATCTTGTTTTTACCAAGCGACCTTAATTTAATCAGTGGCTCTCCTTCTCGTCGCCGAGATTATTTTGATCGCTTTTTCTCCACTCTGAATCCAATCTACGCTTCCGTTCTTAATAAATATGAAAAAGCCCTCTCCCAAAGAAATAAACTTTTAAAAACTGAATACATTAAAAAAGATACCTTGTTTCCCTGGGATTTAATATTAGCTAAAAACGGCCTCATCCTAAAGAACTTCCGGCATCAATTTATCGAAGAAATCAATCAGTATCTTACCACCACCTACCGCTCAATCGCTGAAAATAATGACGAAATAACCATCGAATACACCACTGATTATAATGAAATTACGGAAGCTGAATTTCTAAAATTATTAGAACAAAAATACGAAAAAGATCGTGTGCTAGGCCACACTTCTATTGGTGTCCAACGCGATAATTATGAATTTATTTTTAATCAAAAACCCGCCGATGGCTCTGCCTCCCGTGGTGAAACCCGCTCGATTATTCTCGCTCTCAAATTTATCGAAGCCCGCCTTATTGTAGAAAAGTTGAACCAAAAACCTATTATCCTTCTTGATGATGTTTTTTCAGAACTAGACAATAAAAGAAGGAGTTGTTTAATTAATAATTTTAAAAATCACCAAGTCATTATTACTAGTGTAGAAAAATTTACTATTGAAAAATAAATCATTTATTAGCAATTTCACTATAATAATCATTCAAGAAAGCTATCACCGGATTTTCGTCCCCCTCAAAATATTTTAAGTTGTTATAAGCGGTTTCATCGCCATCGTATTGTCTGAGAGCATCTGTAGCCCGAGCGAGCGATATGTACCTCTGAGCATACTTATACTTCTCCCAGTTAGTGTTACTAGTGGAATTTACAAAACTTCTTCCGTTTGCGATAGCTTTATCTTCATCGGACGCCCCCAAGAAATTTTCTATCATCCCGATAATATTAGATACAAACGGTATACCAGAAGAACTAGTTTTAATTGATTCCAAAATCCCTCCATCTATTACCCCTACCGGTGTAATTCTTTCGTTGTTGTATTTAATAAAGTCCGCCAGCACCGAATCTTTATTAATAGTTCGCTTTCCATCCTCACCAAGCGTAGTGTTTTCTTCTACAAAAGCCTTAAATTTAGCGTCATTAAAAGTATTATTAAGTGTAGAAGTGTCAAAAGTGGCGATTTCAGAACACCCTACTGTCCCTACCGCCCCTACCAATCCTAGAGTTTCACAATTCCCATAATTACTAAGATAATCTTCAGATTTATCATCCGCGTGTGCCACCTCGCCAAAACTTTTACTGAGTACTGTTATTATATTATTGGTGGCCAACTTATGAACAATGGAGCCCAGAAAAGTATTTTTAGAAGTGACATCAAAGGGGCTTCGGTTATTTCTATCTACTTCCGCATCTAGTGCCAAAATATCAGAATTTAATCGCGCATAATTTTCGGTTGCTTTTTTATCTCCCGGAGTTGCTCCGCTTGCCTTAGCTAACTCCTTCCCCACATTCACCGCCCCTTCCACCAAAAGCTCCCCGCTATAAATCCCCCCAATATTTTCAAAACTATTTTCCATCATCGAGCTATTAATCGTCGGTTCTACGCTAGATAATATTCCATCATCCGCAGTTTCCCCCAGAAACGGCAAAAATCTCCCTATCGCCCCTTTGATTTTATTGGTAATCGATGCTACCGTCCCTTCTTTTACTTCTTTCCCTACTTCCCCAACCCCCACCTTATTTTCTACAGTTTTAAGCACTCGATCAGACGCATAATTTTTTACCTTATCCCCATCAAC
Organism: Candidatus Saccharimonadota bacterium; assembly: GCA_017514125.1. GTDB lineage: Bacteria > Patescibacteriota > Saccharimonadia > Saccharimonadales > Saccharimonadaceae > Nanosyncoccus. Next base: position 12,677 of record JAFWKW010000033.1, read on the forward strand.
TTTACTCCCCGATAAAATCGCATATAAACTCGGTGCCTCTAATGCGCTCCCTTTTACTTTTATTATCTCTCCGGTTTTTACATCCACCACTTCTGATTCCTGCTCTTTATATAAGAAATTCATTGCTTCGTTGATTTTTGAGGTATTCCCCTGCCCTGCCTTCATCTTGCTGATATTTTCCATCAAAGCCATAAAGAAAATACTAGATTTTTGTTCCTTGGATGTAGTGTCCGCCACATTGAGCGCATCAGTTGCGTTTAGGGTAGCGGTCAAAGCGTTTTCTGCTTGGTTGGTTTTGGCTACCTTCTTAATAAACTCTTTAGCGTCATCACCACTAGAACTAGCTTTTTCATCCACAGTGTCGTATACAGTATATTTATTACCATCTTCATCTTCTTTTTCAAAAAGCCCTACATTGTTTACTGTTACACTACTTCCTTCTCCGACAAGCTCACTCATTACACTATCAAATTCCGAAGTTGCCGTATAATTATTTCTGGACGTCCCGATTTTCTTAAAAACCTTCTCCGCTGATTCATCATAATAATACGCCGCCCGATTATAAGTGGCATTATTAAATGCCTCATAAAAACTCGCATCACTATGGATTTTATTAATAAAATTAGCAGCAGGAATACTTTCACCCCTATAACTTAACGATGTCCCCTCTACGGTAATTCCATTTGCTTTTAGTCTTTCCTCGGTATTTTTTGGTATATCACCACTTTCTAGCGCCTGTTGAAAAACCAAAAATTTACTTTCCACCGCATCGGCATATTGGACATCGGTTGCCTCAACCAATCTTTCTAGTATCGCTGCCGGAATCAAATTCCCAAACGAAAACATCACCGCAAGTACTACAATCATCATGGTAATTAGTCCTATCACACCAAAAGAACCTATCTTCTTAGATTTAGAAGACCCCTGAAATTTTCCCACTACACGGGAAACAATTTGCGTTTCACTCCCAGTACCAATGCTTGCTGACCTTTCGCTAGCCCGGAGTAATTCTTCGGCTGACATATCTATATTATACAATATATGGTATAATATGGCTAGTGATTAAGGTAGAAAAATTTATTCCGGGCGGCTTCAGTCTCGGTACAGACGAAAACGGTAAGAAAATCTTTTTTTGGAATGCTCTCCCTGGCGAGACGGTGACAGATTTTGAAGTCACTAAAAACAAATCTTCCTACGCCGAAGCTATTGCTACTCGTGTTATAGATATGTCCCCCCACCGCGTAAAACCAAAGGATGAATGTTTTTTATCCACTTCCCCTTGGCAAATTCTAGACTACGATTATGAATTAGAACAAAAATCTCTCCTAGTTAAGGAAATTTTTCGAGAACACGGTATAAATATCGAGGCACCCGAAGTTATCACCGACGGTAAAGATTATAGGTATCGCAACAAAATGGAATACGCTCTCTATTACGATATAGAAAAGGCCAAAATCTTCCCTGCTTTTCACGCTCGTGGCTCCCATCGAAAAATTCCAATCACAAGTTCTTCTTTGGAGCGCCCCGAAATTTTTAAAAGAGCCTGCGAGATTATCGATAACTTAAACGCTCGTGGCGAAGAAGCCCGTAAATTTCAATCCCTCCTTCTCCGCTGTAATGGGGATGGCGAAGTTTCCGGCGGTTTATACGAAAATAAAAAGCCTCACCCAGTATTTGACAATTTAAAAGATACGATTTTGGGGCAAGAATATTCCTACTCCCCCAATGGCTTTTTTCAGATCAACCTCCCCGTCTACGAAATGGCGCTTAAAGAAATCAAAAAATTCGTCACCACCGACGAAGTTTTAGACCTCTATGCCGGCGTCGGCACCATCGGCCTCTCTGTTGCGAGAGATAAGAATCTTACCCTGGTTGAGGTAGACAAATCTGCCTACAAGGAGTTAGTGAATAATGCTGGTAATGCTAAAACCATTTTAGATAAATCTGAAAATATTACAAACTATATTAATTCAAAGCAAACAGTAGTTGTGGACCCACCTCGCGCCGGCTGCGACCGCAAATTAATCGACCGCCTCCTAGAGGTTGCCCCAAAGAAAATCATCTATCTTTCCTGTAACCCCGCCACCCAAGCCCGCGACATCAAAATTTTACTCGCCAAATATCATATTGAAGAAATCAAAACCTTCAATTTCTTCCCCCACACCCCTCATATCGAAAATCTCACCATCCTCTCCCTCTGAAATTCGACGTTCCTTTTTTCTCTATAATATGTTATTATATAAATACGCGGAAGTGTGTCCGAGTGGTTTAAGGAGCACGCTTGGAAAGCGTGTGTAGGGGCAACTCTACCGGAGGTTCGAATCCTCTCGCTTCCGCCAAGACAGACTAAGCGACAGAAGCGCGCAGCGCTTCTATGGATACGAGAAAAATAAAAAATCTAGAGCTTGCTCTAGTATTTTTTATCATTGAATTTTCGTACTCATTTGCTATAATAAATTTAATAAACTATAATCATCAGCTTAGAGGAGGTGAGCGAGGGCCGAAATGGATAATGTCGTCATTAAATTGTCTAATATTACCAAACGCTATGGCTATGGCGACACAGCTTCTTTCGCTCTTAGAGACTTCGACTTAGAAGTTAAACGCGGCGAATTTATTATGATTATGGGGCCATCTGGCTGCGGCAAAACTACCCTCCTAAATGTTATAGGTTTACTCGACCGTGCTACTGATGGCGAATATATTTTGAATGGCGAAGATGTTTCGTCTATTTCCGCCGCCCGTCAAGCCCGTCTTCGTGCCAAGAAAATCGGCTTTATCTTCCAGAATTTCAATCTTATCGAAAATCTTACCATCCTAGATAACGTTGCCCTTCCCTTAGTCTATGTTAATCGTCCTCGTACTGTTAGACTAAAAGCCGCTGCTGGTGCCCTCAAAAGGTTTCATCTAAGCGAACGTGAATATTATCACCCCAGTCAACTTTCTGGTGGTCAGCAACAGCGTGTCGCCATTGCCCGTGCCATCGTTTCCGACCCCGAGATTATACTAGCAGATGAGCCCACCGGCAATCTCGATTCTCGCTCTTCCAATATTGTTATGGAAGAGCTAAAAGCTATCCACGAAGAAGGCAACACTATTATTATGGTCACTCACAACCCTTCCCTCACCTCATACGCTACCAGAGTTATCAATATGCTAGATGGCCAAATTGACACCGATATTAAAACCGTAGCAGATCACAATTTACCTCAGCCAATCTATGTTCGCACCAAAAAACATCGCGGTCGTACCAAAGAAATCGAAGCGGTAGAAGAGGAGGAAATCTAATGTCTTTACTTCTTCGTAATCATATCCGACTTGCCCGTGCCTCTATCAAGCAAAACCGCACTCGTTCCTTTTTGACCTGTTTTGGCATTGCTATTGGTATTGCCAGCATCGTCCTAATTCTTAGTCTCACCGGCAGCATTTCTAGTCTTATCAACCACGAAGTATCCGGCATCGGCTCAGACTTAGTCGTGGTGCGCCCCAGCCGTAGTAAAGACTCCGTCACTAGCATTGTAGAGGAGTTGACCTCCGCCAGCTCCTTTGAAAGAAGTAGTTTATCTATGGTGGACGTCGCTACTATCAGTGAGGTAGAAGGCGTTACTGCAGTTGCCCCCATTGCTGTCTCTACCAATACTCTAATGAACGAAGAAAACACCATTCCTTCAGCCACAATCATTGGCACCTCTCCAGAATTCACCACTATCGAACCACTTCCTCTCAAATACGGTGTCTTTCTTAACAATAAAAATAGCAACAATGCTGTAGTTATTGGTCACGACCTTGCCCTTAAGCTTTACAATACCAGTAACCCCGTCGGCCGTACTCTCAGTTTTTGTGGTCAAAGATTTATCGTAGTGGGCGTTTTGGATGAACTTGAAAATACTATCAATTTTGACAACGTTAATTTCAACGAATCTCTATTTATGGACGTCGAGGCAATGGAAAATGTTATGGATTACGTCCAAATTCAGCAAATCAATATCAAAGTCCTAAACACCAGCCTGCTAGAACCTATTTCCACTAATATCTCTACAGCCCTCAAAGATAATCGTTATGGCGATACTAATTATTCCGTTTCTTACGGCGACGCCATTTCTCATCCTGCTAGCAATCTCCTTATGATTATCTCCGGTATGCTAGCCCTGGTTAGTGGCATCTCTCTCATCGTAGGTGGTATTGGTATTATGAATATTATGCTCGTGTCCGTATCCGAACGTACCCACGAAATCGGCATCAGAAAAGCCGTCGGCGCCTCCGGATACAATATCTTGATGCAATTTATCTTTGAATCTTTGATTCTCTCTATCTTCGGTAGTATCCTCGGCATTTTCTTGGGTTATCTCCTAGCGTTCTTTGTATCTCTAGTCACTCCGTTTAGCCCATACTTCAGTTGGGAAATCGCTGTCGTTACCATTCTTACCGCCATTGTAGTGGGCGTTCTCTTTGGTACTTACCCAGCCCTGAAGGCCGCCCGCAAAAAACCAATTGATTCCCTAAGGTATTACCGATGAGTTTTAAGAGCAAACTAGAAAAGCTCCCCTTTTATAACGACGCTGTACTTCCCTATCATTACGCCCAGTCTGTCATAGCCGGCATCAAATATGGTCACCCTGCGAAGAGGCTCCGTGTCATTGGCGTTACCGGCACTAATGGCAAGACCACTACTTGCTTTATGCTTTGGCACATGCTAAACTCCGCCGGATTTAAGACCGGCCTCATGACTACCGTCGCCTGGGGCGTGGAAGATTTAAAGCCCGAACTCGGTCATATGACCACCGTAGACGCTTTCACTCTAAATCAGCGTATTCAAAAAATCCAAAAACAGGGTGCTAAATTTCTTGTCCTAGAAGTTACCTCCCACGCTCTCGCCGAATTTCGGACTCTGAACATCCCCTTTGAGATAGCGATTTTTACCAACCTTACCCACGAACATCTAGACTATCATAAGACCTTTGCCAAATATCGTGCCGCCAAGGGTAAACTATTCAAAAAAGCTAAATTTAGCATCCTAAATGCCGATGATCCGTCTTGCGGCTATTACCAGAATCTTTCGAAGCAATATATCACATATGGTATAAAAAACGGCCAAAATCAGGCCAAAAACATAAAACTCGGCGTAGACGGAGTAAAATATTCACTCGGTGATATGAATATCGAGACCAAAATCCCCGGTGAATTCAATGTCTATAATTCTTTGAGCGCTGCTCTCGCTGGCCAAAAACTAGGGCTCACCAAAAAACAGATTGAGAACGGTATCAAAACTCTAAAATCTGTCGAAGGCCGTATGAATATTATTGACGAAGGTCAACCCTTCACCGTAATCGTGGACTACGCCCACGCTCCAGACGCTCTCGAAAAAGTTTTCGAATCAGTAAAAGATCACAAAGGTAAAGTTATCTCTGTCCACGGTGGCGCCGGTCGGCGCGATCCTTCCACCAGACCAATTAGAGGTGCTATCCTCGCTAAATATTCCGATCTCGTCATTATTACCGAAGATGATTCTCGTGACGAAGACCCCGAAGCTATCGCCGCAGACTTCGTCAAAGGCGCCGAAAAAGCTGGCAAAACTCTCGGAAAAGATTTAATCAAAGAATTAGATAGAGAAAAGGCCATTAAATTAGCCATCAAAAAAGCCCAGCCCGGCGACCTCGTCCTTATCCTCGGCAAAGGTCACGAAAAATCAATCCTCCGAGCCGACGGCCCCCACCCCTTCGAAGATATCAAGATAGTAAAGTCTATCCTTCGTAGTTCGCAATCCCGTCAATAATCTTGTCCATATTGACTCCGAGCGCCACCCCAATCGCCACCGCACAAGCCATATAAGATATCGCCGTTTCTCCAGACACAAACGACGCCACTGTTTCGATTTCCGAATTAATCGAAAGAGTAGCCTCCGTCCCCTTATTGTAGAGCTTGGAACTGAGAATCTTTACATCCCCTCCCGATACCCCAAAGGCCAAAGTCTGCTTTGTTCCCTTAAAATCTCTAAAAGAATCATAGTTGAGGTCATCGTGGTTCAAGACTACAATTTCTGGTTTCATATCGAACAGAGTCTTCTCGTTTTCAATATATTCTTCCGGCGTCATATCGTTAAGTCCCGCCGTCACGAAATTTGTCATCGCCGCCACATTTACGGGTAGCCCATAAAATACGTTATCACGTAGCCCTTCCGCCGGTACTGTTACCACTACATAATTAGCCCCTGCTTTCCAGGCATCAGAGAGAAATTTATGTAAAACCCCCATCTTAAACGGCTGATCAGAGGCCAAAACCGCCACCTGTTCCCCTGTAGCTCTCAAGATTTCGTGAACAAAATGCGCCACAATGGTCTTTCCAGTCGTCCCAGTAATCGCAATCAGTTTCATATCTTTGGTCGGATTACCATAATAGGAACGCAAAAACCTCGCCTTCAATTTTTGTGAACGAGCTTTCATCCCACCTTTCCCACCTTTTTTGTTTTGGACCTCGGTTGATTTCTCTCGTCTTTTCATACTTTTATTCTATCACCAATTTTCAAAAAAACAAAACACTATCAAGATAAAAACCATATGAAAAAGGCCGGAGCTAATCTCCGGCCTTGCTGAGCTTATAGTTCATTGATAATTTCTCGGAACTCCTCCTTGGACTCTCTGAGCCAATCCTCAAGATCCTCCACGGGGATTTCCTGCCATTCGCTACTTTTTTCTTCGAAGAACTCCTTGCAGGCAGCCTGATATTTGCTGCTTTTCTTAGAGGCCTTCGCTCGTAGGTTTTCCGGGAGCCACATCACCTCATTATTGAGGCGATTTTTTATGTATTTCTCCCTCGTCCCCACGCAATGTAGAGATTCATCAGAAAACCCATCCCAGATGGCAGCCTGCTCCTTATCGGTTAGCTTCCTGTGTAGCCTCGCCGAAAAGGCATTGAAGATTAGCGAAAACACCACCCTTTGCTCGTCCCTCGATAGTTTTTTGCTGGTCTCCACCAGCTCGTCTATCGGTGGCCACTTATCCGGTGGTGTATTCCTCATCATCTTCAGCAGCTCCTCTGGCCTCCACGTGTGTGAAAAAAATCTTATCATTTTTCCACCTCCTTATTGCTATTCGACATTTCTTCCGCTATCAGTATCATTATACCGAAAGCCATAAACAACACATACAATCCTGCCAGAACCAAACTCGCGGCATATTCTACCGCTGCTAGTAATAATTCTATCAATGTTTTCATCCTCAGCACCCCCTTTTTCTTGTGAAAGGACAAACTATAAGCTCTATCACTATTATAGCACAAAACCCCAAAAAAGTCAATGAATACCTCTGATGTACGATATAATATTAAGTACCACACACGAAGGGGGTGTTCTGTTTTATTGATGGTGCTGATTTTGTCAGCGTGTTGTACGGACAAAGCTCTTCTGGGTATTGACTATATGGTTTTAGTCAACAAAACCCGCTTCAAAAGCGGGTTTTTCGTCTAAAATAATGGCGGAAGCGGGGAGATTCGCATCGAGCGCGAAGCGCGAGATTCGAATCCCGCTTTTTGATGTGTTCCGTAAGGAACGTGGCGGAAGCGGGGAGATTCGAACTCCCGAGACGGTAACCCGCCCACACGATTTCGAGTCGTGCGCCTTCAACCACTCGGCCACGCTTCCGTCTCTTATTTTATCATATTTTTCTCTATCTCGCAATTTGCCACCATTTATAAAAAAATATGCTAAAATAAAATTAATTAAGTGGAGCAAAATATGGATAATAAATCAATCTACAAAAAAACCATCGGTTTTTCCCTTTGGCGCGTCCTCTGGGATTTACTTGCTACCGTCGCGTTTTTTGGCTTTATCGTCCTCGGCGCAGTCATCGCCGATAAGGCTGCCAACAACGCTCTCATCGGCTTAGCTATCGGCGCTATCCTCGGTGGTGTCGTCTGCTATCTTATCCTTCATTTCATCGCTTATACTTACAAAGCTGGCCAAATCGCTATGATGGCCGAGGGTGTCACCAAGGGCAAGCTTCCAGATGACACCATAAAAGAAGGCAAAAAAATCGTCAAAGAACGCTTTTCTACCGTCGCCGCATACTATGCTGTTACCGGCGTTATTAAGGGCATCTTCCAGCAAATCGGAAATGGTATTACTGCTGTCGGGCAAGCTGTTGGCGGCGATACGGGCGGTGCTGTTGGCGGTACTATCTCTAGCGTTGTCAATACCATCATTGCTTACCTCTGCGACTGCTGTCTTGGTTGGGTTTTTGTTAAAAAAGATGAAAAGGCTACCAAAGCTACTCTGGAAGGCGCCGTTATCTTCTTCAAACACGGCAAAACCTTGCTTAAAAATCTCGGCCGCATCTTTGGTATCAGTATCCTTTCCTTCCTTGTTATCGGCGGCATTTTCTTTGGTATTAGTTTCCTCATCTTTCAGGCCTTCCCGGATCTCATGAGCTCATTAAGTCAGGCCCTCATTGAAGTCGCTGACGACCCGTCCAATATCCCCGAAATCATTACCAACACCACTTACCTCGGCCTCGCCTGCTCCGGTATAATCGGCGTAATTATGTGGTCCATTCTTCATTCCACCTTTGTACGTCCATTTATTCTGGTTGGCGTCCTTAGGAATTTCATCAAATCTGGCCTCGAAGAAAAAATCACCGAAGCCGACATGGCCGAAGTAGACAAAAAATCCAAAAAATTCGCCAAGCTTCACGCCGAAGAGGCCTAAAATCATGGATCAAATCTTATTTACTTGGATCAGTATTGTAATTATCTTTTCTGTCGGTTGCCTTGCGCACTTTCTTTACGATATCTTAAAAGGTCCCAAAGCCCTCGGCATCTTTACCGCCATCAACGAATCCACCTGGGAGCATATCAAAATTGCCGTTACCCCCACCCTGCTCTGGGGGCTCGTCGATGGTTATATTTATGGCGAAAACCCCAATTACTTCACCGCTAAGCTCGCAAGTCTCCTCATTCTGACTTTCTTCATCCCCTTTGTCTTTTACTCATATACTCGGATTTCCAAAAAACCAATCCTCGCTATCGACATCCTCACTTTCGCCGTTTCCATCATCCTAGCTCAGTTCGCTTTTTATGGCATCATTAATCTAGCATCCTTCCCTCATCCAGTTGTTTATCTTTCTGCACTCGGCGTGTTTATCTTCTTTGGCGCCTATATGACCCTTACGCTCCTTCCCTTAAAAGCCCCTATCTTCAAAGACCCAGTTACTGGCAAATACGGCTTCAGAGCTCATCGTGATTTTTTCAAATCTCTCAAAAAATCTCATAAAAATAGTAAAAACTAAAATAATGTGTTATAATAATAGCGTCACCTCTATGGTGATGCTCATTTAATTTCTAGGTGGATGTCAAAATTAATC
>JAFWKW010000034.1 GCA_017514125.1 Candidatus Saccharimonadota bacterium
ATCCACGACTTTTTTCTTCTTCTGAGCGTCACCAATTTGTTTTAGAATTGAAAAACTCATATCATACCTTTATATTATTACAATTAGATAGATTATATCACACTACCGCTATTTTTTCAAGGCTAATTTTATTCGTTCCTCAGTAGAAAGCGACGCATCCACATTCTCTAGCGCCGCGCTCGCCTCTTTCAAAGAAAACCCAAGCGCCATCAACGCATCAAGTGCCTCGTCCGGCTCTTTTTTACCACCCACTACCCCTACTTTTACCTCTGTCGCACCATAAGAAGACGGCGCTCCCACTTTGTCCCGAAGGTCCACTATCACTCTCTCCGCCGATTTTTTACCTACCCCAGACGCTTTTGATACAAAAGCTACGTCCGCATTCGCAATCGCATTTCTCACTTCCTCCGCCCCAGCCAGTGACAAAATCGCAAGGCCAGCTTTCGGTCCAACCCCATTCACCGAAATCAAAAGTTCAAACAGCCTCTTAGCGGTAAGCGTCGAAAACCCATAAAGCTCCTCCGACTGCTCTCTCACCGCGTGATAAGTAAAAAACTTCCTTTCCTCCCCTAGCCTCGCCTCATCAAAATCTGATACCGGCACCATCACCTCATACCCCACTCCATTCACATCCACCACCACGGAGTTACCAAATTTCTCATCAACAACACCTTTAATATGTGAAATCATAAAACAATTATATCACTTTTTCGAATTGGAGAATTTATAATCTCCACCCGTTTCCCCAGTTTTATAAAGATACCCGCACGTAATCGCCGCCGCCAGTGCATCCGCCGCATCATCCGGCTTCGGTTTTTTAGCCAAACCAAGCTGTATCCTCACCATCTCTTGCATCTGCGTCTTCGTGGCCGAGCCATACCCAGTCAGTACCTTCTTGATTTCGTTCGGCGTGTATTCAAACACCGGTAGCCCCTTTTGCTCCACTACAAGCAGCACCACTCCCCGCGCTTCCGCTACCGCAATCCCCGTCGTAATATTTTTCGAAAAAAACAGTTTCTCCACCGCCACCACATCAGGCGAAGTTTCATCAAAAACTTCACTCAGCGATTCATAAAGCTCAAGTAGCCTCGAAGGCATTGGTGCATCCACTTTTGTCGTTACCGCCCCAAAATCCAGCACTCTTAAATTAGACCCTACCACTCCAACAGCCTCAATCACTCCAAATCCACAAATCCCAATCCCCGGATCAATCCCAATAATTTTCATTTCATAAACCTGATTAAAGCATCCCGGAGGTCATTTGCGGACAGCACAAATTTATCCTTCACCGTCCTCGGCCCAATTGCATTGGAAAATCCCAATTTCTTCGCCTCCGCTATCCTCTGATCCGGCCGAAAAGCCGAGCGAATCTCCCCACCTAGTCCCACTTCACCAAACACCACATATTCCTCCCCTAGCTTTCGCCCTGCTACCGCCGACGCTAGAGCCATACATACTGCGAGGTCCGCCGCTGTATCCGAAAGTTTCATTCCTCCCACCACATTAAGGAATATATCCTTATCCGACAATTTTAACTTCGTCCGCCGCTCCAAGACTGCAATCAAAAGGTTTAGCCGATTAAGATCAAACCCACTCGCCGTCCGCTTCGGATAGCCGAAATTAGACTTAGTTGCAAGTGCCTGAATTTCCACCAAAATCGGCCGATTCCCATTAAGAGTAGCAAGAATCACCGAGCCATCCGTATTTGACCTCTCGGCAAGAAGCGCCGCCGACGGATTTTCTACCTCAAGCAGCCCTTCGTTTGCCATCTCAAAAATCGCCACTTCATTAGTCGAACCAAACCGGTTTTTTACCGCTCTTACCATCTTAAATCCACCGTATCTATCTCCCTCGAAATTCAGCACCACATCCACCAAATGTTCCAACACTTTCGGCCCAGCGAGAGTTCCCTCTTTTGTTACGTGCCCCACTATCACCACCGCCGTATCAGAAGTTTTCGCCGCCCGAATAATCAAATTTCCCGAATTCGTCACCTGCGACACCGTCCCCGGCGCCGAAGCAATTTCATTTACCGCGAGAGTTTGGATAGAATCTACTATCACGAGGTCAAACTCCCCCGACTCAATCGTCATCGCAATATCATTCGAAGACGTCGAATTAGCAAAGTTCAGCCTATCCGAATCCGCCCCCAGCCTCTCCGCTCTGAGCTTCACTTGCCCCGCACTTTCCTCACCAGATATATATAACACATCGTGGTCTTTTGCCACCCTCGCACAAATCTGCATTAGAAGCGTAGATTTGCCAATCCCCGGCTGTCCTGCGAGTAGCGACACCGACCCCACGAGAATTCCTCCCCCCATCACCGTATCAAAATCTTTAAATCCGGTGACGAGCCTCGCCTTCTCGTCCGACGGCACCACGGTTTTTAGTTTCACAAAATCTAGTTTCTTACCAGTGTACCTCGCCTTATCCACCGCTGACTTACTACTATACGCAATCTCCACCGGCTGCTCCACCAAAGAATTCCATTCCCCACAATTCGAACACTGTCCCACCCACTTACTATACATCGCCCCACACTGTTGGCAACTAAACTGAATCCTAGTTTTCATACTCCTATAATTATATCATTTTTTAGTAGCGTGGCGCGATTTCAACTTGATACACTTGTTGCAAAGTATCCGTTTCCGACGAACCTGCCATAAATTCTGACCAAAGCAGCAAAGACGTATCAAAGTCAAACACTTCCGCCGCCGCCAATTGACCATTACATCTAGGATCGTATTTATCTTTATCAAGATCATTATTGACGCTGCTACACTTTTCGCCTTTCCACGCCGCCGAACCATAAGTTCTCCCCAGTTCAATCTCATCCGCAATCACTACTCCAAAAATTTTTAATTGTCTAGATCTTTTAGAATCATCAATATCAGACGGATCGGCGCCCGAACCATCAAACGGATCAGCATCCGAGCAAGTCCGCACCTTTCCACCCTTCTTTGTAATGATAATCGCATCCACTTCGTCCACCCCGCACTGAATGTCCACATTTTTAGCAAAAATTATTAACTTTGGAATTTCCTTCAAAGTATCACCACTGAAATAATTATTATTGTAGCGTATATTACCAGTCACTGTCACTGTCCCCGTATCTTCATCATCACCGTTAGATTTTATTAGCACAGTAGTACTTCTTCCGATATCTCCATGTATAGACAAATTCCCAGCAGGCTCAATATATCTGATAGTCGCTCCAGTAGCACTAGATATACTCACTCCCTTATCAGCAACAGCACTAAGGTCCACATCATCTCCAACATTATTGCTTGCCCCAGATATACTGCCACCCCCTGTCCAATAATCTATCAACTCTTCTCGATCAAGAGTATCCGAATCTACTAGTGCCGTTCCAAGACCACTAGCACATCCACCAGCCCCACCAGTATTCGAAAAAGTCAATCCCACTCCATAATTACAAAAGTCCCTATCATTTCCCGCATTAGCCTTACTATCGTTATTGGTTTTACCCGTCCCCGCCCCAGACGCCAAATTCTCAGTAGTAGCATTACCACCAAGTACCAAACCTTCCTCTACCCACGAACTATAGTTAGTCCACGTACCACCCTCCTTCGAGAAGGCATCCCCTTTATTAGCATATCCGTTATAGACGTTTCTCTTTTGCGCCGGTATATTATTTATAATACTGTTCGAATACATATCACTACCCCATACTTGGAAACTCGGTTTCTTCGCAATCACTCTACAAGCCGGTTCCGAATACCGCCATTGATTATTACCGCTTGTATCTTCCCAATTATCATCAGCACCAGAAGTCGCTGGCCATACCGCACTTACAAAACATATATAATTCCCGGCAGCTGCATCAAAAGCACCATATGTACCAGTAAAATCAGGGTTGCCGTCGCTACCATCAAGATATTCAATTTCACTATCACCAGGATGGAGTATTCCATTTCTATTTAACCCACCAGGAATAGTTTTCCGGCCTTGGAACTCTGCACACTGTCTTTCATCATCATTAATTATGTTAGGAAAAATACTTGTTGAACAACTAGGGGGCGAAGAAGAATCATTAGGTTGACCACCTCCATCACTAAGCTCAGATACATAACCAAATAGCGCCACTTCAGCATCAGGGACCTCGGTGGCATAGCCACTTGACGACGTTTCGTCATTTGGTTTTTCTCCAACTTTAACCGTAACAGCATTAACAGTTATCGTTTCGCCAGAAAACACTTTATCACCATTCAAAATTACTTCAGTAGAATTGCTAAAATTATACGGGATAGCCACCTTGTCCTGACCAATATCTGGACCATATGTTACTTCAGCATCTTCCAATTGGGAACTATAGCTCGATTCACAGGCGCACTGGCCCCAACACGCCTTCTTACAGTTTTTACCTTCACTATCACAGGTACAACCAGATTCACCACTAGTACACGAACACTCACCGCAAGTATCATTCCATACTTCACAAGTCGGATTATGTGGTACAATTTTAGCTACAATTGGCGCATTAGGGTTACTTGACGGACCAGTAGAGGCATGCTCACCATAGATATTTCCCGCATCACCTTCTACCGTATTACGTCCACTATCGGAAGAATGTATGCTAGTATCTCCAAAAGCCGCTGCTCCACCGTCCCATCCAACCAAATCACCCCATTCGGCACGACCTGTTACATTATCAGGTTGACTCAAAGCATATGCATTCGCCCAAGGGTGCGCTAACGCAGGAGCCGACTTCAATGGCTGGTATGCCACACTCTCTGCCTGACAAACGTCATCTCTTAATTCATTATAATTTCCCCAGCTTCCATCTATATAATACGCAGGTCTCCCATTGACACTAGACACCTCGGTATCTGCCGTCGACTGCACCCCCGGGAAATAACAGGTATGCCATTCGATCTTATCAGTCGGCATTGCATAAATCAACCGATCTGTTTTTTCCTTTTCCCAATCAGCATACGGCGAATCAGCCTTCCTGCCAGCCAAAGTCGTATTTTTGATTCTAATATCTATCGATGTCGTGCCTTTACGATCGCCAGAGTTAAGGTAGTCTTGTGGCGCCCAAGAGTCACAAAGATCCGTCACTGGTGGCGGCGTCACAGGAGTACATTCTTCAGCATTTTGCCGTATTATCAAAACTACTTCCTGATCCATCGCATTACTCGTATGACCATCACCATGCCATCTTTTAACATTTACAATTTTAGAATACTTCGTTTCGCAATCACTAATCACCGTTTCAGTCGCCACCGCTTTGAATTTATCAATATCTAAATCCGTTTCTATGGACCTAGGTTGGTTCCAACCCACACGATACAAGTTCATGGTATCAGAAATCGCATCACCATCATTCGTTACCTCTATCTTTGAAGTTTCATCATTCCTATCTGTACACATCCCCCAAAAAGCCACCTTTACTGTACCGGTAGACTGTTCTACATATATAGTAGTAGATCTTGAATTTGTAATGGTACCAAGCCATAGCGCACAACCCTGTTGGCCAGGAGGACTCGCTTCACAATGCGCTTTGTCAACAGCATCTTTACACGAAGCCACACCACAAGCATATATTACAGCACCAAAACTACTTCTACCACCACTTTCAGCAAGACACTTAGCATTACCTGTATCAGCCGTAAGAGAACCCTGACGAAATTTACTACCAGGAGCCGCAAAACAAGCTCGAGCCATCACAAATGTTCCTGCCACAGTCATACACATAAACAACAAAACTTTTACAAATCTCTTGCTCATCCTTCCGGCTCCATTCCAGGCTCTATTCCACCTCGCTCAACCAAAATCTGTTTATATTTCTCATACAACTCCTCATCATCATACTGAGATGCTACATTTAATATCAAACCTGCAGAATTTATATCCTGTAAAATCGCATCGATTTCTAGAGCTTCCGCTTTTATCTCCGCCCCCCTCTCCCTATTAAAATCATAATTCATTTCCACACACAAACGTTCCGCATTCAACATTGCTCTAGCAAGTTCATTATCTACTTTTGCAATATATGATTTATATGTATCTATCACCAATTTTTCTCGCTCTTGCGGTACATCCTCTATTACATCGACAATTTCACTTAAGGTTTTATTGTATATCTTGTTCGCTTCTACATAAGCAGGGTCTTCTTCAACCGGCGAAACCGACGAAGAATCACCCTCGTTATCATCATTGTTCACTTTACGCGTACTCACCACCACCACAATCGCAATAACCACCCCCACAATTAAAACCCCCATGCTAGCCAGTACCACTCGCAAGGTTTTTTCGCTTTTATTCCGTTCTTTCTTTTCGGCCTTTTCTACTCCACTAGGCTTCATACTCCCATTTTACCATAAGCCCAGTCAAATTGCCATTAGTTTTTACACATTTTAATATCCCCCCTATCCCCCACCCCATTGTCACTTTAATTAACCACAAAAAAATACCTTTCGGCATTCTTATCTCGATGGGGGCTTGGCCTATCTGCATTTACCGCAGCAGGTCGCCCCCATTGCTATAATTATATATCATTTATTTGCTAATGTCAAATAGTTTTCCGTCTTTTGTAATCAACATTAATTGCTTAATATTTTTAGCTTTTTCAAAACGATATTTTGCCTCTCGTTCAGCTTTTTCAGCCGGCCTCTTTATTCTCCTAAGGTCTAAAATCATTTTTCCCGCTTGTTTGCTAGCTTTATGAAAATGACGAGCAATGGTAGAATTACCACCACCTTCAGGAGATTTTGCCTCCCAAATCACCCCATTAACTAAAAAATCAGGACTATTTGTTTTGGGGGTATTATTTGGCTTGATCACATCTATATTAAAACCATACTGCGTCAAATACAACGCCGTATCCTCTTCATGAGGCTCTAGTCTTATATCATTCTTTTTTAGATAACCGACTTTATCAGCAGAGACTCTCCTCAACTCTCTTATTTTCATAAAAATGATTTTAACATATTTTTTTATTCTTGTACAGACATACCAAACGTGAAATATATTTTCAATATTTCACCCAAATTGTTTCACATTTTTTCACTATATATTATATAATTTCTTACGCAGCCACTCATCCGCCGGCCCGGCTGTCATCAAAACCACCAAATATCCATAGTTTTTGTATCGCAAAATCTCATGCCACAATTGTTCATCAAGCTCCGCCTCCTCTGCTACTTCCGCGTTATTTAGCTGATTAATAAAATCCATTGGCTTCAAAATCGGCAAACTCTCATCTTCTCGTGTAAGATACGTTGGCAACCAAAAAACCTTTTCCGCCCCAATAAACGCATCATAATAAAGATCCTGAACTTCGTGCTGACGCGTGTTTTGATGCGGCTGATACACCACCACCACACCTTTTTTACCCTTAAGTTCCGCTTCATCAAGCGCCACGTCCATCGTCGCTTTAATCTCTTCTGGATGGTGCGCATAATCTGTATAAATCCCATCGCTAAGTTTTTCAAACCTCCGCCCCACTCCCGGAAATTGATTCAAAGCCTCCACAATCGGTTTGGTCTTGTAACTCACCAGTTCCCCCGCTTCTTCCGCCATATCCATACTAATATTAAGTACCGCCTCCCCCGCAAGCGCCGCATCATACCTCCTCACTTCCCCCGCAAGTTCAAACTTCGCGTCTTCAAACACTCCCGCATTCCGAATCACCTTCTTGCTCTGATCTTCAAACTGCGAAAAAGCCTTTCTATATTCCTCCGGCGTTTTGTAAATATCCGGATGGTCATAGCTCACACTTGTAATTACCGCAAGCCACGGATGAAATTTTAAGAAATTCCGATCATATTCATCCGCTTCATAAATAAAATATTTATCACCATATTTAAAAGACCCCGAGGGCGCAAACCCTAATGTCGTCCCCGCAAGATACGCCACCGGAAATCCTAATTTCAAACACGTCCAAATAATCATTGACGTAGTGGTAGTCTTGCCGTATGTCCCTGCCACCGCCACCATTTTGAGCCCCAATTTCTGCACCAAAAGTTCTGTCAGATTATCCCGCTTCGAAACTCTAATTCCCGCTTCTTTTGCTATTTTCATTTCGGGAGCATCTAAGTCAAGCGCCGACGTATGGACAAACCATTCCACCCCTTCAGCAATTTTAGACCGCAAAAATTCCCCATCCTGCTCGCCAATTTTTACTTCTATACCGGCTTTTTCAAGCTCTTCAAAAATCGCTCCTTTATGTTGGTCCGAGCCACACACAGTAAGCCCAGCCTTTACCGCCATCAAAGCGAGTGGCCCCATCCCTGTTCCACATATCCCCGAAATATATATTTTCATGCTATAATTATATAATGAAAATAAATTCCGAGCAAGAGATGCTTGATTTTGGTAAAAACTTCAAGATTGCTTCTAATATTATAGAATTAATCGGTGATGTTGGTGCTGGCAAAACCACTTTTGTCCGTGGTTTAGCCAAAGGCCTCGGCATCGACGAGCCCATCACCAGTCCCAGCTTTACTATTTCCAAATCCTACGCCGGCAAATCAAAAAATCTAGTTCACTATGATTTTTATCGTCTAAACGACCCTGGTATTATGGCTGAAGATTTAGCCGAAAATATCAAAAATAAAGACAATATCGTAGTCATCGAATGGTCCGACACCATCAAAGACATCCTACCAAAAGACCACACCATCATCAACATAAAATACAACGACGACAACACCAGAGAAGTAGAACTTTTATCCTAGCACTATATCCATCCCTTAATACATTGGTGGATATAAAAAGACTAGACTTTAGGAGGCCTGGATACAGCGCACGTAGAGCCCACGGCCGCGGTAGGCGCTGTCGGTATATAGGCTACTACCATAGTAACCCAGGCTGTACCGTACCGCACCATTATACGCAGTACTGCCCCACCAGCCCCCGTACGCAGACTCACTGAGCAGCGTACCATTGTTGTAATACCCACCCAAGACTGGGGAAAAGCTATTTATGTCTCTTTGGCTATCTATTTGTGTTTTACTTGGCAATGTCCAGCCTTTGGGGCAGATAGATTGAGTAGCGGTAGTGGTGTTTGATGTACCAGTGATGGTACCAGCAGAGGCTAGAGCATAGTTGTACCATACGGTATTAGTGTCAATGTTGGCAATCGTACCGCTGTGGATACACGGAGTAGTATACCCGCTACCAGAACCCGTACCCGTCCCCGAATCATACGTACCATAGCACTGCTTGCCACTGGTACCATACGTGACGAGGTCGTAGGTGGTGAGAGTACGTTTGCCAGCAGTTCTTTCCGAGGACGTGAAACTGATGTTAGAATCTTGTTCGGTGAGGTCAATGGAGATGTTGTTTGGGTTGCTAGCGTTATAACCCAGTCTCAGATTTTCTGTCATCCACATATTCCCATTGATTTTCGCGACGGTATAGACCTTCCCATCCCTGCGGTCCGTAAGGCTGGCCGTCATACCCTCAGGCGTATCCTCTGCTACCTTTGCCGTCATATCCTGCATATAGGTTAAGTCTGATACATCCTTTTCCTCACTAACGCAGCGGATGTAGTGGCCAATAAAGCGGCGATTAGTGCTTGTATATAAATTATTATTAAAATAGAGTAGAAAGTACCGGTCTATATTGTTGGATGCGTCAGAAGTCCACCATAGCCCATGCGTAGATTCGTTATGTAAAATACCGCCATAATAATCTCCCCCTAGAACTGGGGAAAAGCTAGTAACATAAGTAGTACTACCGCTATCTGGTCCAATACTACGAGTTTGTGCTATAGTGGGTAAGTTCCATCCTTTAGGACAAATACTTTCTGTGGCAACGTTCGTATTATTAGCATTGCTAGTACTGTTAGTGTCTACTATTGTCCCAGCTGTAGCAGCTCCATAGTTATACCACACGGTATCTCCGCCACTATGTTCTGTAGATCCACTATGGATACAATTGTTTACGTATCCAGCTCCACTGCCAGTCCCACTAGTAGAATTATATGTCCCATAGCACTCACCCCCACTGGTGCCGCGTTTCTC
>JAFWKW010000035.1 GCA_017514125.1 Candidatus Saccharimonadota bacterium
ATACGCAGTACTGCCCCACCAGAACCCGTACATAGACTCATCGTTCAGTCCACTATTGTAGTAACGCCCGCCCAGGACTGGGGAAAAGCTTGATACATAAGTACTACTGCCTGGTGATGCTCCGCCAATGGTATCTATTTGCGTTTTGCTTGGCAATGTCCAGCCTTTGGGACAAATAGATTCAGTAGTGGTAGTAATGTTGTCAGTGCCGGTAACGGTGCCAGCGGAAGCTATTCCATAGTTATACCAAACGGTATTACCACCACTATGCTCTGTTGAACCACTATGAATACAAGAATTTACATATCCTGCTCCACTGCCAACTTCAGTAGTAGAATTATATGTCCCATAGCACTCACCCCCGCTGGTGCCGCGTTTTTTATCTGCCCCAAAGGCTGGACATTGCCAAGCAAGACACAGTCTAGTCTTTTTATATCCACTAATGTATCAAGGTATACCTAGCCTGAAATATGGTATAATTAGGGTATGAAAAAGATGAATACTTCGCCGATTTCGGGGACGCAGGAGCTTTTACCAGAGGTTCAGGCTGTTTTTGATAAGCTTAAACAAAAGGTGGCGGAAAATTACAAGGCGCACGGATACCTTAATGTCGAAACGCCGATTTTGGAAAGAACAGAGATACTGCTAGCGAAGGCTGGTGGAGATACTGAGAAACAGATTTATAAGGTAGCCAAAACAAACGAATCGATGGAGGATGCTACTGAGGCTCTGAGGTTTGATCATACGGTGCCACTAGCGAGGTATATCGTGGAACACGAAAGCGAGCTTAACTTTCCTTTGAAAGTATCACAGATGGGAGAGTGCTTCCGGGGTGAAAGGGCGCAACGGGGGAGATTTCGTGAACTTTATCAGTGCGATGTGGACGTAATCGGTCGAGGGGATTTGCCGCTGTTTTATGATGTAGATGTGATTTCTACACTACTTGACGCTTTTCTTTCTTTTGACCTTAAAACGCCGGTCATTGCTAGAATTTCTAATCGTAAGATTTTGAAGGGGCTCCTCTCCGGGCTGAATTTACAAGAGAAAGCTGCGGATGTTTATAGCATTATTGACCATTCAGAGAAGGTCCCGGCGGAAAAAACCGAGGCGGCACTTGATGAAATTGGGTTATCTCCAGATGAGAAGGCAAAAATCTTGGCGTTTATTTATCTTAATGGCGAGGCTGAGGTAGTGGTTGATGGAATTAGGAAATTAGGGGTAGAAAATGAGATTTTGTCTGAGGGGCTGGATGAATTAACAGAGGTGACAAGACTTCTTAAAGCAGATTCTTATACAAACTTTGTGGTTGATATGAAGATTGTGAGGGGGCTTGACTATTATACTGGGACGGTGTTTGAGTTTATTTTGCCAGAGTATAAAGATATTGGTTCGGTGTGTGGTGGCGGTAGATATGAAAACCTGGCAGAATACTTTACCGAGCAGAAGTTTCCAGGGGTGGGGGGATCGATTGGTTTGTCGCGGCTGTTCTTTGTCTTAAACGACAAAAAATTAATTGATTTTGTTTCTGAAAAACCAATTGAAGCGGCTGTGGTGCCGATTTCGGAGAGTGAAAACCAATATGCTCTTAAAGTAGCGAAAGAAATAAGGGGAAAAGGTTTATCGGTAACAGTGGTAGCAACCGATAAAAAGCTAGGGGATAAGATGAAGTACGCATCAAAAATTGCCAAAGCGGCGATTGTGATTGGTGAAAACGAAGTGGCTGCGGGGACTTACGAAATTAAGAAATTTAATTAGAAATTTAACTGGAAATTGGTGATTTTGGTTTTTGCTGTCTGATTTTTTTGAGGTTTTTTGTTCGGTTTTTTGTGGTTCTAATCTGTTATTGTAGTAATAAAAATGCTATTTTGTCAAGCATAATTAGAACATAAAAAATCTGAAAAAACAATATTGACATTGATTATGGCTATGCTAAAATAGAATTAAGTTCAGCCACTGTCTGACGTTGAGAGAGGCTAGAACGAATGAGGTAGGCGGTGAGAGTGTTGAGTTACTTTGGCTATATTGGTGCTCAGAATTGAGCTTTTCACCTAGAAATTAAAGGATAGACCCGTGTATTAGTTGTATTTAGACATAAACGGGTTTATTTTTTGTGGGTTCTGTGGTATAATTAGGGGTATGGAGCTTAAACGTGGATCAAATAGGCTAATGTTTCTTTTGATAGTCTTTTTGATTTCCTTTATTTTGGGGACCACGATGGCAAAAAATGCCCTAGTAAACACTTATGCTGAAGGTGAAGATGCGGTGTTTGAGGAGGCGGAAGAGTATTTTGTGACTTTTTATGATGATGGGACTAAACTAACTGTAAAAACCAATGCGAGGACGGTAAAAGAGGCGCTAGATAAGGCTGGATATGAGATTTCTTCGGGCGATATTGTGGAGCCTGGTTTAAATACCAAAATTAACAGGGATAATTTCTTTGTCAATATCTATCGGGCGCGCCCAGCTCTTGTAAAAGTGGGTTTGATTGAAAAATATTTGATGACGGCGAGTTCGGATCCGCGTAAAATTATGGAGGATGCTGGATTTACGGTTTATGATGGGGACGAAATTAAGCTGGTAGAAAACCCGAATTTCTTAGAAACAGGGGTGGCGACGTTGTATGAGCTGACTCGTAACGGGGGTAGGACGGTGACTGTGGAGACGGAAATTCCGTTTAAAGAGGTGGAAGAGAAGGATTATAATTTGGCACCGGGTCAAAAAGAGGTAAGACAGTTGGGCGAAACAGGGCTTAAGGTGGCTAATTATGAGGTGCTTTATATAGATGGGATGGAGGCTGAGAGAACTCTAATTTCGGAGTCGGTGACAAGAGAGCCGGTAGATAGAATTGTAGCGGTAGGGGTAAGCGCGATTCAGAGAAAGCCTTTAACGGCGTCGATGGGTGCGAACGTTTATACTGCTACGAAAGGGGATGGGACGAAGGTGACGAGAAAAGAAACTTATTATGACCTTAATATGAGTGGTGTAATGAGGCTTGCTCAGGGGTATTCTGGTTGTAATCATTCTGGAAATTATTCTGTGCGGGCGGATGGCGCCAAGGTAGATGATGATGGCTATGTGTTGGTGGCGGCGAATTTGTCGAGATATCCGAGGTGTTCGGTGGTAGAAACTTCGCTTGGTCCTGGTAAAGTCTATGATACGGGTGGATTTGCGGCTTCTAACGCGGAGCAATTTGACCTCGCGACGGACTGGACTAATAGAGATGGCCGATAAATCATTAGGGCAACATTGGCTCTATAATCGCTCTATATTGGACGAAATTGCGTGTTTAGCGGGCTTTGGAGGGCTATGTGTGGAAATAGGGCCGGGACTTGGCACTTTGACCTCTTCGCTTCTAAAACGCTTTGATAAGGTGTTAGCGGTGGAATTTGATGCAAAATTGGCTCGTAATTTGCCGGGGAGCTTCCCTGGGAAGAACCTTGAAGTGGTGAATGAGGATATTTTGAAATTTGATTTTTCTTCGATAAAAGAGCCCTATGTAGTGGCAGGGAATATCCCGTATTATATTACGAGCCCGATTATAGAGAAACTTTTGACTACTTCGGATTTACCAGAGAGAATTGTGCTTTTGATACAGAAAGAGGTGGCGGAGCGGATTTGTAGTGAGAAAGAGTCGGTACTGTCTCTTTTTGTAAAGAATCGGGCGGAGGCGGAGCTAGGGCCGGTAGTTTCTCGTGATGAATTTGAGCCGGCGCCGAAGGTGGATTCGCAGGTTCTCATCTTAAAACCGTTTAAAAATGGGCCGAAATACCCGGATGAACTTATGGATTTTATTAAAAAAGCGTTTAAAAATCCTAGGAAAAAACTTAAACATAATATCCCTGGGGTGCCAGAGGAGTATGCTAATCTCAGGCCAGCAGATTTACATTTAGACGATTATAATAGACTTTTTGTGTTATAATATGAAATATGTTAGATGTGAAGTTTATCCGAGAAAATCTTGAGCTCGTAGAAAAATCAACCAAAGAAAAAGGTTATAAAATCAACGTTCCAGAGGCATTGGAGTTGGATGACAAGAGAAAAGAGGTTTTAGCTGAAGTAGAGGCTCTTAGGGCGCGGCGGAATGAAGTGGCGGGTAAGATGAAGGGCGGTAAGCCTGCTCCTGAGCTAATTGAGGAAGGCAAGAAAATTAAGCTGGAACTTGCGGAAAAAGAAAAGGCGCTATCGAGTATTGAATCAGAGGTGAATGCGGTTTTGAAACAGATTCCGAATGTGATTTTTGATGATGTGCCTTTGGGCGGCGAAGAGTGCTCCGTAGAGGTGAAAAAGTGGGGTAAGAACCATAAAACAGGGGTGGATCATTTAGATTATGCGACGAGTCGCGGGTGGCTAGATTTTGAAAGAGGGGCGAAGGTTGCTGGCAATAAGTTTTATTATCTCAAAGGAGATTTGGCATTACTTGAAAACGCGCTTCTTCAATATGGACTTTCTAAAGTTCTAGAACACGGGTTTACTTATATGACAGTGCCAGATATGGTGTCTTCGAGAGTACTCGAGGGGTGCGGGTTTAATCCACGTTCGTCAGAACAGTCGGATGAGTATTTTATTGAGGGGGAGGATCTCGCGATGATTGCGACGGCGGAGATGCCGCTTACGGGCTATCATATGGACGAGATTTTGAACGAAGAACAGTTGCCGCTATTTTATGCGGGATATTCGCCTTGTTTCCGTAAAGAGGCGGGGGCTTATGGTAAATATACCAGAGGACTTTTTCGGGTACATCAGTTTAATAAGTTGGAGATGTATGCTTTTTGTTTGCCAGAGCAATCGAAGGAAATTCACGAGAAAATTTTGAAAATTGAAGAGGAAATTTGGCAAGGGCTAGAAATTCCGTATCACGTAATCAATATTGCGGCGGGAGATCTCGGTGCGCCAGCAGCGAAAAAATACGATATGGAATATTGGTCACCGGTAAATCAGAAATATCAGGAGATCACTTCGTGCTCTAACTGTACGGATTTTCAGGCGAGAGCTTGTAATGTGAGGGTGCGTCGCAAGGATGGTACAGTAGAATTTGTTCATACTTTGAACGGGACGGCGATACCTCTGGCGAGGGCGCTCGTGGTGATTTTGGAAAATTATGCTAAGGAGGGCGGCAAATTAGAGGTACCAAAGGTTCTAAAACCATATTTAGGTGGAAAGACAGAGCTATAGTTTTATAAAAAGGAGGAATATGATAGAAAAAATTGAAATTACCGGTAACGATTACAAGGTAGAGGATGGACTAAAAAGGTATGTAGAAAAGCGAATTGGAAAGTTGGATCGGTATTTACCAAGGGGATATAAGAAAGATGTGGTGGCAAAGGTGATTGTGACGGAAATTGGTAAAGGCAAGGGTGACAAATACGAGATTTCGGTGGCTATGGAGATTCCAGGTGGTAAGGTGATTGCCGCAAAAGACGAGTGTTCGAATATTTTTGCCGGTGTGGATCTCGTGGAGGCTAAGGTGACAGGACAGATTAGGCGTTATAAGCTAGAAATGCAGCCGCATCGCCAAAAAAGAAGCCTCAAAAACCTCTTTATTAAGAGAGGGTAGTGTGTTATAATGGGGGGAAGTTAGGAGTGTATTAATGGCAAAAGAGAAAAAACCCAGTGATAAATTGGCTGATAAGACCGCGCTGACTAAGTTTTTACAGGGGGTGTTCGGTGATGCGCAAAAGAGGATTTTGAAGAGGTTGTGGAAGCGAGCGCAAGAAATTGGTGGCCTGGAGTCTAAGTATGAGAAAATGAGCGATAAAGAGTTGAAGCTTAAGACCGATGAGTTTAAGAAAAAAATCGACAAGGCTTTGGGACAAGAGCGAGATGAGAACGGTAGATTAATTAAGGGTAAGAGAGAACTTTCTGATACTAAGATTCTGGATGAGATTTTGCCAGAGGCCTTTGCAGTGGCGAGAGAGGCTTCAAAGAGAGTTCTGAAGATGCGACCGTATGACGTACAGCTGATTGGGGGGATGGTTTTGAACTCTGGTGCGGTAGCTGAAATGAAAACTGGTGAAGGTAAGACACTTGTAGCAATGCTTCCGGCATATCTTAACGCTCTGACTGGTCGAGGGGTACACGTAGTGACGGTAAACGATTATTTGGCGCAACGTGATGCGGGTTGGAATGGCCCAGTGTATGATTTTTTGGGCGTTTCGGTTGGGGTGATTATCAATAACGCCTCATTTATCTATGATCGGGAGTTTGAAAACGACCAACACGATGACGAGAGGTTTTTACATCTCAAGCCCTGTACAAGGAAAGAAGCTTATAATGCGGATATTACGTATGGTACAAACAATGAGTTTGGGTTTGACTATCTGCGTGACAATATGACTTCGGAAGTTCAGAATTTACGTCAGAGGGAGCTTAACTTTGCGATTGTGGATGAGGTAGATTCGATTTTGATTGATGAGGCGAGGACGCCTCTCATAATTTCGGCGCCAGCGGGGGATAATCCGGATTCTTATTATCAATTTGCTAAGATTACAGCAAGACTAACTCCGGATGATTATATTTTGGATGAAAAACGTCGTTCGGTGACTTTAACTGACGAAGGGATTGATAAGGTCCAAAAGATGCTAGGGGTAGAAAATCTCTATTCTACCAAAAATACACCTTTGGTATACCATCTAGAGCAGGCGCTTCGGGCGGAAACTCTGTTTAAGAGAGATAAAGATTACGTAGTGACGAATTCCGGTGAGGTGATTATCGTGGACGAGCATACTGGGCGTCTGATGCAGGGGCGGCGGTATAATGAGGGGCTCCATCAGGCGATTGAGGCAAAAGAAGGAGTGGTGGTGAAGCAAGAATCGATGACGCTCGCTACGATTTCTTTTCAGAATTTCTTCCGTTTGTATAAGAAACTATCTGGGATGACCGGAACGGCGTTTACGGAGGCGGAGGAGTTCCAGCAGATTTACGCGCTCGATGTGATTCAGATACCACCAAATAAGCCAATTGTGCGTGTGGACAAGGATGATTTGATTTACAAGACTAAGGCTGGGAAATTGAAAGCAATTGCTGAAGCGGTTCAGGAGTATCACAAGAAAGGACAGCCGGTGCTGGTTGGTTCTGGTTCGATTGCCAATAACGAAGAAATTGCTAAATATCTAGATCAATTTGGGTTGAAATACGAGATTTTGAACGCTAAAAATAACGAACGTGAGGCGGCGATTGTGGCTAGGGCGGGCGAAAAGGGCGCAATTACGCTTGCTACGAATATGGCAGGGCGTGGTACGGATATTAAGCTTGGTGAGGGCGTGAAGGAGCTTGGGGGGCTTGTGGTGATTGGCTCGGAACGGCACGATTCGAGGCGGGTGGATAACCAGCTAAGAGGTCGTGGCGGACGGCAGGGTGATCCGGGCGTAACGCAGTTCTTTGTGTCTTGTGAAGATGATTTGATGCGGATTTTTCAGGGTGATAGAGTAAAAATGTTGATGACACGGCTTGGTGTAGCGGAGGATCAGCCAATTCAGACACGAGCGATTTCAAAGACTTTGGAGTCGGCGCAAAAACGGATTGAAGGGTTTAACTTTGACTCTCGGAAGAACGTGGTTCAGTATGATAACGTGATTAATCGTCATCGCAAAGTGGTTTATATGATGCGACGGAAGATTCTGGAGGGAGATGATATCTATCCAGAGATTAAAAGATTAATGCGTGACGAAGCGAAAACTCTTACGGAATTTTCTTCTAGAGTAAACAAGAATTTTGATGAAGAATTTAAGGCGGTATTTGACTTTGATGACGATCTGATTCACGAAATAGGAGTGAAGCGGAAAGAAAAGGAGCGCTATGATTTGGCTCTGAAAGCTATAGAAGAGGCTTATAAGAAACAAGAAGAGAAGTTTGGCGCAGAAACTATGCGAAAGGTGGAGCGTGAAGTTTATTTGAAAGTGCTCGATATGCTTTGGATGCAACACCTTGAGAATATGCAACATCTTCGTGAAGGGATTCATTGGCGTTCGGTTGGTCAGAGAGATCCATTAGTGGAATATCGGTCGGAGTCACAGAAGCTATTTGATGGACTTCAGAGAAATCTGCGTGAAGAGGTTTTGAAGATTTTGCTCTCGATTACACCGGCAGAGGCAGCAGAAGATAATGCGATGGACGGTGAAGAATATGAGTCTGAGCTTACCAAGATGGCTTCTGGTAATGATAAGGGCGTGAACGAAATCTCGGCGGGCGAAAAGAATCTTGACGATGAGTTTAGAAAGACTACTCCTGGTGAAAAGAAACCTACCACAAAGTCTGGGTCTAAGAGCAAAGCTACTAAAAAGAAGAAATCAACTAAGAAAAAGAAATCCAAACGGAAATAATCTTTGGCGGTACTGTTATGAAACACGCTGTTGAAGAGGTAAATTTGAAAAATGGGGCAAAGGGACTTCTGATTGATGTCCCGGGGGCTTCGGTGATGGCGACTCGGATTCAGTTTCGAGCGGGAATGATGTACGCCAAAAACAAGGAAATTTATGAGCTCCCACACGTGGTAGAACATTTGGCTTTTGGGGCGAATGCGAAATATCGGGATGAGCAGGCTTTTGAGGCGGAATTTACAAAGAACGGGGCTTATCATAATGCTTGGACTTCTGATGTGTCTGTGTGCTACGAAACAGAATGTGCGGATTTTGAGTGGGATAGAATTATGGAGCTCCAGAAGGTGTCGATTGCGGAGCCGAGATTTAATGAAGAGGAGCTGAAATCTGAGAAGGCGAATGTACGGAGTGAACTTACAGGTTATATGAACGATTATTATCGGCTATTATGGCCGAGAGTACAGCAGGCAGTGGGGGAGGATATTTTGGATTTATCCGAGAGGCTCAAGACGATTTCAAATATTGAACTTAAAGATATTCGAGAGCATCATCGGCGGACCCATACGGCTGCTAATATGATGTTTATCATTGCGGGGAGAATTAAGGGGCGGAAACATAAAATTGTTCACGAGCTAGAAGCTTGGCCGCTCAAGGAGGGGGAGAAGTTTGAAATACCTCTAGCTGATCTTCATTCATCAGAGGCGGTGTCGATTAGAAGAAAAGACGCTTCTAATATCACCTTTGGATTTTCTCTGGTGACGCCGCGGCATCTCTCGACTGGGGAAGTCTTTGCGATGAATTGTCTGAATCATATCTTGAATGGGACGATGAATTCAAGGATTTTTGGGGTGGCAAGGAAAAGAGGTTTGGTCTATGGGATGGGAAGTGCGATTGCTTCTAATGCGCATAGTACTTATTGGGATTTTGAGGGGGAGGTGAATGAAGAAAATGCGGAGGAGCTATTTTCTTTGATTCAGATGGAGATGATGAAGGCTTTAAATGGAGATGTGTCGGACAAAGATTTTGAGGCGGCGAAGCTCTATGCGCTGGGGAGATTTCAGATGGGGGCGCAAACGGTGGGGCAAATTGCGGATTATTACGCGGAAAATTATTTTGTGAACGGAGAGGTGGATAAATATGACAATATGCCAAACATTATCAAAGGAATTGACAAAAATAAAATGATTGAGCTTTCGCGCGAGTTTGCGGGGTCAGGGATTAAGGGGTTTGCGACGGTATCGTCGGTTGAGAAAGCGGTGATTTCTAATTTAGAGACAAAATTAAATTTTTGAATTGATCTCCGCGGTCGTAGACATCTTTGAACATATCGAAAGAGGCGGCGGAGGGGGACATAAGGACGATGGCGTTTTTCTCCTTTTCGGCTGCGTTTTTGGCAGTATTTATAGCCTCTTCTAGAGATTTGGTGAGGATGAACCTCTCATCTTGATATCTGTTTGCTAGCTCGTGGCCGGATTCACCTATGAGAACGATGGCCGGGATACGAACAGACTTGGTATTTAAAATTTCGTAGATTTCGGGTAAATCTTTGTAATTAGTTTTGTCCCGACCGCCGATGATAGGGATGACGGGTTGGTTTTTGAAGGCCTCGATTGCGACTCTGGTGGAGGCGGGGTTGGTAGAAAAATTGTCGTCGTAATATTTAACGCCGTTTAGCTCTCTTACGAATTCTAGTCGGTGGGGGAGACCTTTGAAACTTCCTAGACCGTTGATAATTTCGTTTTTGTACACCTGTAAATATTCGTCTGGTGATATATTTTTGTAGCAAGCAACGGCGGTGATGGCGGCGATAGCGTTGTCTAGATTGTGGCTACCGGGGATTTTGATGGCGTTTTTGACATCTTCAGGGATTTCGTAAGGATAGGTAAGTTTGTGAGGTTTATCTGTAACTTCGGAGATTTGAACGGATTCGGGATTGTTTTTATAATATATTAGATAGTCCTGCTCGGTTTGGTAGCGACAGATGTTGGCTTTGGCGAATTTGTATTCGTCGTAATCTTTGTGGACGTTGAGATGGTCTGGCTCGATAGTGCCAATTACGGCAATATGGGGGGATTTTTTTAAATCCCAGAGTTGAAAACTGCTCATTTCGTAGACTACTATGGAATCTGGGGATAGTTGATCTAGGACGTTAATGGCGGGTTCACCGATGTTGCCGACGAGGTAAGCGTCTTCTTTTTCGGCATCTAAAAGCGCTTTGATGAATGAGCAAGTGGTACCTTTGCCCTTGGTAGCGGTAACGCCGATGATTTGACAGGGGCAGTGGTCGAAGAAATACTTAGTGATGCTAGATTCGTTTTTTAAGCCTAATGGGGGAACAGAGGGGCTGCGGAAAATTATATCATAAGGTGAATAATCTCTCTGTTCGATTTCTTGACGGTCGAAATCTTGCCAGATTTCGATTTCGGCGGATTTTTCGTGGGTTTTTAGGTATTTTTCGATGGCTTGGCCTTCCTTGCCGTAGCCGAGCAAAAGTATTCTCATAAGATGATTATAACATAATGGGATTTTTTATCCATCTTTCGTGAATGGTTGATTTCGTATCCATCCCTTGATACATTAGTGGGTATAAAAAGACTAGACTTTAGGAGGCCTGGATACAGCGCACGTAGAACCCATGGTAGCGGCGGCTGTCGTTGGTATATAGGCTACTACCATTGTAAAGCAGGTAGTACCGCGTCACACCATTATACGCAGTATTGCCCCACCAGTACCCGTGCGTAGACTCATTCTCCAGCGTACCATTGCGGTAATATCCGCCCAAGACTGGGGAAAAGCTACTGACATAAGTAGTACTACCATCATCTGGCCCTATACTACGAGTTTGCTCTACAGTTGGCAATGTCCAGCCTTTGGGGCAGATGAGAAACGCGGCACCAGCGGGGGTGAGTGCTATGGGGGCACCAATGGTAGTTCTAATTCCTGTATCCATAGTGGTTCTAATGAGTACATAGATGAAAATACTGTATGGTATAATTATGCTTTAGCTAGTGCCAATAGCATAATTGGGGAAAATAACATTGTTGTAGCTACGGAAAGCGTATGCCCCAAAGGCTGGACTCTTCCAAGCTTAATACAAACAAATAATTTAGGGGGCGCTGCCCATATTTCCAGTTTCGCCCCTGTTTTAGGCGGAGTCTATTATAATGGCACTCTAAATTATGGTGATACTGGCTATTGGTGGAGTTCAGAAGCCTTAAATGATTCAAATCGTTATCGTTTAGGATATAATGGTAGTAATTTATTTACCTACAATGTTGGTCGCCAAGGTGGTGACTACATCCGCTGTGTTAGTGAGGAAAAGGATGTATCAGACTTAACCTATATGCAGGATATGACAGCAAAGGTAGCAGCCGACACGCCTGAGGGTATGACGGCCAGCCTCACGGACCGCAGGGATGGGAAGGTCTATACCGTTGCGAAAATCAATGGGAATATGTGGATGACAGAAAATCTGAGACTGGGTTATAACGCTAGCAACCCAGGCAACATCTCCATTGACCTCACCGAACAAGATTCCAACATCAGCTTCACGTCCTCGGAAAGGACTGCTGGCAAACGTACCCTCACCACCTACGACCTCGTCACGTACGGTACCAGCAGCAAGCAGTGTTATGGTACGTATGATTCGGGAACTGGTACGGGTTCTGGTAGCGGGTATACTACTCCGTGTATCCACAGCGGTACGATTGCCAACATTGACACTAATACCGTATGGTACAACTACGCTCTAGCCTCTGCTGGTACCATCACCGGCACCAATAACACCACCACCGC
>JAFWKW010000036.1 GCA_017514125.1 Candidatus Saccharimonadota bacterium
GCACCTATCGCCATCACCAGCATAAACACTGCACTCCACGAGAATTTAGACGGACTAATCACGTCGCTCGCCCGCGCCGTAAGGTCTATCACCCCAAAAAGCTGCGGGTGAAAATCATACTCTGCTTTTTCCTCTGCCGGAATCTCACTATTATTAAGATCCGCTAAATACACTTCTTGTTTTTCTTCTAGTGTTCTAATCTCCGACCCTTCATATGCCACAATTTCATATGCCCGATTCATTAAATTATCTGTCGGCATCGGCGTCGCAATCACCCGTATTGCCGAGAAAATCGCAATAAATATCGGTAGCTGTATCAGTAGCGTCAATATCGAAGAAAACGGCTTTACATTATACCGCTTATAGAGATCCATTGTTTGGATCGATTCCAGCTGCTTGTTACCGTTACAATTCTTCCGAATCTGCGTGAGCTCCGGCTGAATCTTCCGCATTAGCCGCGTTTGCATCAGTTGCCTCTTAGTAAGTGGCAGCATACAAAGTTTCACCAGCACCGCAAAAATTATAATTGCAACACCAAAATCATGCACCAAATTAAATATCATAAACTGAATATTTACAATTGGCCGCACTATTATAATATCTATCAAATTAAATGGTCCGCCCGCCGCGATTGACCCCACCACAAACAAAAGTATCAACCCCCAAATTATCGTTTTTTTCACACTCCAATTTTTCATCTATTTCCTATTATAGCATACTTTTGATTCAGCGACTAGTTTCCCTATCGTTTCTTCTAGCCTAGTGTATTCCATCTTTTCCACGTCCGGCGCAAACACCACAAAAATATAATCGTGCTTAAGCGGTATATGTTCCATATTCCGCCGCACTACTTCATATACTCGCCGCCGTATTCGGTTTCGCCCCACCGCCGTCTTATTCACTTTCTTCGATACTACCACCGCTATTCGCGTAAACCCCCTTGTATTCTCACAAAAAACCAAAGACATCTTCGGCCCCCGAACCGTCTTCCCCTTCTGGTAAACATACCTCACCCCACCCCGTGAATGGAATCGATATTTTTTACTAAGCATGTAGCAACACATCCACTGACGCAGCAGAGCGCCCTATATTGCAAGACGAGCGCGACCTTTCAACCGTCGCCTAGCTAGTACCTTGCGTCCGTTAGATGTAGCATTTCTCTTCATAAACCCATGCTCAACTTTGCGTTGCCTTTTGTGTGGCTGATATGTTCTTTTTGGCATAATATTTCCTTAAACTTTAATTTTATTCAAAATCTTATTATAGTATACCGCACTTTTCCACATTTTTCAAGAGTTTTTCCACAGGCTTTTATCAAGAACCCGTAAATTGTGGAAAAATTCCACCCCTGTATTTTCAAATCTATATTATAAAATATTATTTTTATCCCCCAAATCCACCAAAACCTGTGGAAAACTCCCACCATTCGTGCTATAATAATCTACATACAAGGAGGTCAAAGTGTTTAATGTCTGGGAAAACGTCCTAGCCGAAATCAAAAACAAAGTTTCTGACGGTAATTATTCTACCTGGTTCCAAGATACCACACTTATCACTAATGATAACGGTACTATTATTATCGGTGTCAAAAACTCTTTTCACGTCAAACAACTTCGCGTCAAATTCGGCGACATCATCAAAAATGCCCTAGAAAAAAACGGCGTTACCGTAAACACTATCGACTACGAAGTCGTATCAAGCAGCAAGCCCCGCGTCCGCTCCCGCGAAGTCACCACCGGCGATCTTGCCCGCGAATCAATTTCCGCCCCACGCCGCACCGAGTCCACTCCCATCCTAAATACCGGCCTTAATAGCAAATATACTCTCGATTCATTCGTTATTGGTAGCAACAACGACGTCGCCTACGCCGCCGCCAAAAGCATCATCGATTCCCCAGGCGACCGCTACAACCCATTTTTCCTCTACGGCGGGCCAGGTCTTGGTAAAACCCATCTCGTTCAAGCTATCGGCAACGAACTCTTACGCAAAAATCCAAATTACAAAATCCTCTACACTCCCATCTCCCACTTTTATTCCGATTTCGTTGACGCCATCAAAACCGGCAAAGGTAAAGATTTCAACCGCAAATTCCAAAAACTCGATTGCCTCATCATCGACGATTTCCAACTCATCATTAATAAGGAAAAATCCCAAGAAGAGTTTTTCAATATCTTTAACGACCTATATCAACTCAATAAGCAAATTATCGTAACTTCCGATCGTCTCCCCTCCCAAATCAAAACCGTCGACGAACGCCTTGCCACCCGCCTCACCTGGGCTGGCGCTTTCGATCTCCAGCTCCCCAAGTTTGAAGACAAATGTGCCATTCTCCGCACCAAAGCCGAGCTCATCGGTGCCGAAATTGAGCCAGAAGCCATTGAGTATATCGCCGAAAACGTCAACACCAACATTCGTGACCTTGAAGGTGAACTCTCCACTATTTTACTCATGTCCGAAGTCCGCAATATGACCCCACTTGAACTCATCAGAAGCGGCTCCACCAC